>DATBZT010000039.1:0-15119 GCA_036513055.1 Gemmatimonadaceae bacterium | reverse complement strand
TCCGACAACAGGGCCGCGGCAACTATCGGAAGCGCGGCGTTCTTGTTGCCCGAGGGCCGTATCGTGCCGTGCAGGGTGCGACCACCCTCGACGATGTACTGGACTGCTGGCATTGTGTCTCTCTCTAGCGGCGAGTGGTGAGCGGTTCGGGCTGCCGGCACGACCATCGGACTCGAGAGGAGCCATTGAGTTCGAGCGGTTGCGCTAATATATCGCTACTAGCGCTCTTTGCACCGCTTCGTTTGGAGCATTCAGGGATGGCCCTACCCTTGCACACAACTGCCCCATGACCGCATGGCTGATGTCGGGGTCCGCGTGGCTGCTGCAGGCCGCCCGGACTCTGCCCGATACGATCGTCACCAAACAGGTGGTGACCGATCCGGGACTGTTTCAGAAGGTAACCACTTACGCAAGCGGGCTGGCGTCAATCGCGCTGCTCATTCTTGCCGTGGCACTGGTGCCCGCGGCCTGGAACTTCCGAAAGAGTTACGGGAAGATCAGCGACATGATGGATCGGATTTATGGTGACGTCAATCCGATCATGCGGCACGCCAGCACCATTGCCGACAACGTGAACTACATCACGACCTCGGTACGCGTCGACGTGCAGAAAGTCAGCCAGACCGTCGCCTCGGCCAATCAGCGGCTGATGGCGTCAGTCGAGCTGGCGGAAGACCGCATCAAGGAGCTGAACGCGCTCCTTGCCGTGGTTCAGGAGGAAGCGGAGTCGGCGTTCGTCTCCACGGCCTCCACAATTCGCGGAGTGCGGACGGGAATTCATGATGCTTTCGAAAAGGAGGAGTCGTTAGATGACAGATACATTGAAGGCGAGCCCGGCTGGGAGAAGCCGCGCCCGCGCGTCCGCCCCCGCGACGAACAACTCGGGTGACGATCGCGAGCAGCAGTTCGACCTGCTGACAGCGGCGCTTCTGGGCGCGGCCGTCGGTGCGGCAGTGACGCTCTTGTTCCGCACCGGGCCAAGTGGCCGCCGTCCGATCGGACCGGTTCTGGGCGCGGCGGGACGTGGCGCCCGCCTGGCCGGAATCGCCGGGCTGGAAAGTGCGCGGTGGGCCGGCGAGCGCGCCGCTCCTGGTGCGCGATGGGTTGCCGACCAGGGACTCGAGGGTGCGCGGTGGGCGGGCAAACGAACCGCAAAGGGTTATCGCGTTGCGCGTGATCGCGGCGAAGAGCTGATCGATGATCTGCCGATCGACGAGGTCAGTGAGTCCGTGCGCGAGTACGTCGACTCCGCGCGCGAGGCGATCAACAACGTCGTTCGCGAAGAGATGTCGGATCTTCGCAAAGCGGTGCGCCGCCAACGCAAGCGGATCGGTATCTAGATCGCCGGAGCGGCCGTCCATGAGACAGCCGCTGGTTGTTCTGCTTGGTGCCTTCTGCGTCGCGGTACTGCTGGTTGCCGCGACGCCATCGTTCGCGTACGCGTGGACGCCGGGCACGCACATCTTTCTCGGCGAGGCGGTGATGCGATCGCTGCCGCTCCTTCCGCAGGCAATCGCCGAGTTGATTGGCGCGTTTCCGTTCGACTTCCTGTATGGAAGCATCGCCGCCGACACCAGCATGGCCAAGAAATACGCCGCAGCCGGCAGGCACTGTCATTCGTGGAATGTCGGCCTCGAGATCTACAGCGACGCGCGCGCGCCAAAGATGCGCGCGTTCGGCCTCGGATATCTCGCCCACCTCGCGGCGGATGCAGTGGCTCACAACTACTTCGTGCCGCACCAGCTGGCGATTACGTCGACGACCACTGCCCTTGGCCACAGCTACTGGGAGAGCCGTTTCGACACGCACATCGGCGAGAGATACACCAGGCGGGCGCGCGAGGTGATTCTGCTGGATCACACAGCGTCGGACGAGCACCTCGACCGGATACTGAGCCCGACGATTTTCAGCACACCGACCAACCGCCGGATATTCCGGGGCATGGTCTACGTCGCCGATACCGAGTCATGGCAGCGAATCTTTCACCTCGTTTCCGAGAAGAGCCGCTGGGATCTGCTGGAGGAGGACGTTTCGTTGTACATGGCGCGATCGTACGATTTCATCATCGACCTGCTGAACCGGTTCGATGCCGCCGATCCGTACGCTCTCGACCCGGCGGGAACCATCGCTCTGCGCGAGGCAAAGAAAGTCCGGCGCGCAACGTTGAGGCGCGGCGGCCGGGAGGAAGACGTCGCGGATCAGGCCCGAACTCACTTCGGCATGCCACGGTCCACTCTTGGGTACGCCCAGCGTCTGGCGCTGCCGCTCTACCCCCCGCCACCCCGCGACGCCAGCAGCTGATTGACTCGCTTCGGGTCGGCGCGCCCCCCTGATTTCTTCATTACGAAGCCAACCAGCACGCCCTGAAGCTTGCGCTCGCCGGCCAGAAATCGAGTCGCTTCCTGCGGATGCTCGGCGAGTACTTCGTCGATCCACGTGGCGAGCGCTGCATCGTCGCCAACCTTGAGCAGCCCTTCTTCATGCGCAATCTGGGCAGGCGGTTTTCCCGTTTCGGCCATCACGGCAAACACCCGCCGTGCGGCCGCGTGGCTCACCAGCCCGTCGCGAATCATGTTGATCAACTGTGCCAGGTCAGCCGGGCGAACCGCAAACTGAGAGATGTCACGGCCGGCGGCGTTGAGCGTGGCTAGCACGTCACCCATCACCCAGTTTGCCGCGGCTTTTCCGTCGCCCGACGCGCGGGCGACACTCTCGAAGTATTCCGCGATGGCCGGGTTGGCGGTGAGCTTCTCGATGTCTTCTGCACTCACCTGAAAGTCCGCGGCAAGCCGGCTCTTGCGTGCCGAAGGCAGCTCCGGTATCGCCGCCCTGGTCTGGGCAATCCAGTCCTGATCGAGCATGAGCGGGCGCAGATCGGGCTCGGGAAAATAACGGTAGTCGTGACTTCCTTCTTTCGTCCGGCTTATCCGCGCTTCGCCCCTGGCAGCGTCCCACAGCAATGTCTCCTGCGCAACCGTGCCTCCCCGCTCGAGCTGCTCGCACTGACGCGCGAACTCGAAGGCGAGAGCGCGCTCGACGCCGGAGAAGGAGTTCATGTTCTTCACCTCCGTCTTTGTGCCGAGCCGAGTGTCGCCTTTGAGGCGGGCGCTGACGTTGGCGTCCACTCTCAGACTTCCCTCCTCCATGCTGACGTCGCTGACATCGATGTACTGGAGTATCTGGCGCAGCGTGCGGAGGTAGGCACCCGCTTCAGCCGGCGATCGCATGTCCGGCTCGCTGACGATCTCTATCAGCGGTACGCCGGCCCGGTTCAGGTCGATTGCGGTGACGCCGGGATACCGGTCATGGACCGATTTGCCTGCATCCTCTTCCATGTGGACGCGGGTGATGCCGATCGATTTCTCGCCGCCTTCGGCAGTCTGAATCGCCAGCCGGCCACCGGTTGCAAGAGGTTGATCGTATTGGGAGATCTGGTATCCCTTGGGCAGATCGGGATAGAAGTAATTCTTGCGCGAGAAGATCGAAGTCGGGTGCACTGTGCACCCGAGTGCCAGCGCCGCGCGCGTGGCCAGCGCGACAGCCTGCTTGTTGAGCACAGGCAGCGCGCCCGGAAGGGCGAGGCAGACGGGACACGTATTCGTGTTGGGCTGAGCGCCGAAGCTCGTTGAGCATCCGCAGAACGCCTTGCTGCGCGTGCGCAGCTGCACATGCACCTCGAGACCGACCACCATTTCGTATCGGTCGGCGCTCATCGGTGCGCCTCCTCGCCAAGCGCCTGCTCGAGCGCGTAGGCGACGCGAAACATCTTTGGCTCGGCGAAATGATCGGCGATCAGCTGGCCTCCCACGGGAAGTCCCTCTACGCGGCCAACCGGCATGGACATCGCGGGAACGCCGGCGAGGTTCGCGGTGGCCGTGAAGATGTCGCTCAGATACATCTCGTACGGGTCGCTGATGGAGCCGATGGCGAACGCAGTAGTCGGAGTGGTGGGAGTGAACAGAACGTCGACTCCGTCCGCAAAAACGCTCGTGAAGTCGCCCGTGATGAGAGCCCGCACTTCCTGGGCTTTCCTGTAATACGCGTCGTAGTAGCCGGCCGACAGCACGTACGTCCCGAGAAGAATTCTCCGCGTCACCTCCGGTCCGAATCCCGCCGAGCGTGTTGCGTCGTACATCGAGCGCAGACCATCTCCCGAAGCGATGCGCTGGCCGTACCGTACGCCATCGAACCGGGCGAGATTCGACGACGCCTCGGCCGGAGCGATGATGTAGTAAACGGGGATGGCGAGAGATGTGTGCGGCAGCGACACGTCGCGGACAGTGGCCCCGAGTGATCGGAGAGAGTCCAGGGCGCGATCGCAGAGCTTCCTGATGCCGGCGTCGAGCGAGTCCGGGAAGTATTCGCGCGGCACGCCAACCGTGACGCCATTCAATGGCTTCGCCATCGTCACCGGCGACACGAACTGTTCGCGGTACGACGGGACTGGCAGGTCAGCCGAGGTCGAATCTCTCGGATCGACTCCGGCCATCACCTCGAGCGTGAGTGCGGCGTCGTCGACATTGCGCGCGAAGGCGCTGATGTGATCGAGCGACGATGCAAAAGCGACGAGGCCATACCTGCTTACCCGGCCGTACGTTGGCTTTACTCCAACGATGCCGCAGAAAGCAGCCGGCTGCCGCACCGAGCCGCCGGTCTCTGATCCAAGCGCAATCGGAACTATTCCAGCCGCGACTGCAGCGGCCGAGCCGCCCGATGATCCGCCAGGCACCCGCCGGATATCGACTGGATTGCGAGTCGGGCCGTACGCGCTGTTCTCAGTCGACGATCCCATCGCGAACTCATCACAGTTCGTTTTCGAAACGACGATTGCTCCCTCTTCGCGCAGCCGCGTGATTGCGGTGGCCTCGTAGGGGCTGACATATCCGGCGAGGATCTTCGACGCGCACGTTGTCGGCAGTCCGAGCGTGGCGATGTTGTCCTTGACGGCAATGGGAACGCCGGCAAGGCGCCCGCCCTTCGACGCACCCGCGAACTGCGACGAAAGAGTCTCCGCTTCCTTGACCGCTGCGTCCTCGTCGCTCCAGAGGACGATGTTGAGCGCGTCCCGCCCGGCACCCACGCTACGGCCCCGCTCAAAGCTCGCGCGCACCATTTCCGCCGGAGTCACCGTGCCCTGCCGGACGCGTGCGGCGATGGCGTCCGCGGTGAGCGTTGGAAAATCCGCGACGCTCACAGAATGGTCTCGCCCGGATCGTCGTCCGGCTCGCCACCGCTCAGTGCGGCGGTATCGTCATCCGGGATGACATCCCCGCTTTCAGTCGAAACCGCGTGAGATGCAAGGCGCGGGACGATGATGAATCCGTCACGCACTTCAGGGGCGAACGATTCCAGGGGGCCAAACATTGGGATCGGGCCGCTCGAGTCAGAGCGCAGGGGCGTGCTTGCGGCGAGCATTCCCATGGCCGGATTCTCACTCGTGAGCTCCGCGATGTTTACCTGCGCCAGCACCTCCATGTGGGCCAGGATGCCGTTCAGCTCGCGAACGAGGTCATCCAGGCGCGATGGGCTGACGCCAAGCCGCGCCAGCCCGGCGATGTGCCGTACGTCATCGTGAGTGACCGCCACTAGTCGATTCCCCGTTCGAGCGTCGTATAGGCGAGCTTGATTGTCTTCCGTCCAACAGTCTCGTCGTCAAAGTCGATCACCGCTTTCACGTCGCGTCCCAAACCGCTCACCTCGACGATCGCGCCTCCGCCGAACAGACGATGACTGATTCTCTCGCCAGGGCGGTAAAGCGGCTCGTCCTGCGACACATCGGCGTCTGACGCGACGGGAGCCGGCCGCCATGCCGGAACCTGGTGCAAGCTGCGAGTGGTTTGCGTCCGCCACGTGTTGGGCGCCCGCTGAACCGGATCGCGTGAAAGCTGTTCACGGGAATAGCCTCGCCCGGCAGAACGAACCTTGATCGTCCGTCGCTCCTCGAGCATGCCTGGCGGAATCTCACGGAGAAACCGCGATCGCATCGACGCCATGAACTCACCGTTCCGGCGCCGACTCTCGGCAAACGAAAGGTAGAGCTTCTGTTCGGCCCGCGTGATTCCGACGTAAAACAATCGCCGCTCCTCCTCGAGCTTCGCAGGATCGTCGATTGACTGCGACAGCGGAAAAAGCCCGTCCTCGAGCCCGGTTATGAAGACGACGGGAAATTCCAGGCCCTTTGCGTTGTGAAGCGTCATCAGCGTCACGGCGTCAGCGTCGGGATCGAGCGCGTCGATTGCGGCGACGAGCATGGCGCGCTGGAGGAAGTGGTCGAGGGGAGTGAGCCCGACTTCCCCGCCCTCATCCACGACGGTCTCTGCCGCGCCGTCAATCAGCGCCCCGACGTTCTCGAGCCGGTCGCGCGCGGTCTCCGGAGCATCGGCCTGCAGATAGTCACTGTACCTGATCGCGTCGACCAGCTCCCGCAGGAGCTCGTCCACGCTCGCGTCCTTCGCGCGTTCGCGCAGTCGCTGAATGAGACCGGCGAATTCCTGGAGGCCGTCACGAGCAGCGCCGCGCACCGCGCCGAGAAGATCGGGACGGGACGCGGCCTCGAGCATGGACGCCTTCGCCGCGCGCGCCGCGACTGCCACCGCTTCGATTGTCGTCTCTCCGAGTTTCCGCTTCGGCACGGCTACCGCGCGGCGAAAGGCCTCGTCGTCAGAAGGATTGGCGATGAGCTTCAGATAGCTCATCAGATCCCTGATCTCCTTTCGATCATAGAACCTGACGGCCCCGATGAGACGATACGGAATCGTGTTCTTGCGCAGCGCGTCCTCGAGCGCCCGGCTCTGCGAGTTGGTGCGATAGAGTATCGCGAAGTCGCGCAGGCGCCGCTGCTCGGTGGATTGCCGGGCGAGAATTTCATCCACGACGAAATCCGCTTCATCGCGCTCGTCGAGCGCCGCACCGAGAGTCACCGGCTCTCCGCCGGGCCGCGTGGCGCGGAGCGTCTTGCCGCGGCGGCTGATGTTGGCACTGATCGCCGCATTGGCGAGGTCGAGGATTCCCGGAGTAGAGCGATAGTTCTCCTCGAGCCGGACGACCGTTGCCGAGGCAAACTCCTTCTCGAAATCGAGGATGTTGCGGATATCGGCGCCACGCCAGCCGTAAATGGATTGGTCGTCGTCGCCAACCACCGCGACGTTTCCGTGCCCGCTTCCCAGCAGCTTGATGAACTGGAATTGCGCGGGGTTTGTGTCCTGGTACTCATCTACGAGTATGAACTGGAACCGATGGCGATAATGGGCCAGGACTTCCGGATTCTCGCGGAGCACCTGCACCGGCAGGACGAGGAGATCGTCGAACGTCACGGCATTGGCCGCGCGGAGCGCGCCCTCCAGCTCGGCGTACACCGCCGCCGCGGCACGGGACAAAGGATCCATCGCCACCTGCTGGTATTCGGCCGGCGTGACGAGAGCATTCTTGGCGTCGGAGATGAGCGATGCTATTGATTTCGGAGTCCATTGTTTGGGCGAAACTCCCACGCGCTCCATCACCCGCTTGATGAGGCCGAGCGAGTCGTCTTCATCGTAGATGGTAAAGCTGGCGGTTCGTCCGACTCGCGCCGCATTTGTCCGCAGCATGCGCGCGCCAATCGCGTGAAACGTTCCGCACCACATCTTCCGCACGGCTTCCGGTGACGGTACAGGCGACCCCGCAGTGCCGCTGTCCTCGGCGAGAAGGTGGGCAATTCTGTCGCGCATCTCGCCCGCAGCCTTGTTGGTGAAGGTCACGGCAAGGATGCGCGCTGGTTCCACTCCGTGATGCCTGATGAGTCTCGCAATGCGCGTCGTCAGCACTCGTGTCTTGCCGGAGCCGGCGCCGGCGATAACGAGGAGCGGACCTTCGTGATGGAGAACTGCCTCGCGCTGTGCGGGATTGAGCCGCGCGAGTGGCTCGGCATCGCCGGCGACGGACTCGGCCGCGGCGGTGTCGGTGATTCTGTTCATCAACTCAAGATAATGTCGAACGTCGCTCCGCGTTCGGAGGGAACGAGAGCCAGCTCGCCCCCGTGGTTGTCGCGGATGATCCGCCGGGCAAGCGGCAGGCCGATTCCCCAGCCGTGATCCTTGGTGCTGAAGCCCGGCTCGAAGATTCGCTTGCCGAGCTCGTGCGGGACGCCGGGCCCCGTGTCCGACACCCGAACGCGAACGCGTCCCTCGGGAAGGGCCGTGGCCGACATGTCGACTCGCCCATCGCGCCCGGCAAGGGCGTCGATTGCGTTCTTGGTCAGCGACTCGATCGCCCACTCGAGCAGTACCGGGTCGCCGTCGACAAACAGCGGTCCGCTGTCGCGCGTGGAGGTCACCGTCACCCGTTGAGCCAGCGTCGGCACGCGCGCTCTGAAGTATGCAGCAACCCGCTCCATGAGATCGCCGATATCGACCTTTTCCTTCTTCGGCGGCCGGCCGATGCGCTCGAAGCGGTTGGCAACCCGCTTCAGGCGCTCGAGGTCCGCGTCCATGTGCTCGAGTGCGCTCATCGTCATCGGATCGCCCTCGGCTTCGCGCAGCAGCTCGATCCACCCGCTCAGACTCGACAGTGGAGTGCCCAGCTGGTGGGCAGACTCGCGAGCCATTCCCGCCCAGATCTGCTCGCGATCAGCGCGGCCACGCGTGCGCAGCGCGTACGCTCCGGCGAGCAGGAACATCCCGATGAGCAGCGACTGCAGGAGCGGAATGATCCGAAGCCCGCGGACCAGCGGAGTATTCCCGTAATGCACGGTGCCGATGTCGCCCTCGACGATCGCGTGATTCTGCATGTCGAGCGTCTTGATGTACTCTCTGACTTCAACGGAGTTGAGAGGGGCGTCGGTCGGGAGGTTCGCCGCTGCCGTCGGGTTTCCGTGGCTGTCAGTGATGATGAGGGGAACGCCCGATTCGCGGATATGACGGGAGAGATCGAGCAGTGCGGTGTTGGCCGCATCGGGCCCGGGATCGTTCAGGCCGTCGTACACGCGTGCATACATGAGTCCCACGCGTGAAGCTTCGCGTCTCAGCTCGCGAACTACGCCCTGCGTGTAAATGACATACCAGACCAGCAGCGCAGCGACGCAGATCGATACGATTGTGACCGGAGCAATCCGGCGCACCGCTCAGCCCAACCGGTCGGCGCCGACGTACGGCCGAAGCGCGTCGGGAAGCGTTAC
Organism: Gemmatimonadaceae bacterium; assembly: GCA_036513055.1. Lineage (GTDB taxonomy): Bacteria > Gemmatimonadota > Gemmatimonadetes > Gemmatimonadales > Gemmatimonadaceae > UBA4720. The sequence continues at coordinate 5,968 of DATBZT010000039.1, read as the reverse complement.
GCTGCCATCGGGCTGCAGTCCGTGCTCGAGAAGCGCGGCCATGAGTCTCGGGAACGCAGTTCCCGACCCGTTCAGCGTATGGACAAAGCGGGGCTTACCACCGTCAGCCGGCCTGTACCGGATGTTGGCGCGGCGAGCCTGGTAGTCCGTGAAGAGGCTGCACGACGACACCTCCAGCCACGCCCCCACGCCGGGCGCGAACAGCTCGAGGTCGTAGGTTTTGGCGCTGGCGAAACCCGTGTCACCCGAAGCGAGCAGCTTCACCCGATGGGGAAGGTCCAGAAGTTGAAGCACTTTCTCGGCGTGCCCCGTCAGAAGCTCGAGCTCTTCGGCGGATCGCTCGGGCGTCGAGTAGCGCACCAGCTCCACCTTGTCGAACTCGTGAACGCGAAGAATCCCGCGCGTGTCCTTTCCGGCGGCGCCCGCTTCCTTTCGAAAGCACTGGGAGTAGGCGACGAAACCCCTGGGGAGGTCGGCCCAGCCCATTATCTCATCGCGATAGATATTAGTCACCGGGACTTCCGCCGTCGGGATGAGAAAAAGGTCCTCATCTCGAATGGCGTACATGTCATCCTCGAATTTCGGCAGCTGAGCGGTTCCCGTCATCGACGCGCGGTTGACAACCACCGGCACCCAGAGCTCCTCGTAGCCGTGCTCGCGAGTGTGCAGATCGACCATCATGTTCATCAGGGCGCGAACGAGGCGCGCGCCGAGGCCGCGATACAGAATGAATCCGGAGCCGGCGATTTTCGCGCCGCGCTCGAAATCGATGATCCCAAGCCGCGTCGCAGTTTCCCAGTGCGGGGCAACGCTGCCGGCTTCGCGGGGCGTTCCCCATTCGCGAACAATCGAGTTGCACTCTTCGCCACCTGCCGGCACATCCGGAAGCGTGATATTTGGAATTCCGAGAAGTGCGTCCCCTACTTCAGTCTGAAGCGCCGTGAGGTCGCTGTCGAGCCGGGCGATCTCATCTCCGAGCAAGCGAGACTGGGCGAGGAGCTCGTCCGCGCCTTCGCCGGCTTTCTTGCGCCGCGCGACTTCCTGACTGATGGCGTTTCGGGCCGCCTTCCGCTCCTCCACAGCCTGAATCAGCGCCCGACGCTCGGTGTCCGCTGCCTGAGCGCGGTCTATAGTTGGCGCAAGCTCTTCCAGCATCCCGCGGCGGCGCATGCCTTCACGGAGCGCTGGGGCGTGCTCTCGAACCATCCGTAGATCGTGCACGACTAGTTCGCGGGAAGGCCCGCCGCGAAAGATCTGAATCCGCAGTTGGGATCCACGACGCTCTGAACGACGATGGTCCGTGTGACCAGATCGATGCTGCTGATCTCGATTTTGCTGTAGATGTTCGGCGAAAGATTGAGGTAGCAGACGTCACCCGCGATGCCGCGGTTGGCTTCGACCACGAGGGTCTCCCCCACGGCGAGCACGACGGCACTGTCGGCCTGGTAGGTTCCCTTGGGCGCCGAGGTGACCGAATCGAACTGGGCAACCACCTTCTTCAAGCCGATTGTCCGATCGCCGCTGATCGCGGTTACGATCAGCTTGACCGGATAGATGACGGCGTTGCCGTCGGCGTTGATGTCGAAAGCGAGATCGAAATTCGCGTTTCCGTCGACACGCGTCACAGCGCGCGAGAATATGTTGAGGCCGCTCGGATAGGCTGCCGGCGTTCCCGTGAGCGCGAACAGCGTGAACGTGTCCGCCTCCGTTGGATACTGAGCCTGGTACGGATTTGAGGAGCCACAGCCGGCGAGAACCAGGAGCGCGGCAGCGAGACCGAGCGTTGAGTTTCTAAGATTCATTACGTATAAAAAGGGAGTTTGCGGCGAGCGCGCCGTAGCGTTCGATAATACCCTGTAAATCGTGACAGTTCAAGCAATTGGCCGCTTGACTTCACCCTCTATGCGGCCTAGCTTCGCAACACTTTCCAGGAATTCACCGATGCCGAGCATTCGCGACCTCACCGTCGCAATCCGACAGCGGCCCGGCATCGAAGCAGTTGTAGTGCTTGGCCGCGATGGGCTGCTGATCGACGCCCAGTCTACAATCCCAGTCAATCCAGAGGATTTGGCAGCACGTATCCCCGGACTGGTTGCCTCGGCCGACGAAATCGGTCATACGACACAGCGCGGCGAAATGCGCCTTGCCCTCGTCGAGCACGAGAAAGGATACGCCATCATCTCGTCCGTCGGCGATGATGCACTGCTTTGCGTGCTCACCGATCCCACGGCCGATCTCGGGATGCTCCTCTATGACGTGAGGCGCCACCGGCAGGCCATTGCGTCCATTCTTTAATAGAAGCCGATGATCAATGAGCAGCAGACCGACACACGCCACATCGTGGTTGCGGATGACGAAGCGCACATCGGCCGCATCATCAAGATCAAGCTCGAGCAGGGGCCCTTTCGCGTATCGCTCGCGTTCGACGGCCAGGAGGCGATCGACGTTCTCGAGCGCGAGAATGGTGCAGATCTCGTCGTTCTCGACCTGATGATGCCGCGCATGAGCGGGTTCGACGTGCTCGATCACATTCGCTCGCGTCCCGAGTGGCGTCATATCCCGTGCATCATCCTCACCGCCGCCGGCGAAAAAAAATACGAGCAGGACGCTCGTGAAGGCGGAGCCACGGAATTCCTCACCAAACCGTTCAGCCCGAAAAAACTCTACATTCTCATCGCTCAGCTCACCGGCGTGACCGGCGAGGAGGGACCAGAAATTCCCGAGGACACGGATTGAGTCGCTGGGGAGTGATTCTCGCCGGCGGTGTCGGCTCGCGCTTCTGGCCGCTGAGCACCCCCGACCGCCCGAAGCAGCTGCTGCCGCTGGTGAATGATGCGTCGCTCCTGGCCAATACCCTGAGCCGCCTCGAGCCCATAATACCCCGGGAACAGACGCTGATTCTCACGACGGCTTTGCTCCGCGACGCGGTCGCCGCATCTGCACCCGGCATTCCGCGCGAGAACATCATCGCCGAACCGCGTCCCATCGGAACTGCGGGAGCGCTGGCATGGGCAGCGAAGGAGATAAGCCGGCGCAGTGGCGACGACGCGGTGATGATGTGCGTCCATGCTGACTGGGCTATCGGGGATGACAACGCATTTCGCGACGCCCTGCTGGCTGCGGAGACTGTCGCCGGGAGCGAGGGTGCCCTCGTCACGGTCGGTGTCGTACCCACGCGCGCTGACCCCGGTCTTGGCTACATCCAGCCAGGCGAGCGTACGGAAAGCGGCGGATTGAAGGTGCGCCGATTCGTGGAGAAGCCCACTCGCGAGCGAGCGGAGTGGATGCTGCACGAAGGGTATCTGTGGAATTCCGGCATTTTTGTGTGGAGAGTCGGCGACTTTCTGGCGGAGATTCGCGCAGTGACCCCCGAGGTCTCGGTCGCCCTCGATGCGCAGACTGGTAATCGATCCGGCGGAACGAGCGACGGCGGCGCGCAGCGTTACTTCGAAAGTGTCACGCCGATATCCGTCGATGTCGGGGTTCTCGAGCGAAGCGGACGGGTGCGGGTCATCCCCGGCGATTTCGGCTGGGATGACGTCGGCACATGGGCCTCATTGCGACGCGTGAAACCGGAGAACAACACCGGCAACGTCACGGCTGGGCAAGTTTACGCCGTGGATTCGGCAGGCAATGTGGTGCACGCCGAAACAGGCACGGTGGTTCTGTACGGCGTGAGCGATCTCGTGGTGGTGACCAAGGCGGGCATGACGCTTGTGACGACGACTGAGCGTTCGCAGGATCTGAAGGCGTTGCTCGATGCGCTCCCCGACGACGTGAAGGCGGCAACGTGAAACGCGAAAACGTGGCCGCTCTGTACCTGTATGAAGACTCCGCCGCGCGCGCCTTCGAGCCCTTCTCGCTCACGCGCCCGGTCTGCGAGCTGATGGCCGGCGCTGAGATCATTCGCGAGCGATGGCAGCGCATCACCGGCACGATCGCCGCGGGGTTCATTGGTGCTGCGCATCTCGCTCACTTCGACGAGCCCGGCGCGCCGCGGTGGCTCACTGGTGATGAGGAGATCCCAGCGGGCTCCGTGATCGCCAATTCCCGGTTCGTTCCTTCTCTTGGGGTCGCCGCGTCCGGGCAACGCGGCTTCGCGGATGAGGCCACCGAGCTCATTGGCGGCGACGCCGTCTGCGCGGTCAGAACGAAAATCGCCATGAAAGCTTCGGGTGTCTCCGATACTTTGTTCGGGGCTGGACGGTCAGGCGGCTCGCGCGGCTCGACGATTTCCGGCCGATGGCTTGGAGACGTATGGGACCTCATCGGGCAGCTCGGTGATCAGCTCGCCGAGGACATTCCTCACATCGCATCAGGGATTTCCGCCGGCCAGACGGAAGACGCATCGGTCATCGGAACCTTTCCGGTGTACTGTGAGACCGGTGCCCGCGTCGAGCCGTTCGTGGTGCTGGACGCGACGGCGGGGCCAATCCTCATCAGAGGCGGCGCGACAATATCGTCGTTCAGCCGCATCGTTGGTCCCTGCTACATCGGGCCAAGCGCGACCGTCATGGGTGACGCCGTGCGGGCATGCTCGATTGGCGAGCTATGCAAGGTGAGGGGCGAAATCAGCAATTCCGTGATGCTCGGACATTCGAACAAGGGACACACCGGATTTGTCGGCCACTCGTACGTTGGCCGCTGGGTCAACCTTGGCGCCGGAACAACGACGAGCAATCTCAAGAACACCTATGGTAACGTGCAGCTGTGGACTCCCGATGGCGTTCGCGACACCGGACTTCAGTTCCTCGGAACGATGTTTGGTGATCACGTGAAGACAGGCATCGGCACCATGCTGACTACCGGGACCGTGCTTGGAGCCGGAGCGAATGTCTACGGAGCATCGACGGTTCCCAAGTACGTCGCGCCCTTCGCCTGGGGAAGCGCCGAGCCATATCGGTTGTACGAGATCGAAAAGTTCATCGCTGTCGCCCGGCGGATGATGGAGCGCCGCCACGTCGAGCTCACCGAAAGGGGCAGAAAGCATCTTGCTACGGCGCATGCGGTAGCCGGAGAAAGAAGAACATGATCGTCCGCGTGCTTGGCAGCGGCAGCAAGGGAAACGCGGTTCTTCTGGAAGCGGGCGGTACGCGTGTATTGATTGACGCCGGGTTCTCGCCGAGAGGCATGCAGAAGCGTCTCGAGGTAATGGAAGTCACGCCTGATTCCATCGAAGCGGTGATCATCACTCACGAGCATACTGATCACGTGGGCGGTGTTGCGGCCTGCGCGAAACGCTGGGGATGGCGTGTGCTGGCGAGCGCCGGAACGCGCACCGGCAGCGCTTCGCTGGCGCGAGCGTCGGTGGAGACTGTTTCGACTTCCGCCCGGTTCACAATCGGGCAGCTCGACCTCACCACCGTCGGAACATCGCATGATGCCAACGAGCCGATGGCCGTCTTCGCGACCTCGAGAGAGACAGGGGCGCGCACGGGAATCGTGTACGACCTCGGCATCCTCACAGAGGCATTGATGCGCGCGCTGCGAGGTGTGGACATACTGATGATCGAAGCCAATCACGATGTCGCGATGCTCCGCAACGGGCCGTATCCTCCATCACTTCGGCGCCGGATTGCCAGTCGCTACGGGCATCTGAGCAACGACGATGCCGCTGCCGCGGCGCGCAGGTGCGCGCACCGGAACTTGAGTCACGTCGTGCTGGCCCACCTGAGCGAGAACAACAACCGGCCGGACATTGCGACCGAGGCGGTCCGGGCCGCGCTCGAAGGAACGGACTTCACGGGCGACGTGACAGCTGCATCGCAGGGGCGCGTTACCGGTCCGTTCACGCCGAAGGGGATGCCCTATCGCGGCGCGGCGCAGCTTCAACTGGCGATTTAGCCGGCGGGATCCCGCTGGCATTGCGATGGGTCGCAGAGTGAACAGCGACCCATCGGGGTGATCTATCCGCGCCGGAAATGCGTGTCCGCTTCGAGATATCCGGCTGGCAACCCAACGTCGAGAA
>DATBZT010000038.1:0-7670 GCA_036513055.1 Gemmatimonadaceae bacterium | reverse complement strand
AGCGGCCAGCGCTCAGCGAAAGGCGGGCACGGGTAGCGGGTACCGGAAAGCGGATTACGGTTCGTGTCCATCGTCTCCCCCAAACGAATCAGCGGGCACCTCGCTGACTCGCTCGACATGGAGTACCCGGCGCATGGTCTGGCCGTTTGCGGTGATCGTCACGAGGTAGTCGCCCTCAGGCACCATGGCTCCCTGACGCCCGCCGCCAAAGCCGCCACCGCCACCACCACCGCCACCAAAGGCACCGGCACCCGGAGGCGCTTCAGCCGGGCGAAGATTGATCTCCCCCGGTGCGGCGCCTCCGCGACCGCCAGGTCCTCCGGGGCCGCCACCGCCAACACCGCGACCGCCGAACTGCTCGGTCATCTTCTCGCGAAGAGCACGGACTCCGGCAGTATCCCCGCGCTGGCGCATCGCGGTCATGCTGTCGCGCATCGCTCGCACTGCCGCCGTATCCGCCCCCGGAGGAAGCGGTCGGCCGGCAAGGGTCGTGTCGACGCCGGCAGCGCGAAGCGAATCCTCGCGCAGTCTGCGGAGGCGGGCAGCGGCAATGCTGTCGCGCAACGCTGACGGTCCGAGTGGCCGCGGAAGTCCGCGAAGGTCCCACACCACACGATGAATGCCCGCGCCTCCTGGTCCGGTGAGCCGGCGCACGACGTCGCCTTTCACGTCGGTGATGACAATGCGTGTCGTATCGCGGCGGCTGTCACCGCTTGTAAGACGATATGCGACCGTTCCACCGAACGGCGGGTTGTCCGCAACAAAAGCCTTGTTCCCTTCCCACCTCTGCGAGAAGCCGGTTGCGTACTCGTACGCCGTGACCGGCTCGAAGAAATACGCCGGCTTTGCGATGACACTGTCTGCCATCTGCTCGAGAGGCGCGATGTCCGTTATCCAGATCGACCGGCCGTGCGTGGCGGCAATGAGGTCGCGGTCGCGTGGCTGAATCTTGAGGTCGTGTACCGGCACGGTCGGCAGCCCGGTCATGAAGCGCTGCCATGTTCCCCCGGTGTTGCGCGAGACGTACGCGCCGACGTCGGTGCCGACAAAGAGCAGGCTGCGATTGTACGGGTCTTCGCGCACAACGTGCACGTAGCCAATCCCGTCCGAGGGAAGATTGTTGACGATCGAGTGAAACGTGCGGCCGAAATCGTTCGAGACGTAGAGATACGGCTTGAAGTTGTTGTCGCGATGGGCATCGAACGCGACATAGACCGTGGCGCTGTCGAAGTGCGACGGCTCAACGCGGTTCACCCACGTTTTCGGAGGAACTCCCGGGAAGCGCTTGGTGAGCTCGGTCCAGCTTCCGCCGTCGTTGGTGCTCAACCAGACGTTACCGTCGTCCGTTCCGGCCCAGAGAATACCTGGACGGATTGGCGACTCCGCCAGCGTTGTGATGGTGCCATAGGTCTCGGCGCCAGTGGCGTCGCGGGTGATGCCGCCCGTCGTCTTCGTGCTGACTTTGATGCGCATCGAATCAGCGGTCGAGAGGTCCGGCGATATCGGGTAGAAATGATCGCCGCGATCAGTTGACTTGAGAACGCGATTGCCGCCCATGTAGACCGTAGTGGGCGAGTGCGGGGAAAGAAAGAATGGTGTGGACCAGTTGAAGCGATAGCGTTTCGCCGAATCGGCTGTGGCGCGCGCGCGAATGGCGGTAAGGGTAGAGTTGAGCTGGGGCGTGGCCGGCAGCGTCGTGTCGCCACGAGCGATGATGAGACTGTCCTCGAAGTTGCCGCGGCCGGGCCCGCCCCCGCCGCCGCGCATGATCGAGGTGCGAGCGTTGGTCTGAAGATTCAGCCGCGAAGCGTTGCCACCCTGCGACTCGCTATAGACAATGTTCGGATCGTTGGGGTCCTGAGCGGTATAGAAGCCGTCGCCACCACCAACATTCTGCCAGTCCGCGTTCGTTGGTCCGAAGCGGCCGCGAGTTCTGCTGGGTCCGCACCACGAGCCGTTGTCCTGCAAGCCGCCGCAGACATTGTACGGCTTGGCCATGTCGTAGCTCACTGCGTAGAACTGGCCGAGTGGCATCGTATTGATGAAGTCGTACGTGCCGCCCTTGTCCCACGTCACGCCGATGCCGCCATCTTCGCCCAGCATGAAGTGGTCGGGGTCCTTTGGGTCGATCCACATCGCGTGCCAGTCCGTATGAAGCGACAGCGCGCCCCGGCGCTCAGTCTTTCCGCCGTCGTCGGAAAAGCGCCATACGGACGACATCCAGTAGACGCGATTCGGATTGCGGGGGTCGACGCGAACCTGCGAGTAGTAGAAAGGACGAGCGTCGCCTTCGTTGCGCCGCATCAGCGTCCACGTCGCGCCGCCGTCGGTGGACCGGTAGAGCCCGCTATTTGTTCTCTGAGCCTTCGACGTATCCGGCTTCATTCCCTTCGGAAGAGCTTTGGGAAGCGTGTCGGCCTCGACGAGCGCGTAAATCATTTTTGAATCAGAAGGCGCGATCGCGATGCCGATGCGGCCCTTTGTGGTCGCAGGGAAGCCACCGCCCTTGACCTCAGTCCACGTTGCGCCGGCATCGGCTGTTTTCCATAGCCCGCTGCCGGGTCCGCCACTCTTCAGAAAGTACGGGCCACGCACGCGCTCCCAGCTCGACGCGAACAGCGTGTTGTGGTCGTTTGGATCCATCGCGATGTCGACGAAGCCGGCCTTGTCGCTGATGAATTTCGAGAGCTTCCAGGTGGCGCCGCCGTCGGTCGTCTTGTAGAGCCCGCGCTCCGGATTGGATTCCCAGGCGTGCCCGAGGGCCGATACGTAGACGACGTTCGGGTCCTGCGGGTCGACAACTATCCGGCCGATCTGCTGGGTGGCCGTGAGGCCCATGAGCTTCCAGGTCTTTCCGGCGTCCGTGGATTTGTACAGTCCGCCGCCCGGCGACATCGAGTTCCTCGAGTCTTCCTCTCCCGTCCCGGCGTAAATGATGTCTCCGTTCGAGGGCGCGATGGCGATGTCGCCCATCGAGATCACGGCTTCCTTGTCGAAAATCGGGAAGAACATCGTCCCGTTGTTGATGGTCTTCCAGATTCCCCCGGTTGCGGCAGCGACGTAGAAGGTTTTCGAGTTACGCGGATCGGCTTCGATGTCGGTGATGCGGCCGGCCATTACGGCGGGTCCGATCGAGCGCCATCTGAAGGCGGCGACAGTAGCTGAATCGAATGTGGAGGAGACCTGGGCCGCGGCGCTGGCGGACAGCGTCATAGCGGCTCCGGCAAGAAGCGGGAGGACCCGGTGTGTGCGCATAGTGGAGGCTACGGTTGAGAGATTACCGGACGCGTCGGCAAACTGTCCGGTTGGTGCGCGAACCCAACGAATGATGCAAATACGTTCGCGAGACGGTAAGTGTTGGATGGGTCGGGATGATCCCTTCGGTCCCGAAATAAACGGAGGACTACGAGCAAGGAGCCGGCAGATGTTTTTGCCACCAGCCCTTCCACGACGCTGACTACACCTCGTCCCAGATTTTGCGCTGACCGGTTTCCCGGAGAGTGATCGAACCGACAATGAAGGTCAGTATCGCGATCGCTGTCGGGTAGGCCAGGCCCGCATAGATGTTCCCTGTGCGGGCGACCAGCGCGGTGGCAATCAGTGGAAGAAATCCACCGAACCATCCGTTGCCGAGATGATAGGGCAGCGACATGGACGTGTAGCGCACCCGCGCGGGAAACGACTCGACGAGGAATGCCGCTATCGGTCCGGTGATCATCGCCGCAATGATGATCTGGAGGACGATCAGGCCCACTATCGCCGGGGCATTGAGTGGATTGGCAAAATGCGCAATGCCACGATACAGCACGAAATAGCTGAGACCTCCCAGCAGATTCCCGAGCATCATCAGACGCTTGCGGCCGATCCGGTCGGAAAGCGCTCCGAACAGGATGAAAGCGGGAGTGCCGACGACCAGCGAAACCGCGACGATTCCATATGTTGCGGTGACTGGCACTTTCAGCACTGTCTGAAGAAAGAAGAGCGCGTAGAACTGCGCCGTGTACCAGGTGACCGCCTGCCCGGCCGTCACGCCAAAAAGCACTCGCAGCACGACCTTCCACTTGGGCCAGCTGTCGAAGCTCTCCTTTATCGGGCTGGATGACGCTCCGCCCTGTGTCTTGAGCTGCGAATACAACGGCGACTCTCCAAGCTGCACCCGGATGTAGAACGACACCGCCACGAGGAGGATCGACAGGAAGAACGGTACTCGCCATCCCCATTCGGCAAATGCCGCCTCGCCGATCATCCGGCGCGTAATGAGAATCACGACGAGCGAAGTGAACAGCCCAAGGGAGGCGGTGGTCTGAATGAAGCTCGTATAGAATCCCCGGCGGTTGTCGGGTACGTGCTCAGCGACATAGACCGCGGCCCCGCCGTACTCACCGCCGAGGGCGAGACCCTGCATCAAGCGCAGAACGACGAGCAGAACAGGGGCGGCCATGCCGATGCGGGTGTAGCCGGGCAGAAAGCCGATGGCCGCAGTCGAGCCACCCATAAGCAACAGGGTCGTGAGAAAAGCGAATTTTCGCCCTACCCTGTCGCCAAGCCGGCCGAAGAAGAGAGCGCCCAGCGGGCGCACCGCAAATCCAACGGCAAATGTCGCGAGCGTCTTGAGAAAATTCGCAGTGGGATTACCGGCGGGATAGAACTGCGTGGCGATTATCGTTGCCAGACTTCCGAAAATGAAGAAGTCGTACCACTCGATCATCGTCCCGGCGGTAGATGCGGCAATGACCCGCCAGATACCGGGTTGAGCGGAAAGAGAACTAGGGTGGGGGTCACTCATCGGGCGCAAAATGAACTGCAAACTGCCATTTCCGCGAGGGTCCGTCGGTTCAACAGGTGCGGCCCGCATTGACGACCATTGCCATCAGCAGGCAGGCGCAGAGACCACAGAGAACGACAACTGCGGTATTTTTTTGGTGAACCTCGGAACTTCATGACATCCCACAAACCAGTGCAGCTGTCAATCGATCTCAACGCGGACCTTGGTGAGTACACCGGGACTGACGGCGCCGAGCTGGACGACGCGATACTCGACGTCGTCAGCTCGGCGAACATTGCCTGCGGCGTGCACGCGGGAGACGCGGAAGTGATGCAGCGCACCGTCGAGGCGGCGGCGAAGCGGAGCGTGTCCATTGGCGCGCATCCGAGTTATCCCGATCGTGAAGGTTTCGGCCGCCGCGAGATGGAATTGTCGCCGCGGGACCTTGCGGTGGAGATCATTTCGCAGATCGAGGCGCTGGCCGCGTGCTGCGCGAAAGCCGGAACGCGGCTGATGTACGTCAAGCCGCATGGAGCGTTGTACAATGTCGCTGCGAGGGAAGCGGCCATTGCGCGGGTGGTGGCAGACTCGGTTCGCCACGTGGACCGCGGTCTGGTTCTCCTCGGACTTGCCGGGAGCGCGCTGGTGCGCGAGGGGGAGCGGGCTGGGCTCGCCGTGGCGCGAGAGGCTTTCGCTGATCGCGCGTACCTGCCCGACGGGACGCTGCTTTCGCGCAGCCGCGCCGGCGCCGTTCTGCACGATGCAGAAGAAGTCGCCACGCGAGCCGTCTCAATGGCGCGCGATTGCGCCGTGACGAGCATCGATGGAGTGCGACTGAGCGTAAAGGCAGATTCGCTTTGCGTCCACGGCGACAATCCCGAGGCTCTGGCGCTCGTCACCGAAACAAGAGCGGCGCTCGAGAAAGCGGGCTTTACCATCGCACCATTCGCGCGGTGACCGGCGTGGTACCGCGCGTTGTGCCACTCGGCGATTCTGCCGTGACAATCGTCATCGGGGAGGGCATCTCACGGGATCTCAGCCGCGAAGTGCTGCGGATCGCGGAAACATTGCAGTCAGCGCCGATGATTGCCGAGGTCGTTCCAGCGTACGCGAGCCTGACCCTGTTCTACGATCCGCTCGCCGTCACATACGCCGAGCTGCTCGACGGAATCCGACCTCTTGTCGAGCGATCGCAACTCGATCCCGCCGCCGGCACAACCGACGCGCCGCGCACCGTGCACATCCCCGTGCACTACGACGGTGAAGACCTCGCTGAGGTCGCCGAGCGAACGGGACACGATGTGGACGGAGTCGTAGCGCTGCATTCGGAGCGGGAGTACCACGTCTACATCATCGGCTTCGTTCCAGGATTTGCTTACCTCGGGGACCTGCACCCGTCGCTCATTCTCCCCCGGCGATCGACGCCGCGCAAACGGGTGCCGGCGGGATCGGTGGCGATAGCGGAAGCCCAGACGGGTGTGTATCCCTTTTCGACCCCGGGCGGCTGGCACCTGATTGGCAGAACCGAAGTGAAGATGTTCGACTCCACCTCGAACGAGCCCGCGTTGCTCCGGGTTGGAGATAGAGTGGTTTTCGATCGGGTGAGCGAGTGATCGTCGTCGAGCGCGCCCCGCCCTACCTGACGGTGCAGGACGCCGGACGAAGCGGCTACCGCGCGAGTGGCGTTCCGCGGTCGGGCGCGATGGATCAGTGGGCCTTCGCGAGCGCAAACCGGATTGTTGGAAATCCACCGGGTGCGGCGGCGCTCGAGTGGGCCATCGGGACGGGGTCGCTCCGTTTCGATCATCACGCAGTGATCTCACTCACCGGAGCGGACGTCGAGGCGACGGTGGATGGCGCGCCGGTTGCGATGGACGCGGCGATTGCCGTGAATGCCGGACAGCAGCTTGACGTCCATCGGCTTATAGCACGGCGCTTTCTGTACATCGGCGTTCGTGGCGGCGTGGATTGCCCCCTCGTACTTGGAAGCAGAAGTACCTATCTGCCGGCGGCTATGGGTGGGATTGACGGAAGGCGACTCGCGCGCGGCGATGCGATACCAACAGGCAACGGCCTGCCGACCGCGGCTGCCCGTGCGGGCGTCCCAGCGCCGAATCGCTTTAAACCCGACTACAATTCAAACATTATCCGCATCATTGCCGCCACTGAGCAAGTCGCACTGGATGGAACCGCTGTAGAAGCCACTCCGGAAAGCACTTTGCTCATGGAATCATTTCTTGACGGCCGCTACACGGTTTCGCTGGCGTCGGACAGAACCGGCTATCGACTGGAGGGAGAGCAGGTGCTCGAGTTTGCCAATACGTCGATCACGTCGGAGCCGGTTTGTGCCGGCACAATCCAGCTCCCGCCCGGAGGTCATCCCATAGTGTTGATGGCGGACTCCCCGACGATTGGCGGCTATCGAATTCTCGGGACTGTCATCTCGAGCGACCTCCCCATCCTTGCCCAGTCGGTGCCGGGGCGAACGCTGACGTTCGCGAGAATCTCTGTAGACGCCGCACAGCGACTCGTTCGGAGAGCGTGATTCTACGGCGTCAACGACGCCATGTAGCTGACGACATTCGTGGCCAGCTGGTCGCGTATCTGTTCTGAGTAATGGAAGTCGTCCACGTGGACGCTCGGGCCGGACCAGTTGCCGCCGTTGTCGTTGGACACGAGCATAACCAGGTCGATCAGCTTGACCCCTTTCCGCTGAGCCAGTGCCCGGATGCCGTCATTCAGGTTCTGGATCTTGGCGGCGTCGGTCACCGTGCGCGGCGGAAGCGTTGTCAGCATCACGTGTGAGGCCGGCAGGCCAAGCGAGACCCACTGGTCGATCATCCACTCGAGATTCGCCAGGCTCGTCGACGTCGGAAAATTCACATCAGCTGCGACGTCGTTCGTT
>DATBZT010000037.1:0-4007 GCA_036513055.1 Gemmatimonadaceae bacterium | reverse complement strand
CCTCGGCACCAATACATGGGCGGCAGAAGCGCCCCGAGCGGAGAACAACGATGCGCGACTGCTCGAGTGGACCGTTCTCGTTCCCTCTGTCCAGGAGGCAGCGGCAGCAGCGCGGAGTCTCGAGTCTGGCGGCTACGCCGTGAAGCCCGAAAAGGAAAGCTGGGTCGTCACGGATCCATGGGGGACAAACTTCAGGATCGCTGCCGGGAATTCTCTCGCGTGAGCTTTCCGCCGAAAGCACCGATTGTGCGAGGAGGTCTCATGCGGGGGCATCGGAACCAGGTAGCTCTGACTGTCGCGTGCGTGTTGGCAGTGGCGGTAGCGACGGCCGTGGCCGGCGCGCAGACGCCGGCATGGGCACCTTCAGTTGACTCCGCCATTGGACGTGCCGGAGCACTTCAGCCCGGAGGCGTCTACAAATTCAGTTTACCGCGCTCTGATCTGAACGTCGTCATCGGCGGCCTCCAGCTCAAACCCGCCCTCGCCCTTGGCTCGTGGCTCGGCTTTCTGCCAATTGGCCCGGCTGATGCGCTCGTAATGGGCGACCTCGTGCTCACCGAGGACGAAATCGGTCCCGTCATGCGCGCTCTTCAGGAAGGTGGAGTGGAGCCGAGCGCGCTGCACAATCATCTTCGCGGAGATTCTCCGCGCGTGATGTACATGCACGTGATGGCGCACGGCAAGCCGCAGACGATTGCCCGCGCGATGCACGCGGCGCTGGCGCTGACTGGAACTCCTGCTGCCGCCGCGCCGTCCGCGCCTGCCTTCGAACGAATGGACCTGGATACTGCGGCGATCGCGCGGCTGCTCGGACAGCCGGGCAAGGTCAACGGCATCGTGTATCAGGTGACAATCCCGCGGGCAGACACCATTCGCATTGAGGGCCACGTCATTCCGCCGTCAATGGGAGTGGCGACGGCAATCAACTTTCAGCCTACAGGCGGGGGCGGTGCGGTGGCGACCGGCGACCTTGTACTACTCGACAGCGAGGTCAGCGGAGTGATCCGCGCGCTCCGCGCGCACAATGTCGAAGTGACGGCCCTGCACAGTCACATGCTGGGAGAAACGCCACGACTCTTCTTCATGCATTTCTGGGGCGAGGGTGACGCTGCTGCAATCGCTGAAGGCCTGCGTGCGGCGCTCGACCTGACAAGCAGAGTCCGATAGGCAGTACCGCCTTCGGGCCGTGCAAAGCGAGTTTCCCACTAATTCACCCTGACATCGTATATTCTGAGTTGGCGTCAGATTAGCGGCGCTCAGGTTATTCCCACTCATTCGCCACCCATGTCCATCATTCGCAGAATCGCTGCTGTCGTTCTTGTTTGCTTGCCCGCCGTGAGTTTCGGCCAGCAGGGCGCCCCGGCTGCCAGCCCACAGGCGGCGCCGCCGCTGACCACTGTGCTGCCGACCGACTCGAACGTGAAGATCGGCACGCTTTCGAACGGCTTGCGCTACTACATACGCCAGAACCTCAAGCCCGAGAAGCGGGCCGAGCTTCGCCTCATCGTCAATGCCGGCTCCATACTCGAGACCGACAACCAGCTCGGGTACGCCCATGTCATCGAGCACACCGCGTTCAACGGCACCACTCATTTCGCGAAGAATGACCTGATCAAGTATCTCGAGTCGATCGGTGTGCGGTTCGGAGCGGATCTGAACGCGTACACGAGCTTCGACGAGACGGTGTACATACTGCCCGTCCCCACAGACACCGCGCGAATCGTCGAGCAGGCCTTTACGATCCTCGAGGACTGGGCGCACGGCCAGACGTTCGACTCCACCGAAGTGATGAACGAGCGCGGAGTGGTGCGCGAGGAGTGGCGGGGACGAAAGGGCGCCGGCGACCGGATGCTCCAGACGTGGCTGCCGATCGCGTTCAAGGGATCGCGCTACGCAACCCGGCTGCCCATTGGAACGGAGCCAAGCATAATGGGTGTCACGCCGTCCAAACTGCGCCCGTTCTATCGCGACTGGTATCGCCCTGACCTGATGGCTGTAGTCGCCGTCGGCGACTTCAATCCGGCCGACATCGAGGCGCAGATCAAAAAACATTTCAGCGGCATTCCCGCCAGGTCGAACGCGCCCAAGCGGCCCATTTACAGCGTTTCCGACAACCAGGCACCCCTGGTGGCCATCGCCAGCGACAAGGAAGCCACGAGCTCGAGCGTCAACCTGATCTTCAAGCTTCCCAAGTCGGTAACGAAGACGGTCGGTGAATACCGCCGCGATCTGATTCAGAATCTCTACCTGCAGATGATCAACAGCCGCTTTGCCGAGATGACGCAGAAGCCGGACGCGCCCTTTCTCGGGGCGGGAGCGTCAAAGTCCAGCTTCTTCGCGCGCACCACCGACGGCTTCGCCCTCGACGCGATCGTGAAGGACGGCGGCGTGGAACACGGCCTCGAGGCGCTGCTCATCGAGGCCCGGCGCGTTGATGAGTTTGGATTTCTGCCGCCGGAGCTGGATCGCGCAAAGCAGGATATTCTGCGCGGATACGAGCAGGCCTATACCGAGCGTGACAAGACACCATCGGTGTCGCTGGCGGGGGAATACATCCGGAACTTCCTCGAGGACGAGACGATTCCCGGCATTGCCTATGAGAACATGCTGGCGCACACCCTCCTTCCAACCATCACGCTCGCCGACGTCAACAAGCTGGCGAGCAGCTGGATCACTGACAGTAATCGCGTGATCATCTCCCAGACTCCGCTCAAAGCCGGTGTTCCTGTGCCGACGGAAAGCGGGCTTCTTGCCGTGTTCGACCGCGCGGCGAAGGCGCCGATCGTCGCCTACACCGAGAACCTTTCCAGCGACGCGCTCGTCGACAAGGTTCCGGCCGGCGGCAAGATCGTCTCGTCGACTCCCATCGCCAGCATCGCTGCGACGCAGTGGAAGCTATCGAATGGAGTGCGCGTGATCGTCAAGCCAACGGACTTCAAGGCCGACGAGGTTCTTGTTGGAGCATACAGCAGAGGAGGCACGTCGCTCGCATCTGACGCCGACATCATGTCCGCCCAGCTCGCGTCGCAGATCGTCGGACTCGGGGGTGCCGGCACCTTCAACCGCGTCGACCTGGCGAAGAAGCTGAGCGGGAAGGATGTGGGCGTGGCGCCGACGATCGGCGAAACCACCGAAGGCTTCAGCGGTCACAGCTCAATTAAGGACCTGGAGACGCTGTTTCAGCTCATCTACCTGGACTTCACCTCGCCGCGACTCGACACGACGGCATACAATGCCTTCCGCGCGCAAGTCGGTCCTTTTCTCGCCAACCGTGGCGCGTCGCCTGACGCGGTATTCCAGGACACGGTGCAGGTGACGATGTCGCAACACAGCTTTCGCTCACGTCCTGTCACGCCGGCAGTATTCGCCGAGGTAAATCCGGACAAGGCGTTCGCGTTCTACAAGGATCGGTTCGCCGATGCCAGCGACTTCACGTTCGTCTTCGTGGGTAACGTCGACACGACGAATCTCAAGCCGCTCGTCGAACGCTACCTGGGGAGTCTGCCTTCGATTGGTCGCAAGGAAACGTGGCGCGACACCGGCACCTCACCGCCCAAAGGCGTGGTTCAGCGCGTGGTGAACAAGGGCACCGAGCCAAAGGCAAACACGGTGATCGAGTTCACTGGCGCCTGCGAATCATCCCCCGAGAGCCGCTTCACGCTGCGGGCGCTCACGACTCTCGTGCAGATGAGATTGAACGAGACGCTACGCGAGAAGCTGGGGGGCACCTACAGCCCGAACGTCGGCGGAGGGTGCAGCCGGGAGCCGCGAAAGGAATATGCAGTGCAGATTGCATTCGGCTCGTCGCCCGAGAATGTCGACCTGCTGTCGAAGGCAACGTTTGCGCTGATCGATTCACTGAAGGCGAATCCGCCCTCCCAGGCCGACGTCGACAAAGTGAAGGAGCAGATACTTCGCACGCGCGAGGTGGAGGTTCGGCAGAACTCCTATTGGCTCGGCAACATCGTCGCGCGCGACGAAGCGGGAGAGGATCTTGGCGGGCTGAC
>DATBZT010000036.1:0-2783 GCA_036513055.1 Gemmatimonadaceae bacterium | reverse complement strand
CTCGGGTCGATTCTGCTGGCTGCTACGCTGATCTTCTGGGTCGCGTTCATAATGGCGCCGCGTCGAGAGAGGTGGTGAGCGGAGAGTCCCGTCCCGGGCTTGACCGCGCCGAGCTGATCATGCTGGCTGGCGCCTGGGTGGCGCCCTTCAATTCCTATTTCGAGTTCCACATCGGCGGGCTTCCCCTGCTGGTCTGGGGTTTCATTGCGGGGCTCGTTGTCATTGCGGTTTACCGCTGGCAAATCCTCCTTGCCATCGATGGTCCTGTGCTGGCGCTGTGGGCGATGTTCCTCTTCGTCCTGCTGGCCACGGCGCTGGCGACGCCCGCCGAATACAAACCCTACGGAATCGCGGACGTCGTGGTGCTGTCGCTCAATCTGGCCGGCTTCACGGCCATTCGCTGTTACTACGTGATGCGCCCGGAGGCATGGAGTCGATTCTTCGCTGCGTTGGCCACCAGCAGTGTCTGCATGTCGCTCGCCCTCGTGGTCAGAGCCCTGATCGCCGCGAACAACGGACAGGCGATGGGTGAAGATAGTTACGTACTCGGGCTCGGCACGATAGTAGGGACCTACACGGCCGCCTTTGCTGCGGCCGCAGCGGCGGCGGCGGTGTTCGCAACTTCACGACGCGTCTTCATGTTCGGCCTCGTTGCGTTCGTGGTGCACGGTGTCGCCGCGCTGCTGGCGCTCGCGCGCGGCCCGTGGCTCGCGTTTCTCATCGCCATGGTTGTCGCTATCCCGATTACAGCGTGGCGGTTCCGTGGCCGCTTTACGATTCAGGAATTGTTGCTTCGAGGTGTTTCTCTTCTCGTTGCGCTCCCGGCCGTCGCGGGCGCGATGTTCGTCCTCAGTCCGTTGGTGCGGGACCTGGTCGCTCAGAGATTCTTCCAGCTGGTGCAGCTCGATGCGGGCACGGGCTGGTCCCGCCTGGTGATGTGGCAGGCATTTCTGCGCGACGCCGAGCGCAGCCCGGTGTTCGGTCACGGCGCCGGTGCGTACCGCGAGATTTCCGAGAGCATGGGTGTTCATGGTACCGTCTCGGAGAATTTCGTGGTGGAGATCTTCCACGCCGGGGGCGGTGTGTCGGTGCTGTTGCTGCTCGTCGGCCTCGCCGGCATCATGCTGTATTGTCTGCTGCAACCGGGAGCCGGGCGACGGCCCGCGCACACCGCGGCATGCGTGGCGGGTGGAGTGGCCCTCATAATAGGATCGACCACGAATCCCGCGGCGTGGAATGGCTTGTTTTGGGTGCTGATGGGGGTGGTGGCGAGCCGGCCACTCGCCGAGGAAGACTTCGTGCCGGCTGTCGCTCGATCGATGGGGCGAAACGCCCCGGTCGGCTCTACCAGGAGTGAAGTCGTGCCGTCACCTGGAGGTTGAGATTGGGGACGTTCTTCGAGAAGTTGCGATTGAAGTCCTCCATCAATTCAGCTTTCGCTCCAAAATCCACTCGACGCCCGAATCGCATGCGTTCCGCGCCGGCGGAGACGATGACGTCTGAAAGCGCAGGAGTCACCGTTCCGTTAGCAGCGAATACATTCGCCTGATCGCGAACGATTCTGCGCAAGAGAAACGATGAGCGCCCGCGCGACGAGTATCGGGTCCACGAAATCGTAGAGGCAGCCGCGGCTCCAACCCCCGCGCTCGCGCCAAGAAGCTGTCCGCGGTTCGTATGTCCCTGGCGCAGCTGCGAGTGGACGTAAACGAACCCCTGGACTCGCACTCGAGCGATGGTCGGTAGCTGATAGTTGATCAACTCCGTTTTTAGCACGTCGAGAGTGGTGGGCGAGCGGCGCAGGATCTTTTGAAACCCGAGCATATACTCGCGCTCGTTGTCGGGGTCCTGGAGGAAATCGCGGAAATCATAGAACTGGTCCTCGTACCCCCGCTCACCGTACAGCTCGAAACCACTGTGGGGGAAGACCCAACGGAAGAAAGCCGATGCGAGCTGGTTGTCCACTCCGGCTGAATCGCCCTGGGCGTACTCGTTCTTCAGAAAGAACGTCTTGAACGGCTTTTTCCAGAAACTCGCGGTGGGCTCGCCCGCGCGATACGGGACGTGAAGAAACCGCGCGAATCCAAACTCGAGCCCAGGTATGCCCCGCGGGAGAATGACGATTTCACTCGAAGCCATCAATCGCACCGTCCCTGGTTCGGCTACGGAGACGTAATGGGTCGAACCGGAAACCGGAGAAAAGTCCGACTGATAGAGCTTGCCCCAGATCACTCTCGCCTGGACCCGCGCCAGGAACAGATTCAACGGCTCGCCGGTCCCGACGAAGAGGTGCGGAAACCCCGGCGCATTGGTGCCGAGCAGAAACGGGAACTCGGTGGCAGGGCCGATCCACTCATTTCCAGTCGAGACGCCCAGTGAAAGGAATCTCGAGTCGAATCGGATACCCGAAGCATCCGGATCCAAACGAGAGTAGGGTTTTGCGCCGAACCGCTGCGGGTAGTCCACGACAGTGGGGAAGGAGCCGTTGTTGAAAGCAAGCGACCCTGATTGTCCGTTTGGAACGAGGTCGAACGCAGCGTTGCTCGCGACAAAGGCTTTCGGCGAGAGCGAGAACGACAGCGGACCGAGATGGCCGGCTACTCCGCCGCCCGCTACCAAAGTGATACCGCGGCCCGACCACACCGGCCCATCGTTGGCACCGTATGGGAAGCTTGTATTGACGATCGTGCCGAGATACAGCGATCCGACGGTCAGGTTGTCGGTGCGGAAATTCTTCCGCAGCGCCCACGGTCCGGCCGAATCGGCGCTTGCCATCCGGGTGATCG
>DATBZT010000035.1:0-3851 GCA_036513055.1 Gemmatimonadaceae bacterium | reverse complement strand
TCGAGAGCAGCGGAAGGGTCGATGCTGCTGCCAGCGGAGCGCCGGGTTCCCGCCAGGGGCTCCGGCCCTGCCTTCTTCGTGTCCGGACGCAGGTCCGCGGCCGAATACCGGTTCCGCGGATTCCACAGCATCCAGCCGCCGGCGCCGAAATCTTCCGCCGCACGAATCTGCTCTCTGACCTCGCCGGCGGTGAAAGGACGGCCGCCGAAGGCGTAGTCGCGAAACGCCTGGAGCCACGGCCGGAAGCGCACCGACGGCAGGTGAGTCCGTTGGCGGGCTTGTTCGAGAGAGAAACGAACAATCTGATAGGGGTGCTGCACCGGATTGCGGTAGCCGGGGATTCCGTATTGAAAGCTCGACGGATAGAGCATGGGTGACAGGTAGTCCACGATTCCCGCGAGGTGCTCGAGCTTCTGGCCGATCTTGGTGTCGCCAGAGTTCCAGCAGACGTACCCGAAGATGTCCGCTGCCAGGAAAACGTTGAAGGGCGTCAGCGTCTTGCGCGCTTCATTGAAGAATCCGTCGATGGCCGCTTCCCGGTTTTGTTCGGTCCACGGCATCTCATACGCGAGTCCGGTGGCATCGGGGAGCCGCGCGTAATCGAACTGGATCTCATCGAAGCCGGCTTGCGCCGCCTCGACGGCAATGCCGATGTTGTAGTTCCAGACGTCGTGGCTGTACGGGTTCGTCCAGGCGAGCCCCTCACGGTCTCGGAAAATGGAGCCGTCGCGTTTGCGCACAGCCAGGGCCGGTCGTCCCAAGGCCAGCAGATTGTCCTTGAAGACGACGATCCGAGCGATCGTGTAGATGCCGCGTTCGCGCAAGTTCGTGACCAATGCTGAAAGGTCGCTGATCGTGATCACACGCTGTGCGCCGACTTCGGTCGTCAGGGGAATCGCGCTGCGGTCTGGCACGATCCCACGGTGCCCCTTCAAATCGATCACCAACGCGTTCAGCTCGATCGTGTCAAGAAGCTTGAGCGCCGTGGTTCGGAGCCTTCTGTCTCCGACGCCGAACACGGACAGATAGAGCGCCTTCGGACGAAAGGGCTTCAGTTGAATCTCAGCGTCCGGCGCGCTGAGCGAGTGAGCGGGTATGTTCGCGCGCAAGTATCCGTAGGCGCGGACGCGGACAACATCGGTGCCGTTCCCGTCGAGAAGGAAGAAGCCATGCGAATCGGATCGGGTTTGCCTGTTGCCGGTCGTGATGATCGCGTCTGCGACAGGCGCGTGACTCACCGCGTCAACCACGCGCGGGTTGACTCGGGCGGCGGGGTCGGTGGGTGCGCAGGCGTGCAGCCACGCGAGCAGCGCGAGGAGCCGAAGCGCCAACACCGGTGGCCGGATCATCGGTTCTCCTGGGGCAGCATCGACGTGAAGTTGCGTCCTGAGGCGCTGTCGGTCACCAGGAAGCGGGGGAGCGCCATGATGTGTTCGCGCCGTGTCACGATCCGTCGATCGAGCGTACAGCCGGCGATGTAGCCAGCATCGCGCGCAATCCGGACAAGCTCGTCGTCATAGATGCCAAACGGCCAGGCGATCAGGTCCGCCTCGACTCCGAGCTTGTCTTTGAGCACCGTCCTCGACTTCACGAGCTGCATCGTCGCGAATGCTCGATAGGCAACGGGAGACAGCCTGCGTTTCTCAATTTTTAAGTTCGGATGCCAGTAGGTGTGCGACTGGATGTCGAAGAGACCCGTGCGATGCAGCGCGTCGAGCTCGTCCCAGGTCATGGCGTACGAGGCGTTCGAGATCGCAGACGGGTAGACGAAGAGGGTCACAGGCACGTGGTATTCGCGGACGATCGGCAGCATCTCCGTGAACACCGATTGATGGCCATCGTCGGCCGTGATCACGACCGAGCGGGGAGGCGGTGGTGGCCCGTGTCCCAGCAGATAGGAGGTGAGCGTGTCGAGTGGAATGATCGCATAGCGATGTTCACGCAGGTAGCTGAGCTGCCACCGAAAGGTCGACGTCCGCACGGTCATCGCGTCCGTCACCGCCTGGCCGAAGCGGTGATAGACGAGAATCGACACGCCCGGGTCTTCGATGGCTGCCGTGTGGGCGTGGATCGAGCGTGGCGTCTCACGCAACAGTGGAGCCGAAACCTGCTCGGGTGGGGCAAGGAATGATGCCGCTGTCAGGACAGCTGAAGTCAGAGCTGCGACAGCGAACGCGCCGCAGAGTTGAGAGGAGCGTGAGCATCCATGCACGGCCGAGTACCTCTCAATCCGGCTGATCAGGGGCGATGCAGGAATGCCAGAAGAAAGCAGCCTGCTGCGAGCGCGACGATCACCGGTCCGGTCGCGCGGTGGAGCCAAAGCGCGAGCCCCGAACCCACGACCGTGGTCGCCACTGCAATCACCACGGCCACGGTCAGCATCTGGTTGAGGTTGTTCGAGAGGTGTTTCGCTGTCGCGGCCGGGATAATGATCAGCGACCCCATGAGGAGGACACCAAGATAGCGCAGGCCGAGCGCAATCGTGAGAGCAAACATCAGCAGGTACAGCAGATTGAGACGGCGCAGGTCGACGCCTGCCGTGCGCGCGATGTCAGGTGAGACCAGCGCGACCACGAGCGCGTGTTTCTCCTTCAGGATGAAGCTGACGACTGCCGTTGCGGCGATGAGGCCGAAGGCGACCTCCAGTCGCGAGAGTGCGCCGCCACCGCCCAGGAGCGCTTCAATCAAATCCTCCCCGGATGTGATCATGCTTCCGACGGCAAGGGCTGCGGAAAACACCACACCGATGATCGTTTCCGTTGCCAACCGGGCACGGTCCTCGAGCGCCCAGACGAGCAGGGCGCCGAAGAAGAGCATCGCGACGGCTCCCACCAGCGGGTGGACGTGCAGCGCCAGCGCCACGCCGATTCCCGGTAGCGCCACGTGGGACAGTGCGTCGGCAGAGAGCGCCATCCGCCGCATGACGGCAAAGCAACCCACGAGGCCGGCCGCAACGGCCATGGCCACCGCGAGAGCGACCGTCTCAGGGCTCATGGACGTGAAATGCAATAGGCGCTCCGTAGATTTCGTGGAGTCGATCGGGCGTCAAGATGTCCTTCGGCGGGCCACACCAATGGCGCTCGCGACCGAGACAGAGCACGGTCGTGGCATGCCGATAGACGACCGAGAGATCGTGGGAGATGAGGAAGACAGTGAGACCACGGTCCTGTTGAAGGCGATGTATGAGCTCGTTCAGGCGCTCTTGGCCGGGTTCGTCCACGCCGGCTGTCGGTTCATCAAGGAGCAGGACGTTCGGCCCGCCGACCAGCGCAAATGCGACGAGCAGGCGCTGAAACTGTCCTCCCGAGAGCGCCCCGATCGGTTGGGCACCAGCTTCCACAGGCAGACCGACGGCGGTCAACATCTCAAGAGCGGCGGCACTCGACGTTCGTGAGAGCGCAGCCCTCGCTCGGAGGAAATCGAAGCCCGTGATTGGCACGTCGCGGGCAATGTCCAGCTTCTGAGGGACGTAACCCAGACGAACACCGGGGGCCCAGTGCAATGTTCCCTCGAACGGGATCGCGCCAATGAGCGCCCTCAAGAGCACCGTTTTCCCTGAGCCGTTGGGTCCGATGATCGCCAACGCCGCTCCTTCAGGAACGGTGAAGCTCAGCCGACTGAAGATCTCGGTCCGGCCGAAACGAATCGCCAAGTCGTTGACCTCGAGAACGTTCTTCGAGCGTCCTGCGGTGTCATGCACGGACCGAGGTTCCTTCGAGATCACGGAACACGCGATCACGGCTTCGAGCGCGTCAGGTTTCCGCGATAGTCCACCGTCTGGCGCGGTTCAACGTTGACGTCGAACGCAAGCAACTCGTAACCGGTCGCACGCAACTCGACGTGGTGTGGAC
>DATBZT010000034.1:0-16617 GCA_036513055.1 Gemmatimonadaceae bacterium | reverse complement strand
CAGGAGCCGGCGACGTTGACGACCCCAACTGGCGACGTGTTCGGCACGCTGCAGTTGCCTGCTGCTCCGGCTCCCGTGCCCGTTGTTCTGATAATTGCCGGATCGGGGCCGACAGACCGCGATGGCAATAGCCCGCTGATCCCCGGATCCAACAACAGCCTGAAGATGCTGGCAGACGGTCTCGCTGCCCGTGGCATTGCTTCTCTCAGGTATGACAAGCGCGGAATTGCTGCCAGCCGTGCGGCGATGACCAGCGAGAACGACGCCCGCTTCAACAATTTCATCGACGATGCCGACGCGTGGGTCACGAAGCTGCGTGCCGACAAACGCTTCTCCACGGTGACGATCGCCGGTCACAGCGAAGGCTCCCTCATCGGTATGGTCGCCGCCAGCGAAGCGAACGCAGACGCGTATGTGTCGCTGGAGGGGGCGGGAAGAAAAGCGCAGGACATACTGCGCGAACAATTCCGTCCGCAGCTCCCTCCCGACGTTTTCGCTCAGAGCGAGCGCATACTCGATCAGCTTTCCGTCGGAGTGATGCCCGATTCCGTTCCGCCGGTGCTGGCTCCGCTGTTCAGGCGCAGCGTCATGCCCTATCTCATGTCCTGGTTCAGGTACGACCCCGCAGTTGAGATCGCGAAGCTCAGGATTCCAGTACTGATAGTACAGGGGTCGACGGACATTCAGACATCGATGACTGACGCAAAGGCGCTTGCCCAGGCCAAACCCGACGCCCGCCTGCTTGCAATCGAAGGGATGAATCACATTCTCAAGGCGGTGAGCGGGAATCTGCAGGCTCAGATTCCAACTTACGGCGATCCCACGCTCCCTGTCGTTCCGCAGCTTCTTGACGAGTTGGCGTCGTTTGTCCGCTCTGCGCGAATGAGGGGCCACTGACGAGACCGGGGATGCTCGCTTGATCGGAGTGGGGAGACGTTTGCAGGCGACGGCTCTTGTCTTGCTCATGGTGCTGCCGTCGGCCGGTCACGCGCAGTCGGCGCCAAAACCCCAGCGCGACACCTGGCTGGGCTCCGACAAAGTGAAGCATTTTTTTCTTGCCGGCTTCATCGAGAGCATGACATTCGGTGTGCTCCAGGCCGCTGGAGCGAATCGCAACGTCGCCTTCAAGGGAGCGATCGGAGCCGCTTCGATTGCATCCATCGGAAAGGAAGTGCACGACAAGAAGACGAAGGGACTGTTCAGTTTCGGCGACCTGACATGGGATGCTCTCGGAGCGGGCGCGGCCGGGCTCGTGCTGCGAAAAACGCAGCGGTAAGCAGGTGATCCTCATTGGTGAGCTGTCTCTCTGGGTCGCGCTGCTCATGGCGGCCTGGGCTGCCACTGTCTCGTTTGCTGGCGGTTCGCTGGGCCGGCGCGACCTCGTCGCCAGTGGCGAGCGGGCAATCTACGCGACACTCGCGATGGTGGTGCTCGCGTCGGCCGGCCTCTGGACTGCGATCTTCTCGCACGACTTCTCGATCAAGTACGTCGCGTCGTTCACCAGCGCGAATCTGCCGACGGCGTATCTGCTCGCTTCGTTCTGGGCAGGGCAGGCAGGATCGCTGCTCTTCTGGTGCCTGATCCTCTCGGCCTATTCCGCGATTGCGCTGTGGACCAACCGGACGCGCAATCGCGCCCTGATGCCGTATGTCACGGGCACGCTCGCAGTCATCCTGATCTTCTTCCTGGCGACGATGTGCGTCGGCGCCAATCCCTTCGAGCGCCTCGACTGGATTCCTCCGGACGGACGCGGAATGAATCCGCAGCTCCAGAATCCGGGCATGGTGATTCATCTGCCGAATCTCTACCTCGGATACGTCGGAACGTCGATTCCCTTTGCGTTCGCAATCGCCGCGCTGATCACGCGACGGCTCGACGCGGAATGGCTGGCGGCGGTGAGACGCTGGGCTCTTCTCGCCTGGTTCTTCAACACCACGGGCATACTCCTCGGCATGTGGTGGGCGTACGTCGAGCCCGGCTGGGGCGGCTATTGGGCGTGGGACCCCGTCGAGAACGCGTCGCTGCTCCCATGGCTCGTGAACACCGCGTTTCTGCACTCGATAATCGTGCAGGAGAAGCGCGGGATGCTGCGCAAGTGGAATGTCACGCTCGTCGTCACGACGTTTCTGCTCTCGATCTTCGGGACATTCATCACACGCAGCGGAGTGATCTCGAGCGTACACTCCTTCGCTCAGTCGCCGGTCGGCAGCTGGTTTGCCGGATTCCTTCTCGTTGCGATTGCCGCGACAGTGTATCTGGTCACTACACGTCTCACCGACCTTGAAGCCGAAACCGAGCTCGAGAGCATGATCAGCCGGGAGGCCGCCCTTCTGTGCAACAATCTGATCCTGGTCGGGATTGCATTCTCGGTTCTTTGTGGCACGCTGTTCCCGATCATCACCGAAGCTGTTCGCGGCGACAAGATCAGTGTCGGGGCGCCGTTCTTCAACGCGGTGAATATTCCTCTCGGGCTGCTGCTTCTCCTGTTTACCGGAATCGGGCCGCTCATCGCCTGGCGGCGAGCGTCCGTGGCCAATCTCCAGCGCCAGTTTGCCGGACCGGTGATCGCACTGGTGACGACGCCGTTCATCCTGGCGCTGCTCGGCATGAGGGCCTTCGTCGCAATCGCCGTTTATTCCTTCGCCGCCTTTGTGACGATGACAATCGTGCAGGAGTTCTACAAGGGAATCGGCGCGCGTCGCAGGATGTACGGCGAGTCAGTGATTCCCGCGTTCACGCATCTGGTTGCGCGCAACCGGCGGCGATACGGCGGCTATATCGTGCATCTGGGCGTGGCGGTGATCTTCGCCGGCTTCGCCGGTCTCGCGTTCAAGAAGGAAGTTGACCTCACTTTCAAGGCCGGCGACGCACATGAGCTCGTGGACCCCTGGGGGCACAAGTGGACGTTCGTCAGTGAGGGAATCTCGAACTACGACGTGCTGAACCGCCATGTGACGGCCATCGCGCTGGATGTCAGTCGCGATGGGAGACCGGCGGGAATGATGACGAGCGAGAAGCGGCAGTACGTCGACAGCCGCGGCGAGCCGACGTTCGAGCCGTCCACGGAGGTTGGCATCAGGACCTCGTTGAGGGAGGACGTCTACATTGTTCTCGCCGGAGTACGAGCAGACGACAGCGCAGAGCTCCGTGTGACGTTCAATCCGCTTGTCGTCTGGGTGTGGCTGGGCGGAGCGCTGATGGCGATCGGGGGAATTATCGTGATGTGGCCGCAGGCAAGGCGACGCAAGGCTCAGCGCGGTTACGCGGCAACGATGGCGCTACCGCCGCTCGAAGCAATCCACGCCGCACTGAGGGACGACAGTTGACCGCACTCTTTGTCGGTACCGCGCTCGCGCTCGTCGCGCTGACATTCGTTCTTTATCCGCTGTTCGTCAGCAGCCCTCTCGCCGTATACACTCCGCCCGATACACTATCGTCGGCAACGGACACGCGCCGAAATGCTGCCATTGAAGCACTGCGCGAGATTGAGTTCGACCGGGAAACCGGAAAGCTGTCAGACTCCGACTACGAGGCGCTTCGCAACACATACATGCAGCGCGCGGTTGAGGCGATGAGGGGAGGAGGTGCCCCCGCGTGCGCTCGATGCGGCCCGAGACCGGAGCACGACGCCTTGTTCTGTTCCAACTGCGGCGCTCCGATAGCCGGCTGATCGGCTACGCTTCGAGCGTTTCCAGCCGCCGCAACGCCACTCGAATTGGAATCAGAGTGGCCGCAAGGCAGAGAATTGCCGCCAGCGTGAAACAGACGAACATCTCCACCGGGTCGCGTGGCGCTCCAAAAGCCATCGAGGCGAGGTAACCGAACACCGGCCTCGCTTCGAGGGTGATGACCGAGCCGATCATGACGATCGACGCCATCATGAACAGCAATCCACCGAAGGACGTCGGGATCTGAGCCGCGTTTTCTGTCTCGAACCGCGGATACATCGTTCCGAACCCAACTGCCAGGCCGGCAATCGCAAACGTCATCATCGTGATCGTCGTGATCGAAACGATCATGATGAACTCCGTGACGTGCATCAGCAGGCCGGTGACGATGACGAGGACGAGAGCCATCGCCAGCAGGGGAATCATACCCACCCAGAATTTCGACCACAGCAGCTCGCGCATGGCCAGCGGGCTGGACCGGAGCAGCCACATCGTCCGTCCCTCGAGACTGACTCCGGGAAAGATGAACCTCGCGGCAATCGACGCGAGAACGAAGCCAGCGAGAACCAGATTCAGGAAGGGAATGAGGTTCGCCACGAAGAACGACACGCCCTGTCCGCGCACCGGCAGATACTTGATGTTGACCACGTAGACAACAACCAGCACGCCGAGGAGGATGAGCTGCGACCACTGTGTCGTGTCGCGAAAGAAGAGCCGCACCTCCTTCAGCACCAGCTCGCGCCGAACGATACCGAGCGGCGCCAGCATCTTCCGAAACAGACTCGAAGGCGTTCCTTCCTTTGCCCATCGTTCCGCGCTTTCCTGGGCCTTTGTGAATCCCTTTGGATAGAGCTGACGATGCAGCAGGGCACCAAGAACAAGGAAGGCCGCCGACGTTGACCAGAGCAAATAGAAAGGAAGGATGTCGGGCTCACGGCCGAGCCAGCTCATCACAGCCGTTTGCACCCACTCGCTCGGCAGCCACGCCGACGTGGGCGTGCGGAGAACGGAGATGAACTCGATGAGCGATTTGAATCCTTCGGGCCGCGCCAGCTGCTCGGGCCGCATCAGCCGAAAGAGCAGAACCAGTCCGCTCGCGGCCAACAGTCCGATGACCGTCATGATGTCGCGCGTTCTGCGCGCGGGGAATGCGTTCACCAGAATCAGCGTGACGGCCGTGCCGATGACGGCCGGCAGAACGAGAAACGGCACAAACGCCCCGAGCGCCACCAACACGAAAAGCGGGCCGCCGTCGTAGGCCATTCCGTACGCGACGAAGATAGGCACAGCGAGAAGCGCGACCATCCAGCTCGAGTACGCGCACGTCTCGGCGAGCTTGGCAAAGTAGAGGCGCAGCCAGTCAACGGGACCCGCCACCAGCAGGTCGAGATCCTTTGCCAGGAAGAAAGTGGAAAGTGACGCGATGATGTTCGACAACAGCAGCATTCCGAAGAAGCTGACCAGCAGCAGGCCAAGCAGCTTGCCGGAAAGCAGCGGACCGATCTCGGGAACGCCCTTGAAATACTTGAGAAGCCGGAACAGCACGGTGAAGATGAATGCCCAGAACGCCACTCCGAGCAGGGCCAGCATCACCGCGCGTCCCGTTGCGCCTTTCTCTTTCTTCACCGCTCGCGCCCGGATGCTTTGCCACTTGGGCATGAGCAGGTGAAGAACGCCGGGCGTAATGCGGGCCTCAGGCATCGAGCACGTCCACGAATTCGCGGGCGGCGTTCTCTCCAGTGAGGCGGAGGAAAATGTCTTCGAGGCCGGTCTTTCCATCCACCGACGCGGTGCGCAAATCGTCCATTGTGCCGAGCGCGCGAATCTTTCCGCCCTGAATGATTCCAATGCGATCGCACATTGTCTCCGCCACCTCGAGCGTGTGCGTGGACATCATGATCGTGTGTCCGCGCCGCGTGTACTCGCGGAACAGGTCCTTGAGAATCCGCGCTGCCTTCGGGTCGAGGCCCACCATCGGCTCGTCGACCACGATCACGTCGGGTTTGTGAACGAAGGCGCTCGAGATGATGAGCTTCTGCCGCATGCCGTGGCTGTAGCTTTCCACCAGCTCGTCGCGCCAGTTCTCCAGATCGAACAAGGCCAGCAGCTCGCGGCTCCGGTGCTCGATGTCTTTTCCGGTCTGGCTGTACAGTCCGCCAACGAATCTGAGAAACTCGATGCCGGTCAGCTTTTCGTAGATGAACGGCCGGTCGGGGATGTAGCCGAGGATTGACTTGGCCTTCATGGGATCGGTGGCAACGTCCACACCGCCGATGCTGACTCTTCCGGAGGTCGGCCGCAGAATGCCAGCGATCATCCTGAGCGTTGTCGTCTTTCCCGCGCCGTTGGGGCCGAGGAATCCGAACAACTCTCCCTTGGATACATGCAGATCTATGGCGTCAACGGCAGTGAACGAGCCGTAGCGCTTCGTGAGTGCGTTGAGTTCGATCATGGCGTCACCATAGGACGAGCGGAGGTGCCTGAGGGTAAAGTCGGCTCGAACATTACCAGATGACCGCGTTTCCCCGACCTCGTATCGGGTGTTCCCTGATGGATCGGTTATAGGCGTCCGGCGACCCTTAAGTGTATCTTTTTTTTTCAGTCCGCCAAAGCGGCCGGGAGCACGATTTGCAAAATCAGAGCTGGGCTGAGCCCTGGCGAGTAAAGGTCGTCGAGCCGCTTCGAATGATCTCACGTGCCGAGCGAGAGAGCGCGCTCGTGCGAGCGGGCTACAACACTTTCCTGCTCGACGCCGACGACGTCTACATAGACCTTCTCACCGACTCCGGCACCAGCGCAATGTCCGACCGCCAGTGGGCGGGCATGATGATGGGCGACGAGGCCTATGCCGGCTCGCGGAACTTCTACCACCTCCAGGATGCCGTGCGCCGGTTCTACGGCTACGAACATGTGATCCCCACCCATCAGGGAAGGGGCGCCGAGCACATCCTGTCCAAGATTCTCATCAAGCCGGGCGACCACGTCGCCGGCAACATGTACTTCACCACTACGCGCGCGCACCAGGAGCTGGCCGGCGCGACTTTCCACGACGTGATCTGCCGCGAGGCGCTCGAGCCGGCGTCGGAGTTTCCGTTCAAGGGAAATGTGGACCTGGCGCGGCTGATCGAGCTCGTCGAGCGCGTTGGCGCAGACAAGGTTCCGTACATCTCCGTGGCCGCAACGGTCAACATGGCGGGAGGGCAGCCGATAAGCCTCGAGAACATGCGGCAGGTTCGCGAGTACACGCGCAATCACGGCATCCGGATCGTTCTCGATGCAACCCGCGCCGTGGAAAATGCGTGGTTCATCCAGCAGAAAGAGCCGGGCCAGGGACAGCGTCTTGTGTCGGAGATATTGCTGGAGATGTGCAGTCTGTCCGATGGCGCAACGATGTCGGGCAAGAAAGACAGTCTGGTGAACATTGGCGGCTGGCTAGGACTGCGCGAGGCGTCGCTCGCCGACAAGGCGAAGAACCTCCTCGTGCTGTTCGAAGGGCTTCACACATACGGGGGACTCGCCGGCCGCGACATGGAAGCGATGGCCATCGGCATCGAGGAATCGGTGCAGGAAGATCACATTCGGAGCCGGATTGGCCAGGTGTTCTACCTCGGGCAGAAACTGATCGACGCCGGGATCCCGATTGTCCGGCCAATCGGCGGACACGCTGTCTTTCTCGATGCGGCCGCGATCCTTTCGCACATCCCTCGCGAGGAATTCCCGGCGCAGGCACTTGCCGCCGCGCTCTATCTCGAGTCGGGCATCCGGTCAATGGAGCGGGGAGCAGTGTCCGCCGGCCGTGACGAGACTGGCGCCAACCGGTACCCAGCTCTCGAGCTCGTGCGGCTAACGATTCCGCGCCGGGTCTATACGCAGGCGCACATGGACGTGACAGCTGAAAGTGTCATCCGGGTGCATGCCGCTCGCCAGGAGGTGCGCGGTCTTCGTTTTGAATACGAGCCGCCGATTCTCCGGTTCTTCCAGGCGCGATTCGAGCCAGTGCCTCGCCCGGTTGAAGAGCGGCCTCTCCCGCTCATTATCCAGGGCGGGATGGGTGTAGGCGTATCGAGCTGGACTCTCGCCCGGGCAGTGTCGCTCACCGGGCAGCT
The DNA here is from genome assembly GCA_036513055.1 of Gemmatimonadaceae bacterium. Lineage (GTDB taxonomy): Bacteria > Gemmatimonadota > Gemmatimonadetes > Gemmatimonadales > Gemmatimonadaceae > UBA4720. Next base: position 8,843 of record DATBZT010000034.1, on the reverse strand, counting down.
CGGCGTCGTCTCCGGGACCGGACTCGATAACGTTCTAGTGCGGCGTCTCCAGGACGGCGATCCCGACGGGCACGCTCGACGCGCCATGAGTCACTTTCCGATTCCTGGCGTCAGCGAGCGCGTGCTGGATCGTTACTTTCTGCCCGGTGGCCGGGCTCCCGGCGCACCCTACAAATCGCTCCCGCTATACAAGCAGAAGGTGAGCGTCGCCCGCCAGCAGATCACCATCCTCGCGAACTTCGTCGAAATCTGGCTGGCCAAAGAGGGCCACGACAATCCCGTCGGAATCAATCTGCTGACCAAGGTGCAGATGCCGAATCTCGCGTCGCTGTACGGCGCGATGCTCGCCGGAGTCGACTACGTACTCATGGGAGCCGGCATTCCGCGCGAGATTCCTGGCGCGCTCGACGCCCTTGCCGAGCATAACCTTGCGCGAATCAAGTTCGATGTGGAGGGCGCGAGCAGCGCCGAAGCTCACTATCTCGAATTCGATCCCGCGGCTCACTGGCCCGAGCATGGTGGGCCACTCAAGCGTCCGCGGTTTCTGCCTATCATCTCGGCCAGCTCGCTCGCGACAACGCTGGCGCGAAAGGCGACGGGCCGGGTGGATGGCTTCGTCGTCGAAGGCCCGACGGCCGGAGGCCACAACGCTCCGCCCCGCGGCGAGCCCCGCTTCAATGAGTACGGGGAGCCGATCTATGGCGAGCGCGATGTTGTCGATCTGGAGAAGATGCGCGACCTCGGCCTTCCGTTCTGGCTCGCCGGGGGAATGGGCTCACCGGAAGGACTCAAAGCCGCACTTGCCGCCGGAGCGACGGGCATTCAGGTGGGAACACTGTTCGCGTACTGCGACGAATCGGAATTGACTGAGGAGATCAGGACGCAGGTGCTCGCCGCCGTATCGTCAGAAAAGGTGCGAGTGCGCACCGACCCGCGCGCGTCGCCCACCGGCTACCCATTCAAGGTCGTCGAAGCCGAGGGGATGGAAAGCCAGGACGACACGCGCGTCCGCGTCTGCGACATCGGCTACCTGCGGACGGCGTATTTGACGGCGGATGGGAAACTTGGTTATCGCTGTTCGGCGGAGCCAGTCGACGCGTTCGTGAACAAAGGCGGGGATATTTCCGACACCATCGGTCGCCGCTGTCTCTGCAACGGACTATTCGCGAACATCGGCCTGCCGCAGGCGCGCAATGAGGGACTGGAGCTTCCTCTCGTTACGAGCGGCGACGATCTCACGTCTCTCGGCAGCTTCGTCGCCGGCAGAGCCGGATATTCGGCCGCCGACGTGATTGCTCACCTTCTTGTGGGAGCAGGCGTGGCTGCCGTGTGAGCTGGAGGCAGCGGGGATTGATCGAGTCTCCAGTTCTCGAACGCGATCTCGAAGGCGGTTCGCAACACCGAGATGCCACTCGGCGCGGTGGCAGCGATCATCCGCCCCGAAGCGTCGACCCACATCTCACTCATCGGGACGCCGCCGCTGATCTGCCAGCCACGCACCGTATCCTGGTGCGCTTTCACCCAACGACCGCTGGCGGAGTCGAGCGATGCGCTGTCGGTCAACATAAAGAGAGAATCCTTCTCGATGCGTAGCGTTGAATTTCTGATGCTGCGCGACACCGGATCGAAAATTCCTATCTGCAGCGTGGACCCGGTCTTTGGCTCCTTCCCAAGCATCAAGGGAAGGGGAGCGGTGGTGGGAACGAACACCAGTCCGGCGATGTCGTACTCGCTCGCGGCCGGGTGACGTTTTAGCGTCTCGGTGGTGACCTGAAGCGTTCTCGACTTGCCTTCTCCCTGAACGACGCCGCGCAGCAGATAGGGTGCGAGGTCGCCTTCGACCTTGAGCAGGAAGTCCTGAAGTGACAGCGCTCGGGTGAACCTCGCCTCTGACCGCGCCTGGTACCGGGATGTGTCCTTGCCCCACGGCATCGCCAGGCGGACGAAGTCAGTCGCGATGAGCCGCGTTGTAGTTGTATCGATGGCCGACGAGCCGGCGCCAACCTGCGTGCCCCGCTGGTCCAGCCGGTAGTAATACGTTTCGGGTGATACGCGCATGCCCGCCTCAGCGAGCGATTGCTCCGGCGAGCGCAGGGTGCTCCTTCTATATAGAAGTGCGAGTCCAACCAGCCATAGGGCGACTATGGCAAGCCCAATCGTTCTGCGGCTCAAGCGATCGTCAGGCTGGTCTCGCTGTTGATCCAGCCGAGGTAGCGCTCGAGCCCGCCGGTCACGGGCATCGCCAGCAGCTCGGGAACCTTGTAGGGGTGGAGCTCGGCGAATGCGCGGCGCAGGCCTTCGACACAGCCGGAGCGGGTCTTGAGAAGCAGCACCGCCTCCTGCTCATCGGCGATCTTGTTCTCCCAGCGATAGATCGAGCGCCCGCCGGGCAGGACGGTGCCGCAGGCGATGAGGCGGCGGTCGAGCAGCTCGCGGATGAGGGTCACCGCTTCGTCATTGGTGGCGATAGTCGTGAGAACGACGACAGCGTCAGTATGCGCCAAGCCCCTGCCCGGTGGAAGTTGCGACAAGATAATACAGGGGTCGAGGTTACGCCCTCTCGAGAAGAAACGGCAACCGAGGAAATCGCAGATCCGAGAAGCCAGAAGCGTTCTTGAAATCAGACATGCCGCAGAATATCGAGGGCGCTCATCTCGTCACTCACCTTTTTGCCGCATAAACACTTTGAATCCTTCGGAAGGGTTTGCCGCGCAAGTGCAACACTCTAGAACCCGAAGGCTACGCTTCCGGGCTCTCGGATCTGCGTTTTCCTCAGTTCCGCTTTGCCGTCAAATCATAGGGGCGTTCCTCCATGACAATGGCTTGTATCTACCCCTGCAACCCGCCACTTTTCAAAGCTATGCCAGAAGAAGCGCTCATCGTACGCGGGGCGCGTGAGCATAACCTCCGCAATATTGACGTAACGATCCCCCGCGATCGGCTGACCGTCATCACCGGCCTCTCCGGCTCGGGCAAATCGTCGCTCGCCTTCGACACGATTTACGCCGAGGGCCAGCGCCGATACGTCGAGTCGCTCTCCGCTTATGCCCGCCAGTTTCTCGGATTGATGGAGAAGCCGGACGTGGACTCGATCGAGGGCTTGTCACCCGCAATCTCCATCGAGCAGAAGACGGCCGGTCACAACCCGCGCTCCACCGTCGGCACGGTCACCGAGATCTACGATTATCTGCGATTGCTGTTTGCCCGAGCCGGAACGCCGCACTGCGTCAACTGCGGCCGGCCCGTCGAGCGACAGAGCTCGACACAGATTGCCGACTCAATCCTTACCTGGCCAAATGACACGAAGATCGAGATACTCGCTCCGCTCGTCCGCGGTCGCAAAGGCGAGTTCAAGGATCTGTTCGAGGCAGCGCGGAAGCAGGGCTTCGTCCGCGCCTACGTGGACGGCGACCTCGCCGAAGTGGCAAATCCGCCAAAACTCAATCGAAAGCTCAACCACAGCATATCCGTCGTCGTCGACCGGCTGGTCGTTCGCGCCGAAGACAGAGGCAGACTCGCCGATTCAGTGGATACTGCGCTCAAGGTCGCCGAGGGCCTGATCGAAGTTGTACGGCAGGACGACAACAGCCGTCATCTCTTCTCGGAACGCTACGGCTGTCCCGTCTGTGGCATCTCGCTTCCTGAGCTCGAGCCGCGGCATTTCTCGTTCAATTCCCCGTTCGGCGCCTGCGCGGCATGCGGCGGGCTCGGCACCAGGCGCGAAGTTAGCGCCCAGCTCATACTTGGCGATTCGAGCATCTCGATTCTCGAAGGAGTGGTACTGCCGTGGGGAGAGCCCGACGGCTACCTGCGGAAAACTATTCTTCCGGGGCTCGCGAAGCAGTTCGCGTTCAACCTCAACACGCCCTGGAGCCAGCTCTCGCAGGAGACGCGCGAGATTCTGCTGTACGGCTCGACGGGGAAACTCGTCTCAGGCAAAGCGGCGGCTGGAAAGTGGGAGGGGATTCTCTCCAACATCCAGCGTCGCTACGACGAGACCGAATCCGATTCGGTGCGGATGAGTCTTGTCGAGTACATGCAGACGCGCGAATGCACGACGTGCGGCGGCCATCGATTGAAGCCGGAGTCGCTCGCCGTCACGGTTGCCGACCGGAACATCGGCGAGATCGTCGAGATGCCGATCACCTCTACCTTGAGCTTCTTCGAGGGCGTCGCGTTGCGCGAAGACGGACAGCTCGGGCTCGATCCGCAGATTGCCGGTCCGATCCTCAAGGAGATCCGCGAGCGCCTGCGATTCCTCAACGACGTCGGCCTCGACTACCTCACCCTCGGCCGATCCGCGGAATCTCTGTCGGGTGGCGAAGCCCAGCGAATTCGGCTGGCGACGCAGATCGGCTCACGCCTCGTCGGAGTTCTCTACATCCTCGACGAGCCGTCCATCGGGCTGCACCAGCGCGACAACGCGCGACTGCTCAACACATTGCGCCAGCTCCGCGACCTCGGGAACACAGTCATCGTCGTGGAGCACGACGAAGAAACGATGCGCGAAGCCGATCATGTCATTGACCTCGGGCCCGGCGCCGGCAAGCACGGCGGGCTTGTAATAGCGGAAGGTACGGTTGCCGAAGTCGCCGCCAATCCGGCATCGATCACGGGCCGCTATCTCCGCGGCGAGCTGTCAATTCCGATTCCCGCCGATCGGCGGCCGAGGGATCCGAATCGCGTCGTGCGAATCGAGGGAGCGCGCGAACACAACCTCCGTAACCTCGACGTCGAGATTCCCCTCGGCCTGTTCGTCGCCGTCACCGGCGTATCGGGCTCCGGCAAGTCCACGCTCATCGAAGACATTCTGCACCGCGCACTGGCCCGCCATTTCTACCGCGCGCGAGTCATACCGGGAGAGCACGACCGCATCATCGGGCTGCAGCATCTCGACAAGGTGATCGACATCGACCAGAGTCCCATCGGTCGCACTCCGCGGTCGAACCCGGCGACGTACACGGGACTCTTCACGCCAATTCGAGAACTGTTGGCCGAAATGCCGGAAGCGAAGATTCGTGGCTACGGACCCGGGCGCTTCTCATTCAACGTGAAAGGCGGGCGCTGCGAGGCGTGCGAAGGCGACGGGCTGGTGAAGATCGAGATGCACTTCCTGCCTGACGTCTACGTTCCGTGTGACGTGTGCAAGGGCAAGCGCTACAACCGCGAAACGATGGAGGTGAGATTCCGTGGGCTCAGCATCGCCGACGTTCTCGACCTCACGGTTGAAGACGCGCTCGCGTTCTTCGAGAATCAGCCGCGCATCTATCAGAAGCTTCACACGCTCAATGACGTCGGCCTGGGCTACATCCACCTTGGCCAGAGCGCAACTACTCTGTCCGGCGGCGAAGCGCAGCGCGTCAAGCTCGCCACCGAGCTGTCGAAGCGCGACACGGGCCGCACGTTCTACATTCTTGACGAGCCGACAACCGGGCTTCATTTCGAGGACGTGCGAATGCTCCTCGAGGTGCTCCACCGGCTCGTCGATCGCGGCAACACCGTTCTCGTGATCGAGCACAACCTGGACGTGATCAAGACCGCGGACTGGATCATTGATCTCGGGCCCGAGGGTGGATTCCGCGGCGGCGCCGTCATTGCCGCAGGACCTCCGGAAGATGTCGCGGCAACCAACGCGTCGTACACGGGACGCTACTTGCGCCGGATGATGAAAGGCCGGGCGCGCCTCAAAGCCGGCTGACCCGGCAGGGAGCGAACACTACTATGGTATCGCTGCTCGACATCATCGGCCCGGTAATGGTGGGGCCGTCGTCGTCTCACACCGCCGGAGCCTGCCGTTTGGGGCTGCTCGCCAGAGGGCTTGTGGGCGGCACTCCGCAGACAGCCGTGATCGAGCTGCACGGATCATTCGCCCGAACCGGCGAAGGCCACGGCACGGACAAGGCGCTTGTCGCTGGACTCCTTGGCTTCCGTCCCGACGACGAGCGAATTCGCGAGGCCCTTCAGATCGCCGAGCGCGAGGGTCTGGACTACCGGTTCGAGAAGACGACAATTGGCGACGCCATCCATCCGAATACCGTCCGGATGAGGGTGGAGCGGGACGATGTCGTGGCGACATTGACCGGCTCCTCGCTGGGCGCCGGCCGCGTGACCGTCAGCGAGATCGACGATTACCCGGTTGAAGTCACCGGAAACTTCCACACCATCGTGCTCGTAGCTGAGGATAGGAAGGGCTCGATTGCCAGAATTACCGGGATTCTCGCCGATAACGACATCAACATCGCCACCTTGCGATTGACACGAAAAGAGAGAGGGGGCGACGCTTTCATGGTGATCGAGTGCGACGGGTCGCCCGGCGAGAAGGTTCGGGACGAAATTCGCGCTCTCGACTGGGTGCGTTGGGCGAGACGGCTCGACCGCGTGAGTGGCGGAGGAGCTTAGCCGTGTATCGAGCCCTTGCGGATGCGATCAGGGCGGCCGAGTCGCGCGGTGAGACGTTGGCGCAGGTTGCCATCGATCAGGAGGCGAGAGACCAGGGACGGCCGGCGGAAGACATTCGTGCCTCGCTCGCTCGCGCCCTGGTGGTGATGCGAGGAGCGATTGGTGACGGGATGGTCGGTGACCTGTATTCGGCGTCGGGGCTGGTCGGCGGAGACGCGGCGAAGCTGATGACTGGGCCACCGGGTCCGTTGGCGGATACCCTGTTCCGGGACATCCTGGCGAGGGCCCTGGCGGTGCAGGAAGTGAACGCGGCCATGGGTGTGATAGTGGCCGCGCCGACGGCCGGTGGCGCCGGAGTTCTTCCGGCGGTGCTGACCGGTCTGGCCAAGGCGAAGTCGGTGTCGGACGAGAAGCTTGTGGACGCGCTGGCGACGGCGGGCCTCATCGGGGCAGTTGTCGCGGAGCGGGCGTCGCTTTCCGGCGCCGAAGGCGGATGTCAGGCAGAAACGGGGGCGGCCGCAGGAATGGCTGCCGGCGCCGCGACGGAGATGCTCGGAGGCAGCCCGTCGCAGGCCGGCCACGCAGTTGCGTTGACGATGCAGGGAATGCTGGGCCTCATATGCGATCCACTCGGCGGGCTGGTGGAGCTGCCGTGCGTTTTTCGGAACGCGACCGCGTCGGCCATTGCGCTGGCCGGAATCGAGATGGCTATGGCGGGAATCACGTTCGCCATACCGGTTGACGAGGTGATCGACGTGATGGGTGAGATCGGGCGGGAGATGGACGTTCGGTATCGCGAGACGGCGGGCGGCGGTCTGGCGGCAACGCCAACCGGCAGGCGGCTGGCCAGGGAAAGGCTTTACCAGATTCGCAGGTCGTGAGAGTAGCAGTGAATTAACTGGTCATCGACCCGCGAATTGGGTATCTTCGCGCACGATGGCCACTTCGAGGCACGAATAGAATGAGCATCTTCGACCGTATAGCCCGACTTTTCCGGGCCAATGTCAATGATCTGATCGCTCAGGCCGAGCAGCCCGAGAAGATGCTGAATCAGATCATCATCGACATGCGATCCCAGCTGGTGAAGGCGAAGCAGCAGGTTGCCGCCGCCATCGCCGACGAGAAGCGTCTCCAGGACCAGACGGCATCCGAGCTTCGCGAAGCCGAGGAATGGGAGCATCGCGCGATGCTGGCAGTGAAGGAGAACCGCGACGATCTGGCGAAACAGGCACTGATGCGTCGCGGCGAGCACGTCTCACGCGGCCAGCAGATGCAGCTCACATGGGAAGCGCACAAGCAGGAAACCGAGCGCCTCAAGGAATCGCTGCGCGGCCTCAACGACAATATCGAAGAGGCGAACCGCAAGAAGAACCTCCTGCTCGCCAAGCAGCGGCGCGCCGAGGCGCAGAAGCGGATCTCCGAGACGATGTCGTCCATCTCCGAGAAGTCGGCATTCGAGGCCTTCGCGAGAATGGAGGAGAAAATAGACCAGAACGAGCGCCAGATACGCGCGCACGCGGAGATCGAAGGAGAGTTCTCCGGTGACCGGCTGGCACACGACTTCAAGCAGCTCGAGCACAGTGCCGGCAACGCCGGCGCAGACGCGCAGCTGCTCGCGCTCAAGCAGAAGATGGGCCTGATTGCCGCGCCCGCGCCTGATGCCACGAGGCAGCTCGGAACCGGCACACCTGAAGCCGAGGAGATTCCGGAGGCAGAAGAGATTCCGGACGAGAAGACGACCACTTGAGCGAGGAGACCGCGGCGCGAATCAAGCTCGCGCCGATTCTGACGACAGTCATCCTCACCGTCCTGCTGCTGTGGATGGTGGGGACGACGGCAGATGCATTCCTCCTGTTGTTCATCGCGATAATCCTCTCGCTTTACCTCGGCGCCGTCCGCGATTTTCTCGTTCATCGCGCCAAAGTTCCCGAGCGTCTCGCTTTTTTTCTTGCGGTAATCGGGACGGTCGTGGCTCTCGGCGGCCTTCTCGCGTTGCTCGTGCCGCCCGTCGTCGAACAAACGAGCAAGCTCGTTGATGTTCTGCCCGCGTACATAACGAGCTGGGAACAGGGCATCGATCATTTTGTTGGGCGCTTTCCGGCAATGAGATCGGTGTGGAGGCCTGGCGAGCACCAGGTGCTGCACGCGGTTTACGATCGGCTGACATCCACCGTCAACGACCTCGCGCCAAGGGTCTTCTCGGTTGTCCAGGCTCTCATCGAATTGTTCGCCGTGTTCGTGATGAGCATCTATCTGACGCTGCAGCCGGGAGTATATCGCGAATGGCTGATTGCCCTCTGCCCGCCGGTGCATCGCGACCTGGTCCGCGATGTCCTCCGAGACCTCGCTGACACGCTTCGGTCGTACATCGTTGCGCAGTTGATAACCATGAGCGTTCTGGCCGCGCTGACGGCGCTGGGGCTCTATCTCCTCGATGTTCCCTA
>DATBZT010000033.1:0-8943 GCA_036513055.1 Gemmatimonadaceae bacterium | reverse complement strand
GCGTGGGAGAAATGTGAGAAGTGCGGGCACACCGACATCCGCGAGAAATTCGTGCGGAACCTCAACGTGTGCCCGAATTGCGAGCACCACCGGCGCATTCGAGCCCTGGAATACGTCAGCCTGCTCCTCGACGATGGGAGCGCGGAGGAAACCGAGACCGAGATCCGCTCCACCGATCCCCTCGGCTTCCCCGAATATCCACAGCGGCTCGAGAAGGCCATCGCGAAATCCGGCGAGGGCGACGCCATCCTCACCTTCACCGGGCAGTTGATGGAGCTTCCCGTCTGCCTTGGAGTGATGGACTTTGCGTTCATGGGCGGCTCGATGGGATCGGTTGTCGGCGAGAAGATCGCGCGGCTCGGCCAGAAAGCCCTCGAGCGGAAGTTTTCGCTCATTATTGTCTCCGCGTCCGGCGGCGCGCGCATGCAGGAGGGTGTGCTCAGCCTGATGCAGATGGCGAAGGCGGCCGCGATCTTGTCGCAGCTTGCGGAGCGACGCCTGCCGTACGTCTCCATTCTCACCAATCCAACCACCGGCGGAGTGAGCGCGAGCTACGCCATGCTCGGTGACGCAATTCTCGCCGAGCCGGGCGCCGTAATCGGATTTGCCGGCCCCCGGGTGATCAAGCAGACAATCGGACAGGATCTGCCGGAAGGCTTCCAGACATCCGAGTTTCTCCTCGAGCACGGAATGGTGGACGCGGTGGTTCATCGCAAGGACCTGAAGCACACCGTGGGACAGCTTCTTCGCCATATGAGCGGCAAGCCGGCCGCGACGGGGTGGACAGCGGCCTGACGAGCTACAAGAGCGCGCTGGACCGTCTCTTCGCACGCACCGGCAGCACCGCCAGGTTTGGCCTCGAGCGCACGCGGGCTCTCCTGACACTGCTCGGAAATCCCCACGAACGAATCAGTTGCATCCACGTTGCGGGAACCAACGGAAAGGGCAGCGTTGTCGCGACCATCGAGAACCTGCTGCGCGCGAAGCCCGACGGTCTTCGCGTGGGGCGCTACACCTCGCCGCATCTCGTTGATTTCCGTGAACGCATCGTCGTGGACGGCGAGCAGATCGGCGAAGACGAAGTGCTCTCGTTCATCAATCGCTGGGAAGTGGAAAGCGAGCGGCTCGGGGCGACCTTCTTCGAGATAACGACCGCGCTTGCGCTCGACCATTTTGCTTCCCGCGAGGTTGACGTCGCGATCATCGAGGCCGGTCTGGGAGGGCGGCTCGATTCGACAAACGTGATTACGCCGGTGGTCGCCGGGGTTACGTCAATCGGCATCGATCACACCGAGTATCTCGGAAACTCCATCACCGGGATCGCCCGCGAGAAAGGTGGCATTTACAAGCGCGGCGTTCCGGCGGTGTTCGGCCCTGTTTCTGACGAGGTACGGGAAGCACTCGTCGAAACAGCCACCATGGCTGGCGCTTCACCGGTGATTGCGGCAGATGAGTTGTTCCACGCCAGCAATGTCAGCACCGGTAGCGGGGGCACGTCCTTCGACGTCGAATCGAAAGGTGCCCGCGTAACGCTTCGAACCGGTCTCATCGGCGAGCATCAGGCGGCCAATGCGTGCGTCGCGCTGGCGATGCTTGACGCAGCTGGGGGCCGGTGGCGCGTGTCGCTCGCCGAAGCCCAGCGCTCGCTCCCGGCGGTGTCGATGCCCGGCCGGTTTCAGCGAAAAGGAAAGTTCATACTGGACGTGGCCCACAACCCGGACGGGATGCGCACGCTGGTGAAGAGTCTCGAAGCTGTCGCGCCTCCGCGTCCGATTGTCGCGGTGCTCGGCGTGCTTCGCGACAAGGACTGGCGCGAAATGATGGCCGTGCTCAGCCTCGCGGTGGACCGTATCATCGTCACCAATCCGACGAGCGCGCCACCTGCACGGTGCTGGGATGCATCTGAAGCTGCCGAATTCGGTGCCGAAAACGGATGGAATGTCGCGCTCATCTCCGATTTGCCGAGCGCTGTTGCGCTTGCGGCGACGGAAGCGGCGACAGTCCTCATCACGGGGTCGTTCCACACAGTGGGAGACGCGTCCATGTGCGACGTTGTCCATTGAAGCGCATGTGCAACGCTTGCCGCTCCATCCAGAACCCGTAGCTTTCCGTGATGCTGCAGGGAGCACTACCCGGATTTCGCGACTTTTATCCCGACAAATTCGCTGAGCGCGCTTACATCCTTGGCGTGTGGCGAGACGTGCTGCGCAGGTACGCCTTTGTCGAATACGACGGGCCACCGCTCGAGCCGCTCGACCTCTATCGCAAGAAAAGCGGCGACGAGCTCGTTGGGCAGCTCTTTGCGTTCACCGACAAGGGTGATCGCGAAGTCGCGCTACGTCCCGAAATGACTCCGACTTTCGCGCGAATGGTGGCCGCTCGGGCAAACGCCCTTCGAAAACCAGTGAGGTGGTTTTCGGTTCCCCAGCTTTTCCGTTACGAGAAACAGCAGAAGGGGAGGCTGAGAGAGCATTTTCAGCTGAATGCCGACATCGTTGGTGAAACGGGAGTCGCCGCTGATGCCGAGCTGGTGGCGATCTCGCTCGATGTAATGCGCAGTTTCGGGCTCACGCACCTGGACGTCGAAGCCCGGGTGTCGGACAGGCGGCTGCTCGATGCTCTCCTGCTCGATGCCGGCGTCAGCGATACCGCGCTGCCGGCCGTTTATGCGGTTATCGACAAGCGCAGTCGCGAGCCGGCCCACATTTCCCGCGAGAAGCTCCAGGCTGCGACCGGCAGCGGCGAGACGGCGGATCGCATCGAAGTGATTCTCGCGTGCAGCGACGTCGCGTCGCTTCTCAAGCGCTATGGCTCGGTCGCGAGTGCTGCCGAGCACATCGAGCGAATGCGGCAATATCTCGTTTACGTCAACGCCCTCGGGTTTGGAGAATGGGTGCGGCTCGATCTTTCGATCGTGCGGGGGCTGGCGTACTATACGGGCATAGTGTTCGAGCTCTTCGATACAGCCGGAGAGCTTCGCGCAATTTGCGGCGGCGGGCGATACGACACGCTCCTCGCAACGCTTGGCGGAGTTGACCTCCCCGCGCTCGGATTCGGCATGGGAGACGTCGTGCTCGGCGACCTCCTTCGCTCAAAAGACCTGCTGCCCGCACTGACGCCTGGCATTGACTACTGGGTGGCAGCCGATGACGACGGGCTGCTCGAGGATGTGATGATGGTCGCCTCTGGGCTGCGCCGCCGAAATCAGAGCGTCGAATACGCGCTTCGCCCGCAACAGCTCGGCAAGCAGCTCAAGGCGGCGGCAGCCGTCGGCGCCCGGAATGCCGTGCTGTTGCTGCAGAAACGCTATGGAGAGCGCGAGGTGACGGTGAAGGACATGGAAACGGGCGCCGAGCGAGCGCTGCCGGTGGAAGAATTTCTCAAGACCCTGGATTGACGGTAAATGGCCGACGACAAGAAGCTGACGACACGCGCTGCTGATTTCAGCGCATGGTACAACGAGACCGTGCTACGGGCCGAGCTTGCGGACTATTCGCCGGTGCGCGGCTGCATGGTCATCAGGCCCCGTGGCTATGGCATCTGGGAGAGGATGCAGCACCAGCTCGATACCATGTTCAAGGACACCGGACATGAGAACGCGTATTTCCCGCTCCTCATTCCCGAATCGTTCATGCACAAGGAGGCGCAGCACGTCGAAGGATTCGCGCCGGAGATCGCCGTCGTCACTCACGGGGGCGGAAAGAAACTGGAAGAGCCGCTCGTCATCAGGCCGACATCCGAGACGATCATCTACGCGATGTTCGCGAAATGGGTGCAAAGCTATCGGGATCTTCCGCTGCTCATCAACCAGTGGGCCAACATCGTTCGCTGGGAGATGCGCACGCGTCTCTTCCTTCGCACCCTCGAGTTTCTCTGGCAGGAGGGGCACACCGCCCATGCCACCGAGGCCGAGGCGGAGGAGGAGACGCGTAAGATGCTCGGCGTGTACCGCGACTTCATGGAAGGCTGGATGGCGATGCCGGTAATCACCGGCATCAAGACCGACTCGGAGAAATTTGCCGGAGCACTGCGCACGTACGCGTGCGAGGCGATGATGCAGGACAACAAGGGCCTGCAGGCTGGAACCTCGCATAACCTCGGACAGAACTTTTCAAAGGCGTTCGAGCTCAAGTTTCAGACGGAAGCAGGAGGCATGGAGTTCGCGTGGAATACGAGCTGGGGAGTATCGACGCGGCTTGTCGGCGGGCTCGTGATGACGCATGGCGACGACTTCGGACTGAAGACCCCGCCATTCCTCGCGCCGATCGAGTTGGTGATCGTTCCCATCTGGCGCTCGGACGAAGACAAGGCACGCGTTCTCGAGGGGGCGGAGAAAATCCGCGCGAAACTTGCCGGATGGGAGCGCCGCAAAACCGGCAAGCTCCGCGTACACCTCGACAACCGCGAAGGGATAAAGCCCGGTGCCAAGTATTACGAATGGGAGCTGCGGGGCATTCCACTCCGGCTCGAGTTCGGCCCGCGTGATCTTGACAACAACCAGTGCGTTCTCGTTCGCCGCGACAACCGGGTGAAGCGCACGGTTACGCTCGAGTCGGTCGGCGAGGACGTAGCTGATCTGCTGAGCATGATCCAGACGGACATGCGCGTCGCGGCTTTCGAGCGGCGCGAGGCGAACAGCGTCCGCGGCGGCATCACCTACGACGCGTTCCGCGAGCTGATGGAAGCCCAAGGCGGATTCGTGTACGCCGGTTGGTGCGGAAGCGCCGAGTGCGAAGCAGAGATCAAGCACGAGACCAAGGCCACCATTCGCCTTCTCCCGGACGAAGAATTCCGCTCGGCCGAGCCGCCCACCAGCTGCCTCAAGTGCGGGAAGGCATCCATCGCGGAAGCGATGTGGGCGAAGGCGTACTGACGCCGGACGTGAATGCGGCAGAGAGCAAGGCGGTGAACGCCGCCCGTGCTCCTTCGACTGGCTTCGTTCGCGACGGAGCCGCTCTCCTCTGTGACGGTGTTTCCCTGGAAGCAATCGGCGCGGAAGTCGGAACGCCCGCATACGTGTATAGTGCGCCGGCGATTCGGTCGCAGTACGGGAGACTGTCTGCGGCGCTCGATGGGCTCCCGAACCGCCTTCACTACAGCGTGAAGGCAAATTCGTGCCTGGCGATACTGGATGTGCTCAAAAAGCTCGGCGCCGGTGTTGACATCGTCTCAGGCGGCGAGCTGTATCGAGCGAAGTTGGCTGGCTTCCGAGGGGCCGACATCGTCTTCAGTGGCGTTGGAAAAACGCGGCGCGAGCTGGAGGAGGCGCTTGCCTTTGGAGTTCTCCTCATCAATGTGGAATCGGCTGACGAGTTGGAGCTACTGAATCTGATCGCCGGCGAAATGGGGATACTCGCTCCCGTTGCTCTGAGGGTGAATCCCGAAGTGCTGGTGGACACTCCGCATCCGTACACACGCACCGGCGTCAAGGGAATGAAGTTTGGAATTCCCTTCGACGAGACATTGGTGGTGGCCGAGCGCGCGCTGGCACTGAAGAACGTGACCCTTATGGGCATCGACATGCATGTCGGCTCTCAGATCTCCGATTTCCAGCCCTACGAAATCGGTCTCGGCCGCCTGCTTCAGCTCAGGAAGGAAATCGGAGCGGTCGGCGCAACGGAACTGCGGTATCTGGACATCGGCGGTGGGCTCGCCGTCACGTACGACGCCGAGCACCCAATTGACATCGAGCGGTTTGGGCAGGGGCTGAAGAAAATGATTCAACCCACCGGGCTCGACCTGATCCTCGAGCCCGGCCGGTTTCTCGTCGGCAATGCCGGTGTGCTGCTGACCCGGGTACTCTACAGAAAGCACAGCGGCGGCAAGGATTTCATAATCACCGACGCTGGGATGAACGATCTGCTGCGGCCGTCACACTATAATGCATATCATGGCATCGAGGCAGTGACGCCACGAGGCGGGAAGATCGTCGCTGACGTCGTCGGGCCCATCTGCGAGAGTGGGGACTTTTTCGGCCTGCATCGCGAGGTCGACGACGTCGAGCCGGGCGATCTGGTTGTCGTCCGGTCATCCGGAGCGTATGGGTTTGCGATGGCGTCCAATTACAACTCGCGGCCACGAGCCGCGGAGGTACTGGTGGAGCGAGGTCGATACGGAGTCGCGACGGAGCGCGAAGACTATTCTGATCTGGTGAGAAAAGAAACGCTCGAGCCAGTATGGAGACCGGCCTGATGCTCGTCGGCCTCATCTCTGACACACACGACCGGCTTCCCGCGATTCGCGACTTCGTGAAGCTCTTTGCAGACAGGGGGACGAGCCTCGTGATGCACGCCGGCGACTACTGCTCCCCGTTCGCGCTCGATCCGTTTCACGACGCGAGCATGCCGCTCCTCGGCATTTTTGGCCGCAACGATGGCGATCACGAGGGTATCAAGGCCAATGCATCGGTGGGAATGGCCACGGAGCTGTACGAATCTCCCCATAGCTTTGATGTGAGCGGCCACCGCATCCTTCTCGTTCACGACCTCGGAGAAGTGAACAAGCGGTCAATCGATTCGCATGAATTCGTCGTGCACGGCATGACGCACCGTCAGGAATCCATAAGACGTGGCGACACCCTGATCGTCAATCCTGGCGAAGCGTGCGGATGGCTCACCGATCGGTGCACGGCCGCAGTGCTCGATCTCGAAACCGGCGAGCTCGAGTTGGTGAGTCTTTGAGCCGGTGAGCAGCCGGATACTGATTCTCGACTACGGCGCTCAGTACACTCAGCTGATCGCCCGGCGTGTGCGAGAGGCACGGGTTTACTCCGAGATACACCCGCCAACGAGGTCGCTCGAGTGGATTCGTGACTGGAATCCCACCGGGATCATCCTGAGCGGCGGGCCTAATTCTGTTTATGCCGACGACGCTCCCACCGCCGATCGCGCTCTCCTCGACATCGCACCGGTGCTCGGCATCTGCTATGGCATGCAGCTCATTGCGTACATCGAAGGTGCGGAGGTAAAGCGCGCCGGCAGAAGGGAGTATGGTCGGGCCGAGGTGAAAGTGCTGGAGGCCGGCGGAATGTTCGACGGCTTTAGCGCAGGCGAGGAATTCTCTGCGTGGATGAGTCATGGCGACCACGTCGAGTCGCCGCCCGCTGGTTACATCGCCACGGCTTCGAGCTCGCACAATCCGCTCGCCGCTTTCAGGCATGGGACCAAGCCGATTTTCGGCGTTCAATTTCATCCCGAGGTGGCGCACACGCCGAGGGGAAGGGAAATCATCGCGAACTTCCTCTTTGGAGCATGCAAGGCCGAAGCAAGCTGGACTGCCGGAGCGTTCATTGATGACGAGATCCGAAAGATTCGCGCAATGGCGGGGTCGAGTGGCGTTATCTGCGGACTGTCGGGAGGTGTCGATTCGGCTGTTGCGGCCGCACTGGTCCATCGCGCTGTCGGCGACCGGCTCACGTGCATCTTTGTCGATACCGGGCTGCTGCGGCTGCACGAGCGGGAGCAGGTCGAGCGCACGTTCAGGCAGCATCTGGGGATCAGGCTGATCACAGTCGACGCGTCGGACCGCTTTCTTGCCGCGCTTGCCGGAGTGGAAGAGCCGGAAAAGAAACGGACCGCCATTGGCCACACGTTCATCGACGTGTTCGAGGCAGCTGCCGCAGAAGTCGGCGGCGATCAGTCGTTCCTTGTGCAGGGCACTCTATATCCCGATGTGATCGAGTCGGCCTCGCCAACCGGCGGCCCGTCGGTGACGATCAAGACGCACCACAATGTCGGCGGGCTCAAGCCGGGAATGAAGTTCAAGCTCATCGAGCCGCTTCGCGAATTGTTCAAGGACGAGGTGAGAAATGTCGGCCGGGAGCTGGGGCTGCCCGACGAGATGGTGAACCGGCATCCGTTTCCGGGGCCGGGTCTTGCCATTCGAATCCTGAGCGATGTGTCCCGTCAGAAGCTCGACATTCTGCGCGAGGCCGACGCGATCTATCTGGAGGAGATTCGCTCAGCCGGTTTGTACGACAGCATCTGGCAGGCGTTTGCGGTGCTGCTGCCGGTGCGGAGCGTGGGAGTGATGGGCGACGAGCGTACTTACGAGAATGTGCTTGGTCTTCGGGCGGTGAACAGCACCGATGGGATGACCGCCGACTGGTATCCGTTTCCGTACGACGTTCTGGCGCGGATATCGAGCCGGATCATCAACGAAGTCAGTGGCATCAATCGCGTCGTTTACGACGTGAGCTCAAAACCGCCAGCCACCATCGAATGGGAGTAGCGGTCTAGAGCCCTTTCTCGTCGAGGAGCGCCATGAACTGTGACGGCTCGGTGAGCGCCAGCAGGCGTTCGGGAACGTCGGACTCCTTGCTGAACTGCGCGATCTTTCCAAGCACGGGCAGGTATTGATTCGATACCTCCAGCGGCGGCGCGACGATCAGAAAAAAAAAGTTGACCGACTTCTCGTCGATCGCGCGAAAGTCCACGCCGGCTTTCTTTCGCCCGAACGCCACGCGGAGCTTGCTCACCACGAGTGAGCGGCAGTGGGGAATGGCGATGCCGCGCCCGATTCCGGTGGACCCGAGGTTTTCACGCCGCTTCAGCATCTTGAAGAGCATTCCCTCGGATTTCTCGTCGAGCTTGAGAAGGGCGATCAGCTCCTTGAGGATCTCGTCCTTGGTTGTGCCCTCGAGCTCCAGCTTGACCGCATCTTCAGAAAAAAACTCGCGTAGCTCCATTCACACCCCGGGCAATGACCGTTTGCACTCGTTACACACGGAATCGAACAAGTTACGGCTCGCTTGTTCGAGTGTCAAACGATGATGTTGCAAGCACTTGTAGTGGCCGTTAGCATTCGAGATGATGCCC
This sequence comes from Gemmatimonadaceae bacterium, assembly GCA_036513055.1. Lineage (GTDB taxonomy): Bacteria > Gemmatimonadota > Gemmatimonadetes > Gemmatimonadales > Gemmatimonadaceae > UBA4720. Next base: position 127 of record DATBZT010000033.1, on the reverse strand, counting down.
ATTCCATTTCCGATCGACGTCGATCTTCGACTTTATCTCGCCCCCATGGCCGGGGTTTCGGAGTCGCCTTTCCGGCGTCTCTGCCGCCGCTTTGGCGCCGACGTCGTCGTCACTGAATTTCTGTCTG
>DATBZT010000032.1:0-2591 GCA_036513055.1 Gemmatimonadaceae bacterium | reverse complement strand
GATTGGAACGCCCAGAGCACGCCGGCCGAATCGGGCACCGTCGCGTGGACGAGCCGCACCCGGCCGCTGGTAGTGACCGTGAGCGTTGACACGAGCGGAGCCACGGACGGTTTCAGGAACTGCGCGCCGTCGAGCATCACCCAGCCCCACGGCATCGAGCGGAGGAACTGACCGGCGTTCAACGCCACGACTGCGCCGGCGCCAGCGCGGTCGAGCGACCACGCGACGTTGCCATCAGCGAAGGCGGTGTCGAGCGTGAAGCGCACGCGGCGGGGATCGATACGCACGACGATGAGCCGCGTCCGCCACGCCTCCCCCACGCCGGCAAGCTGGAGTTCCCCCCACGCCGTCCCCGCGGCTCCGTCGCGCCAGTGCACGCGCGGCACGAGCGTGGCCAAGGCGTGAGGGTAACGCCCGGGCGCCCTGGCACTGTTCCACCACTCCCGCCATGCCCCTCCCTCGCGGACCGCGAGCCGCGAGGGAGGCAGCGGGAGCTTGGTCCATTCCGCCGACCCCATGCACGCGGCGAACAGCGCCATGCGTGCGAGGAGCAGGGGGATCACTGCAATACGCTCTCTACCTTCCTGATGTCGCTCGCGTGCGCCAAGAAGAGATCGTTTTCTTCCTTCGTCAAGGAGCGCCGTCCGCTCTTCCCTTTCCCCTCGGAGTTCCACGTCAAGAGTCGCTCGCGCGCCAAGGCGTACTTGTCGGCCGGTATCCCGGAGGCCTTCGCAGCGCGCCCGCCGATCTCCGCTTCTTCGGCACGCCGCTGCTCCGTGAGCTGGTCGACCTCAGCCTTCAGCTGGTCGAGCTTCACCATCGACGCCGGCTTCGCGGGGAGCTTTCCGCACTTGGCGTAGGCGACCGCCGAATCCTTCGCCGGGTCGAAGCCAAGCATCTTCCCGTAGTCTGCGAACGCTTTCTGGAAGGCGGGTGTGTCCCCCTTGGCCTGCGCGTCGGCCATCCGTTTGCCGACGGCATTCAACTTTGCGATGACCGCGGTGTTGTCCTTACCGTTGTTGAGAGCCATCACCTTCTGCGGCATTTCCTTCTCGTGTATCTTTTCGCTTTCGCTGATCGAGCGGCTCGCGCAACTCTCGATATCGCTACTCGCTTTATGCCACTTGTCGGGCTCGTCGCCGGCAGCCCGCTCGGCCTCATTCACTTCCTTCGCCTTCGCTTCGATCGCGGTCCAGAGTTGCTTCGTCTTGTCCTTCGATTCTGCTTCGAGCGACAACCCCTTGAGGACCGCAACGAGCGTGCTCTCCGTGAGCGGATCGCCCTCCAAGGGCTTCACCGGGATCGCGTCCTCCGCCTTGTTCTCGGCCTTGGCCTCGACTTTTTCCTGCGCCTTCTTGATTAGTCGGCCAAATTGAGCGTGCGCGACGGTGCTGACGCACGCCAGAACCACGGTCGCGCGGATGATGGAGCGGATCATGGGACTACCCTCCTGTCGGTGAATGGAACGGGCCCAGGGCCGCTTTCTCATCATGCCGCCCATGTCCGTCACCATGATGTGCTCGCACTTGTATCCGGCGATCGTCTCGGTCTTGCCGGTGCGCTTGACCGTCGTCGGCTTGGCCTTCTCCGCCGAGGCAGAAGATCGCGAGATTGTTTCGTGGATGCAAGTTATGGCTCGAGGATTGACGTAGTCCCGGAAAACGACGGATGTCGCCGACTTCATCGCGTTTCGGCCGCTCGGGTTTCTCGCGCCGCCGATCCACATGTTGTCGGCCAAGCAGTCGGTCTTTTCCATGGCACTGCCGGGCCAGGCGTCGGATGACGGACTGGCGATTCTGGTCCCTGACGAAGGGGAAAAACCCGGTGTATATCCTTGTACGCAAACCTTCCTGCCGGCGAACCCTTCGATACCGGTGCCTCTGCCTCCTCATCGTCATCCATCATGTCAAAGCACACCTTTGGCTCATTCGCAACAATCGCCGCGAGCGTCGGCATGGTACTCGTTACTGCGTGTGGGCCGTCGAGCAACGTTGAGACCGCAGCGAGCCCGGTGATAGGAATTACGCAGCAAATGGAAATGCCTCGCGGCGAGTCTGGAAACGGCGTCACGTTCTACCGCCGCTCCGACGATGGAATCGTGATCGCGAAAGTGCTCGCGCCCGTATCTGCCGTATGGGACGCGCTGGTCGGGGCGATGGCCGATCGCAAGGTGACTCCGACATTGCTCGACCGTCCCGCGGGCCGCATTGGAGATACGTCGATGGTGTTGATGCGACGGTGGAATTCGACACCGCTTTCGGCGTACCTGAGCTGCGGCTCGACAATGACCGGACTGCGGGCGGATGACGAACGCATTCATGCCATCTTTCTCGCGCAGTTGAGCAGACTCAAGGCGGATACGGTGGCAATCGCCGTGCACTTTTCCGGAATGTCGACGCCAATCGCATCGGGGAACGCGGGGTCAGTGGGGGAGTGCGCGAGCACGGGGCGTGCGGAGCAAGAACTCCTCGACGATGTCGTTCGGCGCGTAGGCGGACCAGCACGACGCGGGTAGCGCGAGACGCCACATACCGGACCCCCATGCGTACCGCTTCGAAGGCCTTGCTCATGAGCGCACTGCTGGTAGCGGC
>DATBZT010000031.1:0-9672 GCA_036513055.1 Gemmatimonadaceae bacterium | reverse complement strand
GTGATCACGGAGGATAATGTGGGCCGCATCCGTGCGCGGATCATTGTCGAAGGCGCGAACGGGCCGATCACCGCCGATGCGAGCGAACAACTGCTGGCGCGCGGAACGTTGATCGTGCCGGATATCTACGCCAACGCCGGCGGAGTGACCGTTTCCTACTTCGAATGGGTGAAGAACCTGTCGCACATGCGCTTCGGCCGGATGGAAAAGCGGTTTCAGGAGCGGAGCAATGAGCGGACGCTGCAGGGGGTCGAGCACCTGACGGGGCTACATTTCGCGTCGGATGATCGTGAGCGGGCCATGGCCGCGGCAGGAGAGGAGGAGCTTGTTAACTCCGGACTCGAGGAGACAATGGTCGCGGCTTACGCGGAGCTGCGGACGATCCAGAAGGATCGTGGCGTGGATCTGCGGACGGCGGCGTTCATCAACGCGATCGGAAAGGTGGCAATGGCGTATCAGCAGCGCGGGATTTTTCCATAAGGGTGATATTTCTCCGGATGATCCTCGGATTCCGCCGCTACGTTGCCTTAGTTCCTCTTCTGATCGGTTTTCCCGCTGTTTCCGTATTCGCTCAAAGCACGGATACGACGACCAGGGCTCAGCTCTTCGAGGCGCGCGACGCGCTTGCCGTCGTGGGCCTCGCCGGGGTTGTCGCGCTGGTGGCGCAATCGGATCAGAGCGTAGAGCGCTCCTTTACTCGCTCGAGCCTTCAGAACAGCTCGGGCCTCAGGAATTTCTCGAACGCATCCGGGTTTCTTGGTAATCCGGGCAGCGTCATTCTGAGCGCCGGGCTCTACTTCGCCGGACTCGGGACTCATTCGCGCAACCTCGCCGCGCTCGGAATGCACACCGGTGAATCGGTCGTACTCGGCGGCATCATCGCCGAACTTCTGAAAAGTGAGATCGGGCGGGCACGGCCAAGCATCTCACCCACCGACTCGCGCGTTTTCAAAACGGGGAAGGGATTTTCATCGGACAGCTATCGTTCTTTGCCGTCGGGCGAGACGGCTGTAGCGTTCGCGGCCGCGACCGCGCTCAGCCGAGGGTTCAGTCGTGATTGGCCTGAGCACGCCGGATTGATGACTGCCGTCGGGTACACCGGCGCGACGCTCGTCGCCGGCTCGCGACTCTACAAGAACGAGCACTGGGCGAGCGACGTCGTGGCTGGCGCTGGCCTGGGGACTTTCTCGGCGATCTTTGTTGATCGGTTCAACCGGCGCTACCCCGACAACATCTTCGAGCGGGTGTTTCTGCCCGCGTCAGTTACTCGCTATCAGGGCGGTGTCGCCGTCGAGTGGAGAGTGCGCTAATTGCGGTATGAACGGCATTGGTCTCCGGCGAGGAGCGCGATGGGTCGGCTTGGCGGAAAATGAAAGATTCGCGGCCTTCCATGGCCGACCACAGTGTTCCCCTGACAACGACGCGTGATCCGCCTGACTGTGCGCCGGCCCGGTACCGTCTATTTTGCCATTCTACTGCACGATGACAGCTCAGGAGGCTCGGTATGCGCACGATACAACTTGCGGCTCTCGGGGCCGCACTCCTCATGGCGACGGCCTGCCAACCGCGTCAGGAGTCCGGACAGACGGGCAAGGCGGGCAAGGCGGCGACTGAAGGGCGCCTGATTCCCGCGGTACAGGGCGCGCAACTCAGCCCCACCGAATTGGCGATGTTCGCGTCGTTGCCCTCGAGAATGGACGCACCCGGCCAGACGCCGAGCGACGCCGAAATCGCCCTCGGCCGGACGCTGTATTATGAGACGCTGCTGTCCGACGGGCACGACGTGTCGTGCAATTCCTGCCACCCCCTCAATGGCTACGGCGCCGACGGACGTCGGGTGAGCATGGGCCACAAGGGGCAGGAAGGCTCACGCAACTCGAACACCGTGTACAATGCGGCGGGACAGGTGGCGCAGTTCTGGGACGGCCGCGCCGCCGACGTCGAGGAGCAGGCCAAGGGACCGATCCTCAATCCGGGCGAGATGGGAATGCCGGGCGCGGGTGCGGTGCTCGAACACCTCAAGACATCGGCGAAGTATCGCGCCGCTTTCGCGGCCGCGTTCCCGCGCGAGTCCAATCCGATCACCTACGACAACGTTGGGCGCGCCATTGGGGCGTTCGAGCGCGGCCTGGTGACGCCGAGCCGCTGGGACGCGTACCTCAAGGGCGATAACGCGGCGCTGACGGAGCAGGAGAAGCGCGGCGCAAAGACATTCGTCGTCGCGGGGTGCACGGCATGCCACGCGGGCGCGTACGTGGGCGGCCAGGTGTTCCAGAAAGCGGGCCTGGTGCACCCGTGGCCGATCACCGCCGACAGCGGGCGGATCGCGGTAACCAAGGCGCCCGGCGATCGAAACGTGTTCAAGGTGCCCACCCTGCGAAACATCGACAAGACCGGTCCCTATTTCAGCGACGGCTCGGTGGGCTCGCTCGATTCGGCGATCGTGATGATGGGCCGCTACCAGTTGGGTGTCGCCCTCACCCAAACGCAGGTGCAGGACGTTCATGCGTGGCTGCGCACGCTTACCGGCGAGATTCCAGTGAAGTACATAGCCGAGCCGCAGCTGCCCGCCAAGGCGGGGTTCTAGAGAGACGCGAGCCGCTCCAGTACCTGGGCAAGATCCGGTTTCTCCTCGAGCACCGGGGAAACGGGATCTGTGCCCAGGCGCTCCATTCGCCCGATGGCCGTCTTGATCGTGAACGCCCGTGGATCCAGCGAGTCGTTCACTTCGTCCCAGGTGAGCGGCATGGACACCGGCGCTCCGGGCAGTGGCCTCACGCTGAATGGCGAGACGATGAGCTGGCCGTGCCGGTTCTGGAGATAGTCGAGATACACCTTGTCGCCACGCTTGGTGACATGGCGCGTGATTGTCGCAATGTCACTCAGCTCACGCAGCACCAGCCGCGCGAGAAGCTCTCCCAGTGTCCGCGACAGCTCGTATGTGAATTGCCGGCCGAGCGGGAGCAGAATGTGGAGGCCGGTCTTTCCCGTGGTCTTCACATAGCTCGGCAGTCCCGCAGCTTCACAGATCCGCCGCAGCACAAGCGCGGTGCGAATCACATCGGAGAACGGCGCTTCCTTTGGATCGAGGTCGATCACGCACCAGTCGGGCAGCTCGAGCGAGCCCACGCGGCTGTTCCAGATGTGAAGCGGAATCGAGCCGCTGTTGGCGATGTACAGGATTGATTCGACGTCGTCGCACACGAAATAGCGAATGTCGCGCTGGGTGTCGTTGCTCCAGATAGAGACAGTGCGCATCCACTCCGGTGCAAACTCCGGCGCGTCTTTCTGATAGAACGATTTGCCGTCGATGCCATCGGGGAATCGCGTCAGCACCACCGGCCGGTTGCGCAGATATGGAAGGAGCCACGGCGCGACGGCGCGGTAGTACTCGATCATGTCGCCCTTGGTGTAGCCGTCCGCCGGCCAGTAGACCTTTTTCGGGTTGGAGAAGTTGACGGTCTTCTGAACCGCGGGCTTGGGTGGCGGCGGCGGTGGATCCGCCGCCACGACAGGCGAAGCGGCCGGCTCGGCGACTGAATGCCATCCCTGACGCTCGCACTCGTGTGGGTTCTTGTCGTTTCGAAGGCGCATGAACGCCGGATGCCGGAGCAATCCGTCCGGAGTCCATTCGCGAAAGCGCACCTCGCACACATACACCGGGTCCACCCACGTTGTCGTACTCGTTTCCGGAATCGACTCGCTCGGCAACGGCTCGGTGCCCGGCGCAACGCATGGTCCGGCACAGGGCGCGTCGCGACGCACAATCGGATCGAGCATCGCCTTCAGCTCTGTCAGCAGCGCATCGTTGAACCCGGTACCCGCTCGGCCGGCGTACACCAGCGTTCCATCAACCATGTCGGCGAGTTGAAGCGCACCGATATGCGCTCTGCTCCGCTTGGGCTCGGTGAAGCCAACAATTACAAAGTCGCCCGTTTTCTCCCGCTTGATCTTGAGCCACTGACTCGACCGTCCGCCGTGATACGGCGCGTCGGCTTTCTTGGCGATCACGCCCTCGAGTCCCATCTCCGCCACCTGGGCGAGAAACGCGTCGCCCTCTCGCTCGACATGATCGAGCGCGCGAAGCGGGCCGATCTTCGGCACCACCTCGGCGAGGAACTCCTTGCGCTTCAACAGCGGCAACGGGCGAAGGTCGAAGTCCTCGAACGCCAGCAGGTCGAATGCAAAAAAAGTCGCCGGCAGCTCGACTGCCGCGCGCTTGATGTCGATGGCCGACGAGAGGCGACCGCGACGCTGAAGCAGCGCGAAGCTCGGCAACCCTTTGGGATCGGACACCACGACTTCGCCGTCGATGATGCATTCGTCGACGGGAAGCGCCTTCACCGCGCGGGCGATTTCCGGAAACACTCCCGTATAGTCGTTTCCGTTGCGGGTGAGAAGGAGTGCTTCGCCGTGGGATTTGCTCGCGATCAACCGATAGCCGTCGAGCTTCAGCTCGAAGATCCATCCGTCGCGCGTGAACGCGTCGTCCGCCGGCTCGGCGTTCATTGCGTCGACGGTTTTCGGATCCACGCGCGTGCGTGGCGCGCCGCTCGCCTCGATTGCCTTGCGCAACTGTGAGCCCGGGGCTTCACCAGCTTTGACTTCTTCGACAGTGAGCCCCGAAAGCACGGACTCTTCCGGGAACACATCGCCGGGCTGCTTCACGTATGCGTCGCGCTCCTTGATGAGCAGCCAGTCCTTCTCGCTTTTCTTGATCTTCACCAGCGTCCACTTTCCGTGGAGCTTGTAGCCCTTGAGCTCGAAGAGGAGCTTTCCCTTTTCCAGACCGGTGCGCCAATCCTCGAGCGGCACCCACTCGCCGCGGTCCCACACAATCACCCCGCCGGCGCCGTAGTTCCCGGCGGGAATTATTCCCTCGAAGTCGCCGTACTCGAGCGGATGGTCCTCGACTTTGACGGCGAGTCGTTTGTCGGCCATGTCGTACGACGGTCCCTTTGGCACCGCCCACGACCTGAGGACGCCGTCCATCTCGAGGCGCAAATCGAAATGGAGCTGCCGAGCCGCATGTTTATGGACGACGAAAAGATTGCCGGGGACGGGCGAGACAGTCCCGACCGGCTCGGGGGAGCGGTCGGGGTCGCGCTTGGCGCGATAACTACTGAGATGATCGTCCGGTTGGTTGGATGGAGACATATCGTTATTATGCCCAATTCACCCCTTCAATCCCACGTCCATGCCTGCCCGATCAATAGCTACCGCCACCATCTCGTTCGGCCTCGTCTCCGTCCCGGTGAACATCTACTCGTCGTCCGAGTCGAAAGCCAGCGTGACGTTCAACATGCTCCACAAGAAATGCGGGTCGCGGCTCAAGCAGCATTACACCTGCGTCAAGGACAACGAAGTGGTCACGCGCGAGGATACCGTCAAGGGGTACGAGTTCGCCAAGGACCAGTACGTCGTCCTTACGCCTGAGGAGTTGAAGGCGCTTGAGGAGAAGGCGACGAGCACCATCGACGTCATCGAGTTCGTTCCGCTCGATCAGGTTGACCGCGAGTATCTCGAAAAAGTCTACTACCTGGGCCCCGACAAGGGTGGCGATCGCGCGTATCGTCTGCTCACCGAAGCGTTGAAGGAGAGCGGACGCGCGGCGCTCGGACAGTACGCAGCGCGCGGACAGCAGCATCTCGTTCTGCTCCGGCCGCTCAACGGCGTGCTGGTGATGGAGCAGCTCCACTACGCCGACGAAGTTCGCCCCACCACCGAAGTGCCGATCCCCGAGGGCGAAGTGAAGCCGGCCGAGCTCAAGCTGGCGATGCAGCTCATCGATCAGACGGCGACCGACACGTTCGACCCGAAGAAGTACAAGGACACCGTTCGCGAGCGCGTGCTGGAGACCATCCAGCGAAAGGTGGATGGCCAGGATATCACGGCCGACACTTCGGCGGCCGGCGGCGGCGACAAGATCATCGACCTGATGGAAGCGTTGAAGGCGAGCCTCGCCAAGTCCAAGCCCGAGAAGGAAGAACCAGAGGGCAAGAAGCAGAAGGCGTCGTGAAGCTTCTCGCCGGAACGAGCGGCTACTCGTTCAAGGAGTGGAAGGGCACGTTCTATCCCGCCGACCTCAAGTCCGACGGGATGCTCGGCTTCTATGCGACGAGATTCCCGACGCTGGAGATCAACAACACATTCTATCGGTTGCCGAAGGAGCACGTCCTGCTCGAGTGGGCGGCGCAGGTGCCCGATGATTTCACCTTCGCGATCAAGGCGAGCCAGCGCATCACCCACCACACTCGGCTCAAGGCCGAATCGCAATCGATTGTCGAGTTCCTGCTCAAGAACACCTCAGTGCTCGGTGCCAAGCTCGGCCCGATTCTTTTTCAGTTGCCGCCGAACCTGAAAAAGGACGTCGAGCGGCTGAAGAATTTTCTCACGTTTCTGCCGAGCGACAGGCGGTACACGTTCGAGTTCCGGCATGAGAGCTGGTTTGACGAGGACGTGTTCTGCGTTTTGCGCGACCGCGACATCGCGATGTGCATCGCCGAGCAGGCCGAGTCGAAGTGTCCGGTTGTTTGCACTGCAACGTGGGGCTACTTGCGGCTGCACAAGCTTGACTACGATCAGTCAGCGCTCGAGGAGTGGGCGAAGTGCGTCAGGGCGCAGAATTGGACCGAGGCGTACGTGTACTTCAAGCACGACGAGGGAGTGGGGTCCGGGCCGCCGGCTGTCGAGGCGTTCGTTAAAGCGGGACAGGGTTAGAACGGAAAACTGCATCGGGACGAATGAGCTGCTGGCGAAAGTAGTCACTTATGACTATCTTATGACCATGGCCGATGTAAGGATTGCCCAGCTCAAGGCACGCCTGAGCGAGTACCTGCGAGCGGTGAGAAAGGGGCACGAGCTGATCGTGTACGATCGGAACGAGCCGATTGCGCGCGTCGTTCCATTCGCGACGCCCAGCTCCCTGGTTGTTCGGGAGGCCGTGAGCAGGTACGGAACGCTGGCCGAGATTCCGTTGCCGCCGCCGGTCAAGCTTCGCGTCGATCCGGTTGAGCTGCTTCTCGAGGATCGGCGAAGCGAATGATCGCCTATCTGGATTCGTCGGTAGTGCTGCGCGTGGTTCTTGGCCAGCCGGGTCGGATTCCGGAATGGAAACGCATCACGCCGGGTGTTGCGAGCACGCTGGTGGAAGTCGAATGTCTTCGGACTATCGACCGCCTTCGCCTTGCCGGCGAGTTGTCAGTGGAAGAGACCGCTGTGCGGCGGGAGACGATCTACCGGGTACTCGAGCGCCTCGATCTGGTGGAGCTGACTGGCGCCGTACTTCATCGCGCCTCGCAGCCGATGAGTGCGCCGCTCGGCACGCTGGACGCGCTTCATCTCGCGACAGCCGATCTGTGGCGCGAAACGCGTGGCAAGGAACTCGTATTCGCGACGCACGATCGTGCCCTGGCACTCGGGGCGCGAGGCAGCGGATTTCGCGTCGTTGGAGTGTGACTGGGTTCCTGCTGGATGCTAATGGCAACGTGGCTGCGGGCGCGGATTACCTCACGTGACACCGGTTGAGAGTCCTGCGACCCACTGATCAGTCGTCACTCCGATTTCTTCGAGTACCTGGGCATCCGTTCTCCCCGAAGACTTAAGAACGTGAAAACTGTGATCGGCGCCTGACAGCCAGTGCATGTCCCACCGCGTCGTCACGGTTTTGAGCGCCGCCTCCATCAGCTCCGGCGTGCACAACGCGTCGCGTGTCCCGTTGAAGCAGAGGACAGGCACCTTGATGGAAGCGAGATGGGCATCGCGAAGCTTTTCGGGCTGGCCCGCGGGATGGAGCGGATACGCGAACATCAGCAGTCCGTCGCAGGTAAATCCCCTGGCAGCCATCATCGAGGCCGCGCGCCCTCCCATCGAACGCCCGCCAATGATGAGAACGCGCGGGCCCAGCTCCTCGCGCACGCGCGCGACGACTGCCTGGAAACAGCTCTCCAAAACCGGCATCGGGTCGGGTCGCTTCAATCCCTTTTCCTTGTACATGAAGTTGAACCGGACGACGGACAATCCGCGTGAATACAGCTCCTCGGCGAGTTTGATCATCCCGCGATCGTTCATGCTGCCACCGGCTCCGTGGGCGCAGACGAAGACAACATCATTGGGAGTCGGTCCGGCGGGCACAAACACCGCGGACGTCACATCGTCGGCTACGATCACGCGCCAATCGGTGGGAGCCGGTTGCATTTTCAACTTCGGTCGGAGGTTTGAGTCAGCCTGAGCTCAACGGTACACATCGCGGCGATGACCGACACGTAGCACCCGGACCACATGTACCTCATCCTCGATGCTATACACCACCCGGTAATCACCCTGACGAATCCGGAAGAGATCATCACCCGTCAGCTTCTCGCAGCCATACGGGCGGGGATTCTCGGCAAGTGAGAGGATCCTGGTGGCAATTCGCCGGCGTTGCTCGACTGGAACCTTCTCTATGTCCTTTGCCGCAGATGGCTTTACGAGAACCCTATATCTTGCCACGCCGCTTCAGGTCCTTGAGAACATCCTCAAAGCGAAGATCCGGCTCCTTAGCGCGCGCACGGGCTGTGGCGATATCGTCGGCGTCCTCGGCGAGAGACGCGCGTACTGCATCGTTCACCAGCTCTGACAGCGACTGATCTCTTTCAAGTGCTTTCACCCGGAGGGCTCTGTGAAGAGATGGATCAAAGTACACGGTCGCTCGTTTGCTGGTGGCCATAGATCGAACGGTAACGTTAAAACGTCATAACGTCAAGACGTCGGATCCGTACCCTGTACCCGGTACCCGTTGCCCGGTGTCCGTTGCCGGCCCATCCACGTTGACTCCCCCTGGGCGGTTCCATACCATCCAAGTATGACGCGGATCATCATAACCATGTCAATGTTCGCGACGCTCGCGTGCTACTCGTCCTCGGCGCCGATCACCGAAGTCGCCGGAACATGGGGCGGTGATGACGTCGGCTTGATCGTAACCAACACCGATGTCCACGTACACATCGGCTGCACGCTCGGCGATGCCGTTGGGCCGATCCATCCCGATGCGAACGGTCGCTTCGAAGCCACCGGGACCTACAACGTCGATGCGTACCCGATCGATCGCGGAATCATCCATCCGGCCAGATTCACGGGCCAGATCACCGGACAGACGATGATGCTGACGGTGTCTCTCACCGACACCGCGCGGGTGCTGGGCCCGGTCAAGCTGGTTTATGGGGCGGAGCCGAAGATGGGCGTATGCCCGATTTGCCGGACGCCGAAGGAGCGCGCGGCGGAGAACCGCTTGCGACAGCCCTAGACCGGGAGGACAGGTGAGTCCGGAGGTGTCGGTTCCAGCTCCATCTCTTCGAGAAACTGGTACCCTCTTGTTGGATTCCCGCCCCGCGTCTCGACCCGAGTGAGCACAAGCCGGTCCTTAGTGCGCGTCATCCCTACATATAGTAGTCGCCGGGCCTCTTCGATCTCGCGCTTGCTTGGATCCTTTCCGCCGGGGAGCTGTGTGTCCTCTGCCCCAACTATATAAACGCGCGAGAACTCGAGCCCTTTGGTCGAGTGGAGCGTGAGCAGATTGACGCGCGCAGTTTCCGGCTCTACGCCTTCCATCTTCGACAGCGCAACACGCTCGAGGAATCCGGCGATCTGTTCGCCGAGCGGTTTGCCCTCGAATAGGTCGAGCAGGGGCCGTAG
>DATBZT010000030.1:0-2668 GCA_036513055.1 Gemmatimonadaceae bacterium | reverse complement strand
ATCGGCTATCCGCTGGACAAGGGAAGGCACCCGTTCCTCTCGCGCGGCTACCTGAGCGGGTGTGATGCCAAGCCGCGCTCCAACCTGATCCAGCACGGCATTGTCGAGGAGTGACCACCCGAGCTCCCGCGCAACCCGCGCGGCGACTTCCGAACCGCCCGAGCCGTAGAGTCTCGAGATGGTGATGATGGACACTTAACCGTTACCCGGTACCCGGTGCCCGGTACCCGATACCCGTTGCACGTTCATTCCTGGTACGGTCGCCGCCGTTTCTCCTCGTGGGATCGGCCGTACACACCTGCGTCGGTGCGCGAGATCTTTTTGCGCGCCACGAGAGATTCGAGCAGAAGCTCGCACGCCGCCGCGAGCACCGGCGTGTCACCGGGCTCGGCAAGTGCGGTGAGCTCCACCACATCGATCAATCCCGGAACGGTGTCGAACCCGCTCACCACGGACGCTGCATCGACGTCGTCGCCCACCTGGAGTGCGCCGCCCGCATCGAACCACATGATGATCTCATCGGTGTTCACGCCGCCGGCTCGATCCTGGAAAGTCTGGTCGGACGCCCGGCGAATCAGCTCGCGGGCGATGTTCTGGCCGCCTACCAGCTCGCCTTCGTATTCCAGCTCGATCTTGCCGGTGATGGCCGGCAGCGCGGCGTAGATATCGCCAATGCGCGGCACGATCTCGTCCTCGCCGGTGATCAGCGCGCGGCGCTCGGCGTTGGAGACGATGTTTTCCATCACCGTGATCGGCATTCGCTGGGAGACGCCCGAGCGCTTGTCGATCCGCTTGTCCTCGCGCGCTTCGAAGGCAATTCGCTCGACGACTTCCGCGATGAAGTCGGGAACGCGCACAGGCCGGGCACCACGGTCGGTCCACGCTTCCTGGCTGGTGATCTCCATTCCCAGCTCGACTGTCTCGGGGTAGTGAGTCATGATCTCGCTGCCGATGCGGTCCTTGAGCGGGGTGATGATCTTGCCGCGCGCCGTGTAGTCCTCGGGGTTGGCAGTGAAGCAGAGCAGCACATCGAGCGGCAGTCGCACCGGATATCCTTTTATCTGGACGTCGCCCTCCTGCATGATGTTGAACAGACTCACCTGAACCTTGCCCGCCAGATCCGGAAGCTCGTTGAGGGCGAAGATGCCGCGGTTGGCCCGGGGAAGCATCCCGTAATGGATTGTCAACTCGTCGGAGAGGACGTGTCCTCCGCGCGCCGCCCTGATAGGATCGACGTCGCCAATGATGTCGGCGACGGTCACGTCCGGCGTGGCCAGCTTTTCGACGAAGCGACTGTCGCGCTCGACCCACCCGATTGGCGTGGCGTCACCGCACTCGTCGAGCATGTTTCGGGCGAACTTGGAGATCGGAGCAAAGGGATTGTCGTTCACTTCGCTGCCGGCGACCACCGGAATGACGTCGTCGAGAAGCGTCGTCAGCGCCCGGAGGATGCGCGACTTCGCCTGCCCGCGAAGACCGAGAAGTATGAGGTTGTGCCGGGAGAGAAGGGCGTTGACGATCTGTGGCATGACGGTGTCTTCGTAGCCGACCACTCCCTCGAAAAGCGGTCCACCACCATGTAGCCGGGCGAGAAGATTGTCGCGCAGCTCGTCTTTTACCGATCGAAATGCTCGGGTAGGATCGCCAAACGGAGACCTTTTCAGGGCTCCAAATGTTTGTGGATGGGACGACGACACGAAGGTCTCCGGTTACCGCGGGTGGAGGCGTAATCTATATGCGGGAAATAAGGGCTACTAGGTAGCGACAAGCACCCCGAACTGTTACCTTTCTATTCTGCGTCGCGTCCCGGAGTCAGCACTCTCAGGGTGCCCTTGACAGCTAGGCGAGGCGCGGTAACTTTTGGCCCGCGCCAACCACGAGCATCGCGACTGCGTGCACGGACCGGCGTTTGACCACGTTGGCCCCCTCCAAGGAGATTTTTCAATGAAGCGCATTGCTCTCGTCGCCGCCGTCCTCGTACTTGCTGCATGCTCGAAGAAGGATGAGACGCCCGTTGACACTGGTGCCGCGATGGCCCCGGCTCCGGCAGTCACGGACACTGGCATGAAGATGATGGATTCGACCGCGATGAAGGATTCGATGATGAAGGACAGCCTGATGAAGGACAGCATTGCCAAGGCTGCCGCCACGAAGAAGAAGAAGTAACTCTTCTTTCTTCAGAGTTTGAAAGGGAGGCGCGACAAAAGTCGCGCCTTTTTTTTTGCCTGTGTGTCGGGGATAGCATCCGCGGCGCCACGCGACCATCCTTCAACTGTGCCCGTTTGCCCACGTTGGGGTTCTCGGCGCGAAGCAGAGCATCGAGGGCCAAACAATGACCTACCGCAAGCCGCCAGGCACGCAAGCCGGCGCAGCCATCACCGATAACCAGACTCTGCTGAAAACCGGCGCACTGCAGAGTGCGATTTTCAACAGCGCCAACTTCTCGAGCATCGCGACGGACGCCAAAGGCGTCATCCAGATATTCAACGTCGGCGCTGAGCGGATGCTGGGCTACACTGCCGCCGAAGTGATGAACAAGATCACGCCGGCCGACATTTCCGATCCGCAGGAAGTGATCGCGCGTGCCACCGCGTTGAGCGTCGAGCTCTCCACGCCGATTACGCCGGGCTTCGAGGCATTGGTGTTCAAGGCCTCGCGCGGTATCGAG
>DATBZT010000029.1:0-2201 GCA_036513055.1 Gemmatimonadaceae bacterium | reverse complement strand
TTCGTGAACGCCGCGCTTCTGTTCACTGTCGAGCCGATGTTTACGAAGCTCGTGCTGCCTTTCCTCGGCGGCGCTCCAAGCGTCTGGAATACCTGCCTCGTCTTTTTTCAGGCCGCGCTTCTCGTCGGTTACTGCTACGCCCACATCTCGACGCGGCTCCTCAACGCTCGCCGGCAGATGCTGCTGCATTTGCTGCTTCTCGGTCTGTCGTGTCTGGCGCTTCCGCTCCAGCTGCGCCTGCACGGAGATCCTCCGCCTGGCCCCGCGAGCATCCTCTGGCTCCTCGCACTCCTTGGCGTTTCGCTCGGTGTTCCATTCGTGATGCTCTCCAGCGGCGCACTGATCGCCCAGCGATGGTTTGCCGAGAGCGGCCATGACAACGCAGACAATCCGTATTTCCTGTACGCGGCAAGCAATCTCGGAAGTCTCATCGCACTTCTCAGTTATCCGTTTCTGGTGGAGCCGAGACTCACGCTTTCCGATCAGCGCTTCGCCTGGTCTGCCGGTTATGTAATGCTCGTCCTGATCGTTGCGGGATCGTCGTGGCTGCTCGCGCGGGGCGGCTCACGTCAGTCCCCCGCCGCGCCGCCACCGGCCGAGGAGATTTCCGCTACCGCGATCACCCACCGGGATCGCGCACTTTGGGTCCTCTACTCGGCCGTGCCTTCGAGTCTGTTGCTTGGGGTCACCAACTACATCTCGACCGATATCGCAGCGGTTCCCCTGCTCTGGGTGATTCCGCTCGCGCTCTATCTGCTGACATTCGTTCTCGTCTTTGCCGGCAGACAGTTGCTGCCTCACCCGTGGATGGTGCGCCTCGAGCCTTCCGTGCTCATCGCGGCGGCCATCACAATCTTCTGGGACGCGATTCTCCCGCTGGCCTACGGCATTCTTCTCCACCTGCTCGTGTTGTTCGCTGTGGCCATGGTCTGTCATGGAGAGCTCGCCCGGCGGCGCCCTCCGGCGGCGCGCCTCACTGAGTTTTTCGTCTGGATCTCGATTGGCGGATTGATCGGAGGTGTTTTTACGGCGCTCATCGCGCCCGTTGTATTCAACGCGATATACGAGTACCCGATCATGCTCGCCCTGGCCGGAATCCTGAGGCCGTCCGGCCAGGCAGGCAGCAAGCTTCAACTTGCGGACTTTCTTCTTCCGTGTGGACTGGGCGCTGCGCTTGTCCTGATGACGAGCAACACGTCCGGCGCGAGAAGCGTCTTCTCAGTGATAGTAACGCTGGTCTTCGCGGCAATACTCTTCAGCTTCAATAACCGTCCACTGCGATTTGGTCTCGGGCTGGCGGCTGTGTTCCTCGCGGGTTTCCTCCGCGCGTCGGTCGCAAAGGGTAGCCCGGTGGTGATGCATGCAGAGCGCAGCTTCTTCGGCGTTTATCAAGTGACGCGTGAGGCCGGATCGAATGAGGTCACGTTATACCATGGAACAACGCTGCACGGCGCCCAGGCAATCATCCCCGCCCGGCGGCTGATTCCAATCACCTACTATCATCGCAACGGCCCGGTTGGAGACGTATTTGAAAAAACTCCCGCGGGAATGGGAAACGGACGGAGCGTGGCCATAGTCGGACTGGGCACAGGAACGCTCGCGTGTTACGGACGAAGCGGCGAGCAATGGACGTTCTACGAGATCGACCCCGCGGTAGTCGGGATAGCGACAAATCCCCGTTATTTCACTTTCGTGCGCGACTGCCCGCCGGCGGTAAGAATCATCCTTGGCGACGCGCGCCTGACGATGCGGAGGGCCCGGCCAAACGATTACGACATCATCGTCCTCGACGCATTCAGCTCTGACGCGATTCCGGTGCATCTCCTGACCCGTGAAGCGATGAGCGGATATTTCGCGATACTCAAGCCCGATGGGGTTGTTGCGGTGCATATCAGCAACCGCCATGTCGATCTGTCGCCCGTGCTGGCGGCGGTTGCGAAGGACATCGGACTCGTCGCACGCGTGCGCCGCGATGGTAACATTCCGCTCAAGGAAATACTGGCCGGACGAGCCGAGTCGGACTGGGTTATTCTCGCGCGCTCAATGGCGGATCTGGGAGCGGTTGCAAATGATCCCCGGTGGGTCCCTCTTCCGCAGCGAGCTGACGTAGCAGCGTGGACCGACGATTTTTCAAACGTCTTTCGGGTTTTTCACTGGCGCTGAACTCGCGTCCGCAACGTCGCGCGGCGCCAGTTACAGGC
>DATBZT010000028.1:0-15000 GCA_036513055.1 Gemmatimonadaceae bacterium | reverse complement strand
GAGCTTGGTGTTGGGATTGATCGGTCGCGAATAGTCCAACTTCGCATTCAGGTACGGATACCGCCCGGTGGTCTCATCCTTTTCGGTGGGAATCGACGCCGGCGTCGTAGCATCCGATTTTACAAGGGCGCCGGAGAGATCGACGTCGTTGGTGTTGTAGTTGTTCGCGTACTCCACCTCCGCAGTAAGCTGCGGCGTGTTCGGCTTTCCCTGCCGGCGAAACGCGAAGTCATAGTCCTGCGATACGTACCTGGCAAGCTGCTCGTTGAACTGGTTGAACGCGCCGATAACGGCGCGCGTCCCGTCCAGATCCGTGTAGTACGATGAGCTCGTGCTTCCAAAGTGACCACCAAAGAGGAATGCATCGAACGTAAGCGC
The DNA here is from genome assembly GCA_036513055.1 of Gemmatimonadaceae bacterium. Classification (GTDB taxonomy): domain Bacteria; phylum Gemmatimonadota; class Gemmatimonadetes; order Gemmatimonadales; family Gemmatimonadaceae; genus UBA4720. The sequence continues at coordinate 14,622 of DATBZT010000028.1, read as the reverse complement.
GTCGGTCTCATTCAGCCGATACTCTGTTCGCGCCGTTCCCCCGCCGTATATCGGGTGCTGCACCCCGGCGATGCTTGTCTCGACGAACACAGGAATCGGAATCAGGAGGTTGGTACGCGAAATCGTGCCAGAGGTGTACCGATTGTCCCGGTACAGGCTGCCGGACACAAATCCCGTAAACTTCCCCTGCTGTTTGCCGATGTTACCCGAGAGGCTCACCTGGCCCGTCGACGCCGTTCCGGCATTGATGCCACCGCTCAGACCCAGCTCTACGTCCTGTTTCAGGATGATATTGATGATGCCGGCGGTCCCCTCCGGATCATCTTTCGCGGACGGATTCGTCGCAACCTCCACCGTCTTGACCATTGCGGCAGGAAGTTGAGCGAGGAACGTTCCGAGCTGTTCACCCTTGAGCGGCGTGGAGCGGCCGTTGATTTGGACGACCACGTTGCCATTGCTCCGGAGGCTCACCTTGTTCGAGCCATCCACCTCCACGAGCGGGATGTTACGAAGCACGTCGATCGCCGTGCCGCCCGTGGCCGCCGTCATGTTCTTTGTGTTATACGAATTACGATCGGGGGATAGCACTTGCTCGTCACGCTCGGCCGTGATTTCCTGGCCAGCGAGCTTGGTCGCAATGATGTTCAGCTTCAGCGTTCCCAGATCGACGACCGGTTTATCCGCGGTGATGACAAGATCGTTTCTCGTCACAGGCGCAAAGCCGAGCGCGCGGAAACGCAGCGTGTATCGTCCCGGTGGCAATCCGTCGACACGAAACGTTCCATCGGTTTTCGGCAATGTGCCGCCGGCGAAGCTCGTGTCACTCTGTAGGCGAATCGTGATGGACCCGTTCGCCACGGCTTGACCGCTCGTCGAATCGGCCAGACGCCCGTGAATCTGACCAATTCCGGTGGCGAGAGGCGGGGCGCCTACGGGCGCTCCCTGAGCCTTCGCGTCGACGGCTAAGAGGAAAAGGAGTCCAGACGCGGTGATGAGCCAATGGACCAGACGCATTCGGTGGTCAGATGGGGGCGTAAAGGAAAATGATACGTGGGAAACATGCAACGTCGAGACATTGCTGGCACCGCGCGCTAATGGGGATTGGACAGCATTGCCTGTGAAATGGGTTGAACCGACAGCAAAGTCACATCAAATCGCGGCCTTCGCTACGCTTTCACCCCCCGGCATGAATCCCCGGCGCCTGCTGCGTCACCATCCGGAGCTGTCATAAATGCGTTGATGACCGTCATCGGGCGGTCGCCCTTCGCAATCGTAGACCTGGAACCGAAAGAAAGGTTACACAGTCGCCCTGACCGGCTGGGAACTCCGGTCGCGGTCTAACGCAAGGTTAGACCGCAACAACTGCGCGGAACCCACCGTGCACGTGCGGCCACGACGCACATGCCCATGGCCACTCGCTCCGGCGCTTGGCATCCTCGTGTGAACTCTGGGGATTTCACCGCGCGCGACGTGGGCCGATGGCGCGGTGCGAGTAGTCGATTGGGAGGACGACCATCCAACACTACTTCACGTCGGAGACGCGCACGAGCAGGGCCGCGAGTCCCACGCCGACAGCGAATCCCTCCGCAAAATCCGCGACCGTCGACGAGATCGCCCGGACGCCGAGCTGATGGCCGAGCCAGACGGCCGCGGCGAGACCCGCAACCAAGAACAGCAAGGCGGCGGTCGGAGTGCGCCGTGCAGAGATCGGGTGTGCAGTGTGCATGAAGGGCATTGTGGAGGTCAAGTGATCAAAGGGTGTCTGCCGGAGACTGATGCACAACGGTGCAACCGTCAATAGGCAAGGGCTTCGCGCGTTGGGTGCCGATCACTGTTGTCGCGGCGGTACCGAGTGTCGAGCAGATCTTATCGACCCGCGACCGACGCCTCCAGATGAGAGCAATGAATCTGTCCGCGAGACATCTCCGGCCTGTTGCGGTCTAACTGGTTATTAGACAGCCTCTGACGACGGCCGACAGCGTTCACCGCCGCCTCGCAAGCGATTACGTCGCGGTGAGCGAGACGGGAGCATCAAGCGTGGCTCAGGACGTTGATGACCACGCCGTTTGGATCGACCACAAAGAATCGACGGACACCCCAAGGCTCGTCAGTCAACGGATAGGCGATCTTCAGTCCGCGCTCTACCGCTTTCGCGTGGACCTCGTCCACATTGTCGACCTCGATCGACATTTGCGGCTGAACACTACCGGACTCGTCGGCACGGAGCAAAGTGATTTGAGCCGTCGGATTGGAAGGGGATACGAATGTAATTACCCAGCCCTTATCCATGCCGACGTGAAAACCAAGGAAGCCGGCGTAGAAATCCCGACTTTCGTCGATGCGATCAGACTTGATGTCCGGCACGACTCTTTTGATGTTCATGGTCGTTTGTCCGTCGAGCGGCCTTCGACTAAGTCGATCTGCGTCCACATCCAAGCCAAATCTTCCGGCGACTCACTGACGCTGCGTTCGAATAGCCCGTTGCGTAATGCCAGGATGACGGTCCGCGTGCCGGTCGCGCGTATGCTCGGCGCTCCACGGTCGATGAGCGCGCATGGCAGACGCGGTGCCGGGGGAGGGGATCATGTCCCTTCAACAAGACGAAAAACGCTCACTAGACCGCTGATTGTCGCTTCTTCATAAGGACCTTTATGTCCCAAATCTGGCGTCTCTCATTTCTGACCTGTTGCTCTTTGACAACCCGATAGCTTTTGGTAAGCTGGCGCCAGATGTTATCATGGCCGACATAATCGCACATCGACACAATGTAAGCGCCGTCGGGGTTCAGGTTCCGAGCGGTGCATCTTTCCAAAATCTTCAGCGGACGGGTGAAGTAGTACAGCGATTCATTAAACACGATAACGTCGAATTTCTCGTCTATGCCATGCTTGTCGAAATCCAGCTGACGAAATGACCCGGCGGGCCATTTGGCACGAGCCGCTTCAACTGCATTAGCAGAAATATCAATCCCCGTGTAGTTGAGCTTCGAGAGGTCCAGTTTCTGGCGCAAGTAACTGAACAAGACACCCTTGCCGCACCCGACATCTAGCAGAGAATTCTTGATCGTCAGTTCCTCGTACATCTTAACTATGCTGGCGTAGTGCGCCTCCTCGTCCAAGTTCTCCAGATAATCCCAACTGTCGCCGGCAAATTGTTCTTCCCAAATGGCCTTGGAGATTCTGTTGCCGAAGCCGAAATGGCTTCCCACATAGGTGTACGCAACGCGCCGCATTCTGTTGAGCGAACGCATGAAAATATTCACAGCTGCGTGGGTACCGGATGCATTCAATCCCGTCACAAATCGCCCCAATAGTTCCTTTCTGCGCGGCTTGGTTCGAGAATGATTTCCATGCTGGGAAGAATGAGTTCAACTGCTTAAGATAGCACCCGACGTCTTGTGCCCGAGAGCGCGGCGGGAACGAGAGAACCGATCAGCTACCGCGCAGGCGCCGCCGCGTAAATCCCCGGCGCCTTCGGCGTCACGTTCCACCGCATCGACATCCAGATCGCACCGCCAATCGCAAATGCGATCGCGATCAGCTGCGCCGCTGTAAGCCCGCCCGCAAAGAACCGATCATCCTTCGCCCGGAAGAACTCGATGATGAACCGCTCGACCCCCGCCAGCACACAGTAGAACCCGAACAGCCAGCCCTCAGCGTGCTTGTGATCGCGGAAGCGCCACAAAATCAAGAACATCAAAAAACCGAGCGTCACCTCATACAGCTGCGTGGGATGGACAGCGATCACCTGATTGTCCGGCGTCCCCGGCGGAAAATGAATGCCGAACATCCGCGACATGTTGCCCGCAGTGGACGGCGGCGCGCCCGCCGGAAACGTGGTCGCAAGAAAACCATTCCACGGGCGACCGTAATCATCGCCCACTGCCCAGCACCCGGTTCTTCCAATCGAGTAGCTGGCAGCGAGCGCAATGCCGGCAACATCACTGATCCGCCCGAAGTCCAGCTTCTTGCGATGGATCATGAACGCCGTCGCCAGTATGCCCCCGATCAATCCTCCCCAGAACACGAATCCCGCCCTGCTCGCGATGGACGACAAATCGTGCGTCAGGATCGCGTAATAGATCTTGGCACCGAGCAAGCCCCCGATCACCGCGGCGAAAACAAGGTCGCCCATCACCGTGCCGTCATGCCCACGGCGCTCCAGCTCGTGCTGCGAGATGATCTGGGCGATGACGAACGTCAGCAGTATCGCCAGCCCGAAGCCCGTGAACTGCAATGGCCCCAGCTGATACGCCAACGGATGATGAACGATTGTTGCGAAGATGCCTGGCATCATTGATTGATTGAGTTCAGGCTGCCGTGAGGCCGGGCAGCGGTCGGCTCGCGAACGCGTTCAAATCAAGCGACCCTCGCTCGCCGCGATAGTAGTGATAAAATGCTGCCCGCGCGATCATTGCCGCATTGTCCGTCGCCAATCTCGGCGATGGCGCAAAAACTTTTCCGCCAACAATTGCCATCCGCTCCCGCATCGCGCTCACCAGCGCCGAGTTGCAGGCAACCCCACCGCCGAGCACTACGCGATCGCGGCCGTACGCCTCCGCGGCGCGAAACGTCTTCTCTACGAGCGATCCGATGAGCGCATCCTGAAAACCGCGCGCAATGTCGGCACGCGCCGGCTCATCGCCTCCGCTCTTCACGGCATTGAGCACAGCCGTCTTGAGCCCGCTGAACGAGAAAGCGTAATAGTCGTCATCAGCCGCCGTGTCATTGCGCCGCACCATCGGCCGGCTGAACCGGAATCGCGCCGGATCTCCCTCACGGGCCAGCGCCTCCACATGCCGCCCGCCCGGATAAGGAAGACCCAGCAGCTTCGCAACTTTATCGAAAGCTTCGCCGGCGGCGTCGTCACGTGTGGCGCCGAGCAGGCGATAGGTCCCCCACGCCTCGACGTCGAGCAGCATCGTATGGCCGCCGGAAACCAGCAGTGCAGTGAACGGCGGCGTTGCCTCCGAATGCTCGAGCGACGTTGCGAACAGATGTCCTTCCATGTGATGCACAGGTATCAAAGGAATACCCCGCGCAAACGCCAGCGATTTCGCGTAGCACACGCCGACCAGCAGCGCCCCGATCAGTCCGGGTGCGTATGTCACGGCAATGGCGTCCAGATCATCGAGCGTCGCGCCGGCGTCGGCAAGCGCGCGTGATACGACGGGAACGATGCTCGTCAGGTGAGCCCGCGATGCGATCTCCGGAACGACTCCACCGAAAACGCGATGCACGTCCTGCGACAGAATCACCAGCGACCGCTGCGCAACATCCTCACCACTTCCCTCGAGCACCGCGGCAGACGTCTCATCGCACGATGTCTCGATGCCGAGAATTCGCGTCAAGCTATCCCGCCTTCTCGGCGAGGAGTCTCTCGATCAGTCCGCGGTTGACCGGAGAGTTCCAGTCGGTGGCGCCCATCTGTTGTTTCCGGATGAGGCCGTCGCGCCCGATGATGACCGTCTCCGGATATCCTTCGATCTGGTACGCCCGGCTTACGACGCCGTCCTCGCCCGTCGTATCGTGCAGAATCTGAAACGTAAGGCCGTACTGCCTGACGAAATCGCGGATCTGCGGCTCCGTATGCGGCGCGTCCACACTCACCGCGAGGATCTTGAGCCCGCTCGGTCCGTACGCCTTGTGCAGCTGTTCGATGCTCGGCATCTCGATGCGGCATGGCCCGCACCATGTCGCCCACACGTTGAGCATTACAACCTGGCCTTTGTAGTCGGCGAGGGATTTCATGCTCGGCAAGGAGTCAACGGTCGCGGCGCTGAAGTTCGGGGCCTCGACGCCGACGCCGATCGGCGTCAGCTCATTCCCGAGTATTCGCTTGCCGGCGAACAGCACCAGAACCAGGAGGGCGAGCGCCCCGGCCACAATCGCGAGCTGGCGGCGACCGGTCATGCCGTCTCCATGCAGATCCCGCGAAGCGCGCCAAACTCGGCCCGCGGATCAGCGGCGGAAAATATTGCGTGCCCCACCACGAAGGTGTCGGCACCAGCTCGCCATGCCGATGCGATCGTGTCGCGGGAGATGCCTCCGTCCACTTGCAGTGCGGCGTGGCTCCGGCCTTCGTCGAGCAGGTGCCGGGCACGCGCGATCTTGTCCACCGACGCGGCGATGAACTGCTGTCCTCCGATCCCTGGATTGACTGTCATCAGGAGAAGCAGGTCGAGATCCCCGATTACTTCGCGGACGGTCGCAAGGGAAGTCCCCGGATTCACGGCGGCGCCCGCAGCACACCCCAGCTCGCGGATCACCGAGAGCTGACGCTGAAGATGCGGGGCGGCCTCGACATGAATCGTCATTCCGTTCGCGCCGGCAGCGGCAAACGACTCGAAGTAACGCTCCGGCTCCTCCACCATCATGTGGACGTCGAGCGGCAGCGTCGTGAGCTTGCGCACCGTGGAGATCACGTTCACCCCGAAAGTGATGTTGGGCACGAAGCGGCCGTCCATGACGTCGAGGTGAATCATGTCGGCGCCACCGGCGACGCACATCGCAATCTCATCGGCGAGCCGTCCTAAATCGGCGTTCAGGATGGATGCGGCAATCCGTGCTCTCATAGCTGGCCGGTTTTGGGGTAAAGAGACGAGCCGCGTGGCGCCGCAATCGGCGAAACGCCGGTGTCGACCTGGGTCTTGGGTGGCGGTGGGAATATGGAGATTCTCAAGCCCACGTGTCCTCCCGCCCCGACGATCTGGCCAGCGCTCGGCGACTGCGAGAGAACGGTGTTCTCCGGCTGGAACGAGCTCGTGTCACGCGTCAGCGCGCCAACATGCAGACCGAGCTGCTCGAGCGTGGACCGCGCATCGGCAACAGTCCGTCCAGTGAGGTCTGGCACCTGCAATGTGGCCGGCCCCTGGCTGATCGCGATACTTATTGTGGCCGGAAGCGGAATGACTTCGCCCGATGCTGGATCGCTGCCTATCACCGCGCCGCGCGGCTGGTTGCTCGTGCGCTCGCTGGTGGGACCGAACTGAAAGCCCGCGTTCTCGATTGCCAGTCGCGCCTGCTGCTGACTGAGACCCGCAACGTCCGGCACCGTGGCGCTCCGCTGCCCGCCGCTCACCGCCAGCGTGATGTCGATGCCTCGCTTCTGGAGACTTCCAGCGGGCGGGTCCTGCTGGAGGATCGCGTCCCTGGCGACGGTGCGGTGGTATCGTGTCTCCCCCTTCACGCCGTGAAATCCCGCCTTCTCGAGCGCGGCCACTGCCTGGTCGAAAGGAAGTCCAACAACCGCCGGCACCCTGCCGTCGTCAGGAACCACATCGGAAGGGAAGGCAAAAATGAAAAGCAGTACGTAAGCGAGCAGAAAACCGAAGACGGAAACCACGAGATAGGGGAACACTCGCCGTCCGAGCGTGCGTCCACTCACCTACGTCGTTCTCCTCAGCCGGGCGGCGAACGCGCCGTCGCTGCCGGCGAGCTGAGGCAGCACCCGGAGGTAGCCTCCGTCGAGCGTCTCCGCGGGAACCGCTCCAGTCGGCGGCGGCTCGAGCCGCCAGTCGGCGTGCTCGCTGAGGAACTTCTCGATCTGCCGCTCGTTTTCCTCGGGCTCGAGAGAGCACGTGCTGTAGATCAGAAGCCCGCCCGGCGCGACAACGGTTGCCGCGGCGCGCAACAGATTCTCCTGAATCTCCACCGCTGCCGCGATGTCCGCGAATCTGAGCCGCCACCGTGCATCCGGATGCCGGCGAAAAGTCCCGGTACCGGTGCACGGCGCATCCACCAGCACCGCGTCAACCGGCCTCACGGCCGGGAAGCGCGCGTCGGCCGCAATCACCTGCACGTTTGTCGCTTCGAGCCGCTCGCGATTGGCCACCACGCGCGCCAACCGCGCGACCGAGCGATCGGCCGCCACGACCATCTTTGCCGAACGCGAAAGCTCGAGCGCCTTGCCCCCAGGGGCGGCGCAAAGATCGGCGACAATCGCACCCTCAGGCACCGCAGCATACCGCGTAACCAGCGTCGAGGCGGGATCCTGAATGAAAAACAATCCCTGGCGAAACGCGCCAAGCTCGGTGAGCGTAATGCCCCCCGATATCTGGATACTGTCGCGCACCAGCGGAGCGTCGCCAACGTGAACTCCCGCCGACTCGAGCATCGCCTCGAGCTGCTCCCGCACGATGCCAAAGGGCCGCAGCACCACCGGCGCTTCGGCGTTGTTGCGCGCGAGAAGCGCCTCGGTCTCCTCCTGACCCCACCGCGACAGCCAACGGCGAACAATCCACGCCGGATGGGAATACTTCACGGCGAGCGCCTCCACCGGATCCGCAGGCAACACCGGCGCGAGGTTATCGCTCTCGCGATCCACGCGCCGCAGCACCGCATTCACCAGCTTGCTCGCTCCAATGCCGTGCCTGACTTTCGCCAGCTCCACTGTTTGCGCAATCGCCGCGTAGGGCGGAACGCTCCCCATGTGCAGAAGCTGAAACACGCCGAGCCGGAACAGGTCGAGCATGTCGGTGTCGATGCGCGCGATCCCGCCACGAACACGCTCGGACAGTATGGCATCGATTGCCGACCGCCGCCGCAGCATGCCGTAGACAAGCTCGCGAAGCCAGCGCCTGTCACGCGCGTCGAGGTCGGCAGTGCGACGCTCGAAGGTTGCGTCGAGCATCTCGCCTGATCGCATGTCGGTGCAGATCTGGGCCGCGGCAACACGCGCCGGTGTCACCCCGGTGACCGTTGCGGTGGGAGCGCCGTGGACGGACATCACTGGTCGAGCATCCCCGTCAGCGGCGACGAAGGAACCGCAACCTCGCGCCTTGGCATCCTGCCGGCGAGGTAGGCCAATCTCCCCGCATCGACCGCCTGGCGCATGGCCGACGCCATCCGCACGGGATCGCTGGCCGCCGCAATCCCGGTGTTCATCAGGATGCCGTCAACTCCCTGCTCCATCACCAGGCAGGCGTCGGACGCAGTGCCGACGCCGGCATCCACAATCACCGGAACCGAGAGGCGGCGCTTGATGGTTCGGATTGCGTACTGGTTGAGCATTCCAAGCCCCGAGCCGATTGGTGACGCCAGGGGCATCACTGCAACCGCGCCCGCTTCCTCGAGACGAAGGGCGGTGATGAGATCGTCGTTGGTGTACGCCATCACCTTGAACCCTTCGCCGGCGAGTGTGCGCGTCGCGTCGAGCAATCCAGCCGTATCGGGAAGAAGCGTTTCCTGGTCGCCAATCACTTCGAGCTTGATCCACTCGTTGAACCCTGCGGCGCGGGCCAGCCGTGCGTAGCGAATTGCTTCGTCGGCGGAATAGCAACCGGCGGTGTTTGCGAGCAGAAAGAATCGGTCGGGGTCGAGATGGTGAAGGATTCCCTCCTCATTCGCCCGGCTCAGATCGACGCGTCGCACGGCGACGGTGACGACTTCGGCGCCCGAGGCCTCGATGGCGTCCATCATTGCCGCGTTCGATGAGTACTTGCCCGTTCCTACGAGGAGCCGAGACCTGAACTCGCGGCCCGCAATCGTCAGCGGAAATGGATCGAGGGACGTCTCCAGTGACGTGGCCATTTTATCCGCCACCAACGAAATGGACGATCTCAACGACGTCGCCGCTGGCCAGTGGCTGGGTAGCGTATTTGTCGCGGTCGCGAAGAATCGTGCGGTTGTGCTCGACGACGACGAGACGAGGGTCGAGGCGGAGCGAGCCGAGGAGCTCCGCCAGCGTGCTATCCTGCGGTATCTCCCGGGGCGCGCCGTTCACCGTCAGGGTGATTATCCCGCTCGCTCCAGTCCCGATCATAGGCTGAAATATAGCGGGTGATCGGTTCACGAGCGGCAGCGTTCACGGCTCCCGCGAGTCGTGTTTTCCCCGGCGACGGGTCGGTTTCGTACACCGATTTCGTCCGTTCCCAGTCGGCGCCGCGAATCGTCGCGACACCATAGGCGCCCGCCTGGCGCAGCGGTCCCACGTGCTCCGGCTTGATGCCCCCGATGGCGATGACGGGAATCTTTACCGCGCGGGCAACCTCTTCGACAAAGGGAATCCGTGCGCCTGGCTGGCCGGCGTGGCTTGGCGTCTCGAAGACGGTTCCGGCGACGCACCACGCCGCGCCGGCGGCTTCCGCCGCGATCGCTTCGTCAGTGCTGTGGATGCTGATGCCAATGGGAATTTCCGGCGCCACCGCGCGCGCCTCGGGAACGCGGAGAGAATGAGAGGCGAGCTGGATGCCTTTCGCTCCGACTGCCGCGGCGACGTCGACGCGATCGTTGACGATGAGCCAGCATCCCGTCTCCGACTGCCAGGCGACGAGAGCGACAGCCAGCTCGTGAAAATGACGTCCGGAGGCCTGCGAGCTGCGCAGGTGGAGCGCGCCGCGGGGCCCCAGCGCGCGCATCACCCGCTCGGCAGTATCGAGGAAATCCTTGCGTCGCAGCGCGGCGGAGTTGGTTACTGCATGCACGATCGGAAACGTGTCCATCAGCTTCCGAAGACATCCCCCACGGAGACGCCACGGCCGCGCGACCACTCGGAGGCGGTCATGCGGCTCTTTCCCGAGGGCTGCACGTCGGCGACTCTGAGCGAACCACGCCCGCATTGAACCACCAGGCCGCCATCGGCCGACAGCACTCTGCCCGGCACCCGCGATTCCGGCGAATCCGTGCTCGCATCGTCCACAGGGCGCGGGCCGAACATCTTCACGTCCTTCCCCAGGCGCGTCGTGAAGGCGCCGGGCTTCGGGTCGTACGCCCTGATGGTCCGCGCAACTTCGGCGGCGTCGAGGCGCCAGTCGATTCTGGCGTCGTCGCGCGTGATCTTCGGCGCGTAGGTCACCAGGGATTCGTCCTGCTCGGTCTCGGGAGCCTGGCCAAGCGACACGAGGGTCAGCGCTTCGATCAGCACCAGCGCACCGAGCTCCGAAAGGCGAAGCTGCAGCTCGCCATAAGTCTCGTCCTCGAGAATCGGCGTCGGCGCCTGGAGAATCACCGGGCCCGCGTCGAGCGCCGGTACCATCCGCATGATGGACACTCCGGTCTCCGTCAGTCCCTGCCTGATTGCCGCCTGAATTGGCGCTGCACCACGCAGCGCGGGTAGCAATGAAGCGTGGATGTTGAGAGTGCCGAGCTTCGGAAGCTCGACGAGACGCTTCGGAAGAATGTGCCCGTATGCGACAACGATGGAGATGTCGAGGTCCATCTGCGCCAGCATGTCGCCGAACTTGGCCTCACGGGGCGCAGCCGGCTGAAAGCAGGGAATCTTTTCCTCGAGCGCAATCAGCTTTATGGGAGGCGCGCTGGGACGCCGCGACCGTCCCTGCGGCTTGTCCGGTTGCGTGACTACTCCCGCGACATCGAAGCCTTCACCGACGAGGGCGCGCAGCGCCGGTGCGGCAAATTCCGGCGTCCCCCAGAAGAGGACGCGCACCTAGAGCTCGCCTTCGCTGTGATGGGCGCCGTGTCTCTCCAGCGCCACTTTGCGGATGTACCCGGGGTAGTCCGCCTTGAATTTGTCCCATTTGGCGAGCGCGGCCCGGCGCTTGAGAACGCTCAGGTAATCCAGGAAAAGCTTTCCGTGGAGATGATCGATCTCATGCTGGAGACAGCGGGCCAGCAGCTCGCTCCCCTCGACCTCGATGTCACGGCCATTCTCGTCCACCGCCCTTACCGTGACCGATGTCGCGCGATCGACCTCGCCGAATATGTCGGGGATCGACAGGCATCCTTCCTCGCCGCGCACGGTTCCCTGGTGGGCGACGATTTCCGGGTTGATCAGCGCGTACTTCGCGCCCTCGACGTCCATCACCGTCACTCTCTCGGTGCGGCCCACCTGCGGCGCCGCCAGGCCGATTCCCTCGGCGGCATACATCGTCTCGAACATGTCGCTGATCAGAGCGCGAATATCGTCGGTCACGCTCTCGACCATTACGGTCTCCTTGCGGAGGGCCGGGTCGCCAAGGACACGGATGTCGAGGATGCTCACCCCTCGTCGGCGGTCGAAGTGACCTGGCTGATAATCCGGGCGATCTTTCCGCGCTCGATCACCACGCGTGATTCACCGGACTTGATGGTGATGCGATCCTCCAGAGGTACGGCGGTCGTGCCGTCGGCCTTCGACGTCTCCTTGACATGAATCACTTCGCCAACGAGACCGCCGGCGGTCACGATCTGATCTCCCTTCCTTACTGCGCGGATCAGCGCCTCGTGTTCCTTCCGCTGCTTGGACTGCGGCCGGATGAGAATGAAGTAGAAGATGGCGAAGATGGCGCCATACATGAAAATGGGCCCGAGCATTCCGTTTCCGGGCAATTGGAGCAAAGCGAGATCCGCGAAATGAATCGTCATCTGATTGGTGCCTTCGAGTGATAGCGGGAGAGCCAGTCGCGGCTCCACGCGTCGAGCGTACCGGCGGCAATCTCACGCCTCGCGGCGCGGGCCAGTGAGAGAAGGAAATGTACATTGTGCAGAGACAGCAGGCGCAGTCCGAGAATCTCGTCGCTCACGAAGAGATGCCGAATATAGGCACGGCTGAACCGCGAACAGGCGGCACAGTCGCAGCTCTCGTCCAGTGGCAAGGGGTCATTCCGGTACTCGGCCCGCTTGATGTTGAGCCGCCCCTGACTGGTGAATACCGCGCCATTCCTGCCCATCCGCGTTGGCGCAACGCAGTCGAAGAGATCCATCCCGCGCCGGATGCTTTCGATGAGATCCTCGGGAAACCCGACGCCCATCAGATATCGCGGCCGGTCCCTGGGGAGCGCGTCGTTCACGACGTCGAGCATGTCGTACATCGCCGGTTTTTCTTCGCCGACAGAGAGGCCGCCGATCCCGAAACCTGCCCAGTCGCCCATTCCGGTGAGGGAATGCGCTGATTCACGCCTCAGGTGGGAATGGATTCCACCCTGCAGGATCGGAAAGAGAGCCTGCTCATCACCGTCCGGATCGTCCGGTGGAGCAGATCTGTTGAACTGGGCGAGGCACCGGGCCGCCCACCGGATGCTGCGCTCGCTGGCATCGCGGGACGAAACTTCGTCGGACTGGCCGGGGATGACGTGATCGAACTGCATGATGACGTCGGCGCCGATGTTGCGCTGGATGTCAATCACCGCCTCGGGTGTGAAGAAGCGACGCGATCCGTCGATATGGCTCTGAAACTCCACTCCCTCCTCGTCGATTTTCCGGAGCGTGGCGAGAGAAAAGACCTGGAACCCGCCGGAATCGGTGAGAATGGGTCTGCTCCATCCCATGAAACGATGGATGCCGCCCATCTCGCGGATGATGCTGTCGGTCGGCCGAAGGTGCAGGTGATAGGCATTGCCGAGTATCATCGACGCGCCCATGGCGGTGAGATCGTCGGGGTCGAGCGTCTTGACCGTGGCGAGCGTGCCGACGGGCATGAATGCCGGCGTTTCCACAGGACCATGAGGAGTGGTGAACACTCCAGAACGCGCGGGGCCGCAATCCGATTCGACGGAAAAAGCAAAACGCGTCATGGCTAGATGATCGCCATTGCGTCGCCGTAGGAATAGAAGCGGTAGCCGCCGGCAATTGCTTCGCGGTAAGCGCGCATGACGAGGTCGTAGCCGGCAAACGCGGCGACCAGCATGAGAAGGGTCGAGCGCGGCAGGTGAAAGTTGGTGATCATCCGGTCGACAGCGTGAAACTCGTATGGAGGGCGGATGAAGATGCGCGTCTCCCCGCTCCGCGCGGCGAATTCTCCGCCGGTGCCGGCAGCGCTCTCGAGAACGCGGACCGATGTCGTTCCCACCGCCCAGATCTTCGCGCCGGAACGGCGCACGTCGTTGAGGGTCGCGGCCGACTCTGCGGATAGCGAGTAACTCTCCTCGTGCATCACGTGGTCGGCAGGGTTCTCGACTTCGACGGGCTTGAAGGTTCCGGCGCCGACATGGAGAACGACTTCTGCCCGTCTCACGCCGCGCTTCTCGATTTCGGCGAGCAGCTCATCAGTGAAATGCAGACCAGCGGTCGGTGCCGCCACCGATCCCGACTCGCGCGCGTAGACCGTCTGGTACCGCTCTGAATCGACCTCCTCGTCGGGCCGCTGAATGTACGGCGGCAGCGGAGTGTGACCGTAACGCTCGATTGCATTTTCAAGCGGGAGCGTCGACCTCAACCGCACTACGCGCGTCCGGCGTTCCGTTGCCTCGAGTATCTCGATCTCGAGGTCCGGGCTCACGTGAACGTACCGGCCCGGCTTGAGCTTGCCTCCGGGGTGCACCATCGCCTCGTACCGGTTCTCGCCGAGTGGTTTCAGGAGCAGCACTTCGGCGGGCGCGCCGGAGTCGCGGATTCCGAGGAGCCGCGCGCGGTAGACGCGAGTGGTGTTGATGACGAGCGCGTCTCCTCCCGGGATGAGTTTCGGCAGGTCGCGGAACTTCGCATGGTCGATTGTTCCGGAGTCGCGGTGGACGATCATCAGGCGGCTCTCGTCGCGCCGCGCCGCCGGGGTTTGGGCGATGCGGTCCGGGGGGAGATCGAAGGCGTAGTCGGAGGTGCGGGACCCGTCGGGAGGTAGGGACATGGATTCGTTGGGGAAACTTAGAACAGCACGCTAAGAGCTAATAGCTTGACTGAAGTCAGGCTATTAGCTCTCAGCTTGCCGTTCTAAGTTTGCTTTTAGAAGAGTGTCTGCTGCGTCCCCGCC
>DATBZT010000027.1:0-5865 GCA_036513055.1 Gemmatimonadaceae bacterium | reverse complement strand
GGCGTCGAGCCGATGTATGCATTCGCCGAAAGCACTCGGTCACGAATTGTCTCGAGCGGCTCGCGTGTGTCCATGTTCGACAGCGAGTGACCGGCGTCAATCAGCTCGTCGAGCCGGCCAAGCAGATCGTCGCCCGTCACGACGGCGATCCGGACCTTGTCCGACACGCCGCGGCTGTCTGCCAGCTTTCGAATTGCCGCCGCGCACGCAGGAGGGTTCACCCCGCCCGCATTGGCGATCACCTTTACGCCCCGCTCTGTCACGCCCGGCAGTACGCTCTCGATTGCGCCGACGAAATCGCGAGCGTAGCCGAGCGAAGGATCGCGCTCCTTCTGTTTCTGCAGAATGGACATCGTCACTTCGGCCAGGTAGTCGAGCATGAGATAGTCCACCGGGCCGCCTTCCACCTGCTGCCGGGGTGCCTCCAGCGAATCACCCCAGAAACCCTGGCCGCTTGCCACTCTGACCAGATCCTTCAAGAGTCTTCTCCGAGATGTGGAGGGAGGACGAACGGCCCGAGATGCGGACCCGGATTGCGGCGGGACGTGCGAAGAGCCATGGCGAGGATGTCCCGCGTTTCCTCGGGATAAACGATGGCATCGACAAAACCGCGGGCCGCTGCGTAGCGCGCATCGAGCTGATGCTCATAGTCCGCGCGCATTGCCTCCGCGGCAGACGCAACCTCGGCCGAAGGCTCGGCGCGCGCATTCTTTGCGGCATTCAGGGCCGGACCGTGCACCGCCTGGACGGCCGACTCGCCTTCCATCACCGCCATCCTCCCGGTGGGCCACGTGAAGATGAAATCGGGATCGAAGCCCTGCCCCGCCATCGCGTAGTATCCCGCCCCCGAGGCATGGTTCACCGTCAGCACCAGCTTTGGCACGCGGGCCGTTGCCATTGCTTCGACGAACCTCGCACCTGCTCGAATTATTCCCTCGTGTTCGGCCTCCGGGCCCACCATGAAACCCGAGACATCCTGAACGAAGAGCAGAGGAATGCCCTCGCGGTCGCAACGGTCGATGAAATACGCGACCTTCTCTGCGCTCTCGGCGTAGACAATTCCGCCGAACCGCGGCTTCTCGCCGGCTCGTCCCTTCACCAGCCCACGCTGATTGGCGATCACGCCGACCGGGATGCCTGAAATGGCTCCGTCGCCGCAGATCATCTCTCTCGCCAGCGAGCCCTGGAATTCGTCCAGCAAGCCATCGTCGAGGATCGCCGAAAGTATTGGATGGATGTCGTACGACATCCTGTGATCGCTCGGCAGCAGATCGTATAACGCATCACTCTGCGGTGTCCTGGGAGCGGCGCTCCTGTCAGCCTTTCGGGAGGCCGTTCGGCCGCGTACCCGAGGCGATCTGAAGCGAATCGCATACGGATCCCCCTCATCAGGGAGAGCTGGGGCACTGCCCGGAAGCCGGCCGACAAGATCACGCAGCTTGGAGAGGCACTCCTCATCGTCATCGAGAGCGTAGTGCGCCACTCCGCTGATCTCGGTATGCGTCACAGCTCCGCCCAGGGTTTCCGAGTCGACGGTCTCGCCGGTGGCGCCCTTAACCAGATTGGGGCCTCCAAGGCCCATGAACGAAGTTCCCTTCACCATCAGAATCACATCAGAGAGCGCCGGCAGATACGCGCCGCCCGCAACGCACTGTCCCATCACCGCTGCGAGCTGCGGAATCTTCAGGTAGCGACGCATTATCGAGTTGTAGTAGAAGATGCGCGACGCACCGTACTGCCCGGGGAATACGCCGCCCTGGTAGGGGAGGTTCACGCCAGCCGAGTCGACGAGGTAAATGATCGGCACGCGGCAGCGCATCGCGATCTCCTGCGCGCGCAGGATCTTCTTGATTGTCTCCGGCCACCATGAGCCCGCCTTGACGGTGGGATCATTTGCGACCACCACCACCTCTCGACCATGAACCATCCCGACGCCGGTGATCACCCCTGCTGCCGGCGCCTGACCGTCGTATTGGTCATATGCGACAAGGAGGCCGATCTCGAGAAAACGGGCCCCGTCGTCGCAAAGCCGTGTCACGCGCTCACGGGCGGAGAGCTTTCCCTGCTTGTGGAGTCTGGCGATTTTTTCTGCGCCGCCGCCTTCCCTGAGGCGCGCCTCGAGCGCGCGCAGCTCGGCGCTCAGCGTGCGCAGGCGGGAAGTCATTTCAGGAATCCGCGTGTGACGCTGCGGCGCGTTCCCTCGACGCGAACCATTCCTTTATGTAGGCGATGAGGTCGGCGGTCGGCGTACCCGGGCCGAACAGGCGCCCGATGCCCTGGGCCTGGAGAGATTCCATGTCTTCGCGCGGAATGATCCCGCCACCGGTTATCAGGATGTCGTCCCGGCCCTGGCCCGCGACGAGCTTCTTCACACGCGGAATAAGGGTCATGTGGGCTCCGCTCAGAATCGACAGCCCGATCACGTCCACGTCCTCCTGGACTGCGGCGGAGGCAATCATCTCCGGGGTCTGGTGCAGCCCGGTGTAAATGACTTCCATGCCCGCGTCCCTCAAGGCAGCGGCGACGACTTTTGCCCCGCGGTCGTGTCCGTCGAGGCCGGGCTTTGCGACGAGAACTCGAATGGGTCTCATATCGGCGTTGAAATTAGCAGGAATGGCTGGAGCGCGGCACCACTACTGCTTGCGCGCCACGAGAAGCATCTCCCCGGAGCGCCGCGTCAGTGGCCGCGAGGTAAATCCGTCGAACCCCTCCTCGACGATCAGATTCTCGCGGGCACACAGTTCGGCGAGGCGGGTTGCCGTATACAGCCGGATGCGGTGCTCGCGACGGTTTGTGCGGCCGCTCTTTCGCCTGAAAGTCGAGTGGATGCTGAGAACACCTGAAAGCGGGTCGAACGCTCGCTCCTGGGCGACCATCGTTCCGTCCCGCGTCTCCCACCAGTCGCGCGACAGGAAGCGCGACATCACGCCGTCCCTGCTGCCTCCATGCCACACGAGCACACCGCCCGGCTTGAGCACGCGGGCAAACTGAGCGATCACTTTCGCGTCATCCGACGGACTGTCGAAGAACCCGAACGACGTGAACAGATTCACCACTCCGTCAAACCGGCCGGTCCATCCGGAGGGAAGTTTTCGCATGTCGGCGCGGCGGTAATGCAGCGATGGGCCGGTGCCTCGCGCAGACGCGAGCTCCAGCAGGTGAGGTGAGAAATCGATGCCGTCCACGCGAAACCCCGCCTCAGCCAGCAGATGTGCGTGGCGGCCCTGACCACACGGCGCGTCGAGAACGCGGGATCCAACCGGCAGGCCGAGCACTTCGATCACGCGGCGCGTCTCGCGGCGGGCGCGCTCGGGCGTAAAGATCGGATCGTATTCCTGGAGATACTGCGAATCGAAATAACGTTCCCACCACTCCGGCTTACGACTCAGAAGAACACCGGCTCACGATACGCGCCAAACACCTCTTCCATGGCGGCACGGATCTCGTAAAGAGTGGCGTAGGCGCGAGCCGCCTCGAGGATGTGTGGCATCATGTTCTCGTTCGAGCGGGCGGCAGCCCGCAGCGCGTCGAGCGACTTTGTCACCCGATCGCCGTCGCGGGAGCTCCGAAGATGCGCGAGGCGCTCGCGCTGCTCCGCCTCAGTGTCACCGATCGTGAGCAGAGGAATTGTGAGCTCGGGCTCGTCGGTGACAAACTCATTGACGCCGACGATCACGCGCCGGTGCTGCTCGATCTCCCACTGCTGCCGCGCCGCCGATTCTGCAATTTTGCGCTGCAGCCAACCAGTCTCGAGCCCTGCCACCACGCCGCCGATCTCCTCGATCTGCGTGAACAACAACTCAGCTTCTTCCTCGAGCTCCGACGTCAGCGCTTCGACATAGTAGGACCCGCCGAGCGGATCGATCACATTCGGGACTCCCGTTTCATACGCCAGCAGCTGTTGAGTGCGCAGTGCCACCTGAACCGACTCCTCGGTGGGCAGGGCGAGGGTCTCATCCATCGAATTCGTATGCAGAGACTGTGTTCCGCCAAGCACTGCCGCCATCGCCTGGTAGGCGACGCGGACGATGTTGTTCATCGGCTGCTGGGCAGTGAGCGTGACACCGGCCGTCTGGGAATGGAAGCGCATCACGAGTGAACGCGGGTCTTTCGCACCATACCGCTCCTTCATGTGGCGCGCCCAGATCCGCCGCGCCGCGCGGAGCTTTGCAATCTCCTCGAAGAAGTCGTTGTGAATGTCCCAGAAGAATGACAGGCGCGGCGCGAACGAATCAACATCGAGGCCGCGCGCGATTCCCCGCTCTACATAAGTGAATCCATCGGCGAGCGTGAAAGCGAGCTCCTGCGCGGCTGTCGCTCCTGCCTCGCGAATGTGGTAGCCCGAAATCGAAATGGTATTCCATTGCGGAACGTGCGTGGCCGACCAGGCAAAGCAATCCACGATGAGCCTGAGCGCAGGCTCGATTGGAAAGCACCACGCGTGCTGCGCCATGTACTCCTTGAGGATGTCGTTCTGAATCGTGCCCCGGAGTGCGGCGGACTCGACACCCTGCTTTTCAGCGGCGGCGATGTAGAAGCAGTAAAGGATGACCGCCGGCCCATTGATGGTCATCGATGTCGACACCTTATCGAGCGGTATGCCCTCGAACAGCAGCTCCATGTCGGCAAGGCTCGATATCGCGACGCCGCACTTCCCCACTTCACCCTCGGACCTCGGATGATCCGAGTCGTATCCCATCAGCGTCGGGAAATCGAACGCGACGGAGAGGCCGGTCTGGCCGTGTGCAAGCAGGAACTTGTACCGCTCGTTTGTGTCACGAGCGCTGCCGAAGCCGGCAAACTGGCGCATCGTCCAGAGTTTTCCGCGGTACCCGCTGGGATGGATTCCACGGGTGTAGGGATAGACTCCAGGAGCGCCAAGGTTCACGCTGTCTTCAGGCGACACATCGAGTGCCGTATACAGCGGAGCCACCTCATGCGCGGAGTTCGTGAACGCAATGTCACGCTTCTCTGCCGCGTCGAACGTTCGTTTCCACTCGGCGATTTCTGCGCGCAGGCGCTCGTTTTCTTCCCGGACGGATTCCAGATCGGTCGTTGGTTTTCCCCGCCGGCTATCGATTGAGGTCAATGCTCCGCCCGTGTTACAAGGTGCCCGTGCGCTTCCAGCAGCTCGTCCGCCACCGTGTACGGCGTCGTGGTCCCGGACTCGAGCTCCGGAATTCTCGACTGAAGCCAGCCGCTTGCCTGCTCGTCCTTCCAGAGTCGCAAGCGCATCCTGCGATCGACAGCGTCGATCACTCTTTCCACCAGCCGCTGCCTCCGCTTGTCTCTCAGAGCGCCGCTTTTCTCAAGATAACCGAAATGCCTGTCCAGCGACTCGACAAGCTCGGAAACGCCCTCGTCCTTCGCCGCAACGGCGCGGAGAACGGGTGGCGTCCATGCGTTTGCGCTGTCGTTGCGCGATGCCTCGCGCGCCTCACGCGCTGGATTCATTGCCCGATTGAGGTCGATTCCGTGATGCGCAGGAACGCTTCCATATCCCACACCTCGTCTGAGCCCGAGCATCAGCTCGATGTCGTTGCGCAGGCGGTCTGCGCCAGGACGGTCCGATTTGTTGACGACGAAGATGTCAGCTATCTCCATGACGCCCGCTTTCAGAGTCTGGATCGAATCGCCCGACTCGGGGACGAGGACAACCACCGTCGAATCCGCAGTCCTTGCAACGTCCAGCTCCGACTGCCCGACGCCGACAGTCTCGATGATGATCCGGTCGAAGCCGAACGCGTCGAGCACGTCGGCAACCTCCCGGGTAGCTGCCGCCAGTCCGCCAAGTGAGCCACGGGTGGCCATGGACCTGATGAACACGCCTTCATCCAGAGCGACCTGCTCCATTCTCACACGATC
>DATBZT010000026.1:0-57010 GCA_036513055.1 Gemmatimonadaceae bacterium | reverse complement strand
ATGAACCCGGCTGTTCTGGCCGTGGCGGCGGTGGGCATTTTCGCCATCCTTTACTACAATCGGTCGATCGGACGGATGGCCCAGGCGTTCTATGGAGTGAAGGACGCAGTAGCGAAGACCTGAGGGAGACCGTTTCTCTGGACAGAGACACGTTCTGCACTCAGAATTGTGCTTGCCCGCCCACCACTCAAATGGAGTTTCCACAGATGTTCATCCGCGTCTCCTCTGCTGCTCTCGCCCTTACGCTGCTCTCAGGAGTCGCGTCGGCGCAGACGGCAAATCCGGTTGCGCAGGCGTTCCGTGACGAAGCTGCTTCGGCCGGAAAGAATTTGATGGCCGCAGCCGATGAATTCCCGGCGGCGAAGTACAACTACAAGCCGACGCCCGCCCAGATGAGCTTTGCCGACATCGTGGTGCATCTGAGCGGTGGCAACGATTACCTCTGTGGGACGATCGGCGGATTGAAGGCACCCACTCGCACCAAGGTCGCGGCCACGGCCGGCAAGGACGCGCTCGTCGCCCGTTTGAAAGAGACCTTTGCGTTTTGCGATCAGGCGCTCGCTGGACTCGACGACTCGAAGCTCGGGGAATCGCTTCCCGTATTCGGCCGCTCTATGTCACGTGCCGCCACGATGACGCTCACCACTGCAGACTGGGCTGACCACTACAGCCAGTCGGCGATCTACTTGCGCCTCAACGGTCTGCTGCCCCCGACCGCAAAGAAGCCCGCTCAGTAGGTACTCGCGGCGCACGTGCGAGCGCGATCAAGAAGCAGGTCGCGCTCGCGTGCGTTTCGGGTGAGCGAGGCCGCCACGTTATCGATCTGGGCGACATCACGACGGCACGGGGAGCCGAGATGATACTTCCCATCTGGCTCCGCCTCATGGGGGCGCTGGGAACGCCGATGTTCAACTTCAAGATTGCGCGCTGAGTACCGGCGAAAAAAACCGGCGACCTGCCCATAGCGATACGTACACGAGTCCGATCAGCGCCGGCACTTCGATGAGCGGACCGACCACCGCCGCGAGCGCTTCGCCGGACGCAATGCCGAACGTCGCGATGGCCACTGCGATGGCCAGCTCGAAGTTGTTGCCTGCCGCCGTGAACGAGAGCGACGCCGTTTCCGGATAGCTGAAGCCGAGCTTCATGGAAAGCGCGAACGCAACGCCGAACATGATGAAAAAGTAGACGACGAGCGGGATCGCGATCCGGAGCACGTCCACCGGCAACTGCAGAATGCGTGTCCCCTGCATCGCGAACATCAGCACGATGGTGTACAGCAGGCCGAGGAGTGCCGTTGGCCCGATGCGCGGAATGAAGCGGTTGTCGTACCACCACTCTCCACGGCGGGCGACCAGCGTGCGGCGCGTGAGAAACCCAGCGAAGAGCGGAATGCCGAGGAAGATCAGTACGCTCTTCGCGATCTGCCACATCGAGACGTGCAACGCCGTACTGTCACTGCCGAGCCAGGTCGGGACGACCGTGAGAAAGAGCCACCCGAGCACGGAGTATGTGAGGACCTGGAAGACCGAGTTGAGCGCCACCAGTACCGCGGCGAGCTCGGCCGAACCCCGCGCCAGAGAGTTCCATACCAGCACCATCGCAATGCATCGCGCGAGTCCGATCAGAACGAGTCCGTTCCGGTAGTGCGGCAGGTCGGGGAGGAAGAACCACGCCAGCGTGAACATGACGACCGGTCCGATGATCCAGTTGAGCACGAGCGAGGTACCAAGGAGCTTTCGGTCCGCGATGTGAGCGCCGATGGTCTCGTAACGAACCTTGGCGAGCACGGGATACATCATCCACAGGAGCCCGATCCCTATAGGCACCGATACTCCGGCCACCTGTACACGGTCGAGCGCGGCACCCAGCCCCGGGAACGTGCGGCCCAGGGCGATGCCAAGTGCCATCGCCGCGAAGATCCAGAGTGGGAGGAATCGGTCGAGCGTGGACAGGCGCCGCACGACGGAAGTCGTGCCGAGCACAGGATCCGTGTGCATGTCTGATTCAATCGTTCTCGCTGTCGTTTCCATTGGCCTCGGAATTTATCCGGCGATGAGGGCAACGTCGCGCTTATCGCCAATGTTGGCCAACACCACTGCCGCGTTCCGCTTGAGCCCACTGAGCTTTGCCCGCTTCATTGGCGAGCCTCGGAAGGCAACCATGAACGCTTCCTCCGTCATCGTGAGGATCTCGCGGGCGAGCGTGCGCGCGTCCTTCGCCGCGATAGCTGCACGCGGGGCGAACGCCGGCTCGCGTGACTCAGTCGAGAACTTGCGGTTCCAGGGGCAAACGTCCTGACAGATGTCGCACCCGTATACGAGGCCGCCAACCAATTCGCGAAGCTCCAGGGGAATTCCGCCTCGCGACTCGATCGTGAGATAGGAGATGCATCGGGTTGCGTCGAGAACCCGGGGTGCGACGAACGCCTGGGTTGGACACACATCCAGGCAACGGGTACAGCTGCCGCAGCGATCAGCCTCGAATGGCGCGTCCGGCTCCAGCTCCAGATCGACGAGGAGCGCGCCGATGAAAAAGAATGACCCGAGCTTCGGGTTGATGAGATTGGTGTTCTTTCCAAACCATCCGAGGCCTGCTTTCCGGGCGAGGTCGCGTTCCAGAATCGGACCCGTGTCCACATACGCCTTGCCCGGTATGTCGCGCGACAGCAGCTGCCCGAGCCACACGTGAAGCGCGCCGAGCTTTCTCCACATTACGTCGTGGTAGTCGTCACCGCGCGCATAACGCGCAACCGGCCCACCCAGCGTGGTGCCTCCGTAATTGAGGCCGACCACAATCGCGCTGCACGCTCCAGCAACTGGCAGCCGCGTGTCGCGGCGCTTTTCTGCGCCCCGGGGCAGATACTCCATGTCGCCCGCGTAGCCCGCCGAAAGCCAGTCCTCAAACGCGCCGGCGGTCTCGACAGGGCCGAGCGTGGTGATGCCGGCGAGGTCGAACCCCAGCCCGAAGGCCTGCGCCTTGATCAGCGACTCGAGCGAGCTGGTGCGGCCCGCAGTTGTCGGACTTTCGGCGACAGTCACGCGGTTTCCGTGGCCCAGCGGACATAACGCTCTACTTCGTCTGCCGTTGGCACCGCGTCAAAGTCGCCGAAGGCCGTGTACATGCGCCATCGGAGGTATGTCGTGTCCGGAAGCGGCAGGAACGGAGCGCGGCGGTGCCAGTCGCGCGTCCTGAATCGCCATCCCACCCGGAGCAGATCCACCGCCAGTGTGGGATGGGCGAACGATCTCAACGCCAGTGCGAGGGAAAGGCGGGCCCATGTCATCACCTGCTAATATAGAGTCCATGACCCGCACTCCGGACCGCCACGTCGTTGGATTGATATCTGATACCCATGGGCTGGTGAGGTCGGGTGTGCATGATGCGCTTGCCGGAGTTGAGTTCATTCTGCATGCGGGCGATGTCGGCGGTGATGACGTTCTGCACGAGCTGGCGATCATCGCTCCCGTGAGGGCGGTCCATGGCAACACCGATCCCGCCGGCGATCCGAGCCTCCCTCCCGCAATTGGCATCGAGGTCGGCGGACTCCTCATACATGTCAGTCACGGGAATGAGCTGGGCAGTCCCACGCCGGGAAAGCTGCTCGCGGCGTACGACGCGGATGTGATCGTCTACGGCCATACCCACCGGCAGCTTGTCACTCGCTCGCATGACCGGCTGGTCGTGAATCCCGGAGCAGCGGGTGCGCGGAGGTTCGACCTCAAGCCAAGTGTTGCGCGTCTCACGATCGTCGATGGATTCGCCGAGGTGGACATAATTGACCTCGATTGAAATCGGTCGCGACGAGATCCACCTCTGGGAAACCGGGCTGGCGGTGAACGAGGAAGAGCTGACCCGGATCAGCGGCCTTCTGTCACCCGAAGAGAGCCGGGTCGCCGCCGGTTTCCACGATGCCAATGCACGGCGCCAGTACATAGTATCGCGCGGGATGCTCCGCGAGCTGCTCGCTCGATATGTCGACACTCCGGCCGCCGGTCTTCGCTTTGAAACCGAGGGCAATGGAAAGCCTGTGCTTGCCGGAAATCGCGAAGTGCACTTCAATCTTTCTCACTCTGGGGGGCTCGCGGTATACGCTGTGGCAGCATCGCGGCCGGTGGGAGTAGATCTCGAGCACCTGCGTCCAATGCCACGCGCGGCGGAACTAGCCCGTCGTTATTTGTCCCCGGAAGAATCCAGCGTCGTCGCCACCGCTCCAGCGGGACTGCGCGACCGTGAATTTCTGTCGTGCTGGGTGAAGCGTGAGGCATTCGCCAAAGCGCTTGGCTCGAGCGTGTGGCGCGTTCTTCAGAGCGGGCGTGAGTCCGATTTGACGTCCGATGTCAGCCAGGAGCTCCCCGTGGTTTGCCTCGTCGATCACTCGGACGCGTACGTGGTTGCCGTCGCCGCTTCTGGCCGTGACTGGCGGGTGGTGCTACAGGGAGTCATTCCGTCATCGCGAGAGACCGTGACTGGTACGCTTCGTGAACGTCCTCCTCCGGGGATTAGCTCATGAGAGCGCTTGGTTCAAGTCTCGTACTTCTTGCCGGACTGGCCGCCGCAGGCTGTGCACGACCGCGGGTGTCGATTCCCATTCCGGAGGTGTCGCCGGACGAGGTGGCTGCGATCTCACTGGACTCGAGCGTCTGGCGCATGGCGGCTGACCGCGACCGGCTGCGCCGGGCTTCGGTGGTGGTGCCGGCGCCCCGCTCGACACCGCGAGTCGGCACCCATGCCGAGCCGCTTGCCAGGGCCGATGCAACAGTCAGGTACCTCGACTTCGACGACATTACGCCCGAAGCGGTGAACGCCTCACCAACCAGAGAGACGCTTCGGTATGAGCGCGGGCCGGCCATTGTCCGCGCTCAGGTGTTGCTCGACCGCGCCAACTTCTCGGTTGGAGCAATCAGCGGGCGCGCCGCCAAAACCACCCAGATCGCGATCTACTGGTTCCAGTACAGCGAGCGACTGCCTCCGACGGGAGTGCTCGACGCGGAGACATACACGCGCCTCGCGGCGGTTGCCGGAACCGATCATGTGATCACTGAATTCACGGTCGACAGGGAATCGCTGAAAGGCCCTTTTGTGCCAATTCCGCACAACGTCTACGAGCAGGCGAAGCTGGCGTGTCTCTGCTACTCGTCGCCGCTGGAGCTTCTCGCAGAGAGATTCCACACCACCGCCGAGCTGCTCGAGAAGCTCAACCCGAAGATCAGTTTCGCGTCGCTCACCGCGGGAGAGAAATTGTTCGTGCCGTCCGTTGAGCGCGGGCCGGACCTGTTTCAGAAATCGATCGCCCGGATTCACATCTCAAAGAGCGGCAACTACGTCCAGGCGCTTGCCGCGGACGGCTCGATCGTGTTCCACTTCCCGTCCACCCTTGGCTCGATGTACGATCCGTCGCCTGACGGCAACTGGGAAGTCACGGCCGTATCGCGCAACCCGACTTTCCGTTACGACCCGACTCTTTTTTCTGACGTTCCCCATTCCAAGCCAAAGGCCAGGCTTCCACCCGGCCCGAATTCGCCGGTCGGAACCGTATGGATCGCGCTTTCCAAGGAGCACGTGGGAATTCACGGAACCCCCACGCCGGAGACAATTGGCCTGGCGAGCTCACACGGATGCGTGCGCCTCACGAACTGGGACGCGGAAAAGCTTGCAGACGCGACAACTCCTCACATTCCGGTGGAGTTCGTGCTGTAATCGGCGAACAACCGCCAGACCGCGGTGAACGGCATACCGACCTTGATGTACGCGCAATAGCTTCAGACAGCAGGCGCGCGCTCGGCTACGACGGGGGTCGGCGCTCTGGCGCACCGCGTTCATCGGCGGCTCGGATCCGCCAGGGAGGATGCTCAATGCGGAAGATTGGTCTGTTGGGGTTGCTCGGTGCGCTGGCGGTGTTTCAGGCCTGCGGCGGAGGCGGGGGCAGCATCGGCATCGTCTCCCCGCCTCCACCTCCGCCGTCGGGTGGCTGCGCGGCGAACACGTTGTGCATGCAGGGCGCCAGCTTCGACCCGTCGCAGTTGAGCGTGGCGAAGGGAACTGTGGTCTCGTTCACCAATAGCTCGGGTGTGACTCACAACATTGTGTTCGATGCTCCACGCTCAACGGGCGTAACGGACATCGGGTCAATTTCTTCGGGGACCGTGTCGCGAACGTTCAATGAATCGGGTACCTGGAACCTGCACTGCACCATTCACGCTGGCATGACGGCGCAGGTGGTCGTCCCCTAGTTCCCGCATGACACCGCCGGCGCCGGTCAGTTGAACGGCTTGCCGTCCAATCCGCCAGGGATATCGATGCCCAGTGCTCTCAAGGCGCTGGGCATCACGTCTACTGTTCGCCGAGGAAGTCCCGCCACCGGCCGGTTCACGAGGAGTGGCACGAGCATATGCTCGCGATGGAGCGCTCCATGCGAGGACAGGTGCGGAATGGGCTCATAGCGCGCGCGAAAATCCCAGCCGCGTGTGGCGGACAGGATGATCTCACCTGACCTGGGCGCGCCGGCGAGGTTCGCGATCTGCACCAGCGCGTCGGGGTAGTCACTGGCGATGCACGCCTCGTAGGCCGCGGCGTTGTCGAGCTCGCGGCGCTCTCCTATCTGCAGTGGATCACCGGTTACCGGCTGGTACGAGATCCTGTCGTGCTCCCAGGTCATGAGCGCATATCCCCGCGCCCGCCCGTGCACTTCGCACTCACCTGGCGACCGGGGAAGAATCATCAAGTCCACCGATTGGCGGGTGAGCAGCAGCTCGGCAATCTCATTCCAGCCCGAATCGTGCGACGGCCACCACGGCCGCTCGCGCTCGGCCAGGTCGAGATAGATGTGGGCCATCGCGTTGCCGCTCACCATCACGGCAACGTCGGCGGACATCGAGTAGACCCACGGGTGGGCAATGGCGCGGCGGCCGAGGCTGCGCATCAGCCCCACGAGATCCTCGTGGCCGGCTACGGGTGAGTGCCCATGGTCGCTCACCACCCAGAGGTGCATGTCGTCCCAGCTGCCCGCGCGTTCGGCGTCGTCGCGAATCTCCTCAACGGTGGCGTCGACAATGCGCAGCGCGTCCATGACGATCGACGCATCGTGACCGCCGGAATGCGATGTCTTGTCAATGCCGGTTAGGGCAGCGAAAACAAAGTCCGGATTTTTCGTCCGGATCTGCTGCGCGACCGCGCTTCCGATGTCTCGATCTATCGCCAGCCATCCTCTGACGTTGCCAGCGAAATGTGTCAGCGCCGCACGCGTAACAAACCGCGGGCTGCGCCCAATGCGATTGCGGTTTGCCAGACCACGACCAATGACGTTCAGGGCGGCAATGCTCCTGGGAACGAGCTCGAAGATCGTCGGCGTCGATGAATCGAGGTCGCTGTCGACGTGGCGCATCTCTGGTCCAACGTAGCTGCGCGAGTGTCCCGGAAGCCTGGATACGGTACGGCTGCGGTCATACCATCGCAGACCGGGGAGGCCGGCCGGTCCCGGATAACGGCCCATGAGGAATGGCGCGTAGGCCGGCCCGGTAACCGAGGGAAAGGCGGAAGTCACCGTATGAAACCCGCCCTCCGCCCGGAGCCGGGCAAGAGAGGGCAGCGACCCGCTGTCGATGGCAGCGGCGAGCGTATCGGGGCGTGCCCCATCGGCAACGATTACAACGACTGACACACGATCATCTGGCGAGTGGGATGTTTCCGCACGCATCTTGCGAGCGCCCGCGCACGCGGAAAGGCCGCCGAGGCGAGCAGGCGCCCATAACTGGAAGTCATGAAGAATAAGAAAGATACCGTTGCGAGAGCAGCCGGGCCGCGAACGCGGCGAAAACAGGCGCGGACACCAACGGGGAAGAAGTTCGATCCGGCGATGCAGGCCTCGGCCGAGGAAGGCGCCCGCGCCGGCCTGAAGGAGCGGACAGAAGAAGGACACATGATGGCGGGGCGCACGCCGCCATCACAGATGACGGCCGCCAGGCAGGCGGGCGCAACCCGCGTCATCGACGACGCAATCCGTGACTACACCGAGCCGATGACGGAGGACGAGAAGCTCCTCCAGGCACCCGCGCCTGGCGAGAGCTTCACCAAGACCGACCCCTGGCGCGTGATGCGCATCACGTCGGAGTTCGTCGAAGGGTTCGATACACTGGCAGCGGTCGACAAAGGTGTGACCGTCTTCGGCTCTGCCCGGGTATCTCCGGAGGATCCGTATTACATCGCGGCGCAGGAAGTCGCCCGCCTGCTGGCGGAGGCCGGCTTCGCGATCATCACCGGCGCAGGCCCTGGCATCATGGAGGCCGCCAACAAAGGCGCACGGCTCGCCGGAGGACATTCGATCGGCTGCAACATCGAGCTGCCCTTCGAGCAGGGCGCGAATCCCTTTGTCGATACGCTGATTCAATTCCGCTACTTCTTCGTGCGGAAGACGATGTTCATCAAGTATTCAGTGGCCTTCATCATCTTTCCCGGGGGCTTTGGGACGCTCGATGAGCTGTTCGAGGCGGTGGCCCTCATCCAGACTGGCAAGATCTACCAGTTTCCGGTGATCCTCTTCGGCCGCCACTACTGGGCGGGCCTGCTGAGATGGTTACAGTCGCGCGTTCTGGCGGAACGGAAGATCTCGCCGGGCGACATGGACCTCATGGTCCTCACCGACGATCCCGTCGAGGCCGCCTCTACGGTGATCCGCGCGTACGAATCGCAGACCCGCAAGCCGGAGCGCCGGGGAGGGCGGGAGCGCCGCGAGCCCGCCCCCACCGACTGATTTTCGCAGCCGGGCGGCGCGGCGGCTCGTGATGGCGTAGCGATTGCGAGAGTGTGGGACAGTCTCTAGCTTCAGATAACGGGCGTCGTTCCCCAGGGAACGACGCTCGGCTTTTGTCCCGCATCACCGGACGTACCCCACGATGATTGAAGAACTCAAGGCAAAGCTCGGCGAGGAGGTCGAGAAGCTCCAGTACGAGCTGAACGTCGTGCTGCCACGCGAGATACGCCGAGCGGTCGAAATGGGCGATCTACGCGAAAACAGCGAGTACAAGGCGGCCCTTGAGCGTCAGCAGCTCGTCCAGGCGCGGCTTGGCCAGCTGCGCCAGCGGCTCAGCAAGCTGTCGAGCATCGACATCAATCAGATTCCCGCCGACAAAGTGGGGCTTGGCTCGCGCGTGGTAGTGAAGGATGAGGAAAGCGGCGAGCACGAAGCATTCAGCCTGGTATTCGGCGATTCTGTGGAGTTCGAGGATGGACACGTGAGCATGTCTTCACCAATCGGCCTGTCGCTGGTGGGACGATCCGTTGGCGAGATCACTATTCTGCGGTTGCCCGCCAAGACGCGGAAGCTCAGGATCGTGGAGCTGAAGACAATCCATCAGCCGTAGTCGATTCGGCGGCAAAGACGCCGTCTGCCGCAAGGACAGCGCCTAAACTGCGCCAGGGGCCACGCCGAAGATCCGCTCCACCTCGACGTCGTAAGCTCCCATTTCCTGGCGAAGCCTGTCGGCGCTCCACTTCCGGAGTGGCGCGACAAGGCTGCCGACCGACTCGAGCGCGGCTGCTCCGTGATCCGGCGTTTCATGCGCCACGCGAGTGCGGCGAATCAACAGGTCGCTCAGATTGACGGCCATCTCGTTCTGGACGGCGTAGCGCAGCTCGGCCATCGTGTATGGCAGCCCGGGCACGATCAGATTGCCCAGAGTCGCATCGGCGCGAATGAGCGACGCGATTTCCACCTCACGCTCGCCGCCGGCGAGTACGGTCTCGGCCGTCTTGCAGTGCGACGGCTTTCTGCCCAGCTCGCGCTCCACCGCATCCACAATCTCAGCAGCCATTGCGCGGTAGGTGGTCAGCTTGCCCCCGCTCACGGTTATCATGCCGGCACCATTGCGGGCGATTCGGTGCTCGCGTGACACCTCTGAAGGGTTGCTGGAGGCCTCCCAGTCGGCCAGCGGCCGGATGCCCGCCCACGCGCTGATCACATCTGTCTCACTGAGCCGGGCGTCCGGAAAGCAGGCATTCGCTGACTTCAGCAGGTATGCGATGTCCGACTCGGAAGCCCGCACGTCATCCGGTACCTCTTCAGTCCACGTGTCGGTCGTTCCAATGATCGTACGCCGCGTGCCGGGAAGGACGAACATGACCCTGCCGTCTTCGGGCGAAATCATCGTCACGGCTGCCCGGTTGCCCACTCGCTCCGACGGAACGGCGATATGCACCCCCTTGCTGCCCCGGCGTTGTGCCGTCCGCTGTGGCCAGCGCCGCTCGAGATTCAGCCGCCACGGTCCGGTGGCGTTCACTATCACGGTCGCCCGAACCTCTGATTCCATCCCGGTGAGCTTATCGCGGACATCCACGATCCATTCGCTGCGATCCCGGGAAACCGGTCGAAGTGCCTCGGTGTGGTTGAGCGTTATGGCGCCGAATGCCTCGGCACTGAGCGCGTTGGCCAGCGTCAGCCGGCTGTCGTCCGTGGCAGCATCCTGATAGACGGCGCCTCCCTTCAGGCCATCCCTTCCGAGGGCTGGCTCATGCGCGAGAACACCGTCTCTCGACAGCATGCGGTGCGACCGCGACCAGAACCTTCCGCCAAGGGAGTCGTACACTCCCAGCGCCACGCGCAGCTTGAGTCGCGAGATTCGCGCCCCGCGATACACCGGCCAGGTGAATTCGAGCGGGTGCACCAGGTGAGGAGCGATGCGCAAGAGGGTCTCTCGCTCCCGCACGCTCTCCCGCACCATTCCGAACTGGCGGTGCTCGAGATAGCGGATTCCGCCGTGCACCAATCGCGAGGATTTGCTCGACGTTCCGCTCGCAAAATCGTCCTTTTCCACGAGCGCGACCTGCAGGCCGCGCATGGCTGCGTCTCTGGCGACACCAGCTCCAGTGACCCCTCCGCCGATCACGAGCAAGTCGAAGCGACGTCCCTCCAAGGTGGTGCGCATCCTAGAAAGATACCCCAGCCCCGTCTAACTTCCCTGTAATGGCAACTTTCGGGAATGGACGGCGGGTAGCAATCGTGGCCGGAGTTCGAACACCTTTCACGAGGGCGGGCACGGCGTTCAAGTCCGTGTCTGCGATTGAGCTTGGCAAGCTCTGCGTTGCCGAGCTCATTCAGCGCACCAATCTGACGGGGTCTGAGGTGGAGATGCTCGTCTTCGGGACGGTCATCCCATCGGTGGTGGCTCCGAACATTGCCCGGGAAGTATCACTCATGCCGCTGCTTCCGAAAGGAGTCCAGGCATTCAGCGTGAGCCGGGCCTGCGCCTCCTCCAACCAGGCAATTACCGACGCTGCAGACCAGATCGCTCTCGGTCACGCCAGCGTGGCGATTGCCGGCGGAGCCGAATCGCTGTCGAACGTTCCCATTCTGCATGCTCAGGGGTTTGCCGACGCCCTCGTGAAGGCGTCGAAAGCAAAATCTCTTGCCGGCCGAATCAGAGCGCTCGGCGCAATCCGTCCCCGCGACCTGGTCCCAATCGCTCCCGCGATTGCCGAGCCGTCCACTGGCGAGTCAATGGGTCAGTCGGCGGAGAAGATGGCGAAGATCAACCACATCTCCCGCGAGGAGCAGGATCAATTTGCGCTCCGCTCCCACCGTCTGGCCTCAGCCGGGACGGCGGACGGTCGTCTCGTGGCGGAGATGATGCCGGTTTATGTCCCACCGCGTTTCGACAGCGTAGTCACCACTGACAACGGCATTCGCTCCGATACCAGCTACGAACAGCTTGCGGCTCTCAAGCCGGTGTTCGACAGGCGGTACGGCAGCGTTACGGCGGGCAACGCATCTCCACTCACCGACGGTGGCGCATGCGTTCTGCTGATGAGCGAGGAGAAAGCAGCCGCACTCGGCTACGCACCGCTGGGATTCATCCGCTCGTACGCGTACGCTGCACTCGATCCGGGCGAGCAGCTGCTGCAGGCGCCCGTTCTGGCAGCGCCTGTGGCGCTCCATCGGGCCGGGCTCACGTTGAAGGACATCGACCTGGTGGAGATGCACGAGGCATTCGCCGCCCAGTTGCTGTCGAACCTACGGGGCTTCGAGTCGAAAATGTGGGCCGAGCGCGCCGGATTCTCCGAGCCGGTTGGAGCGGTGGACCAGGCGCGCCTCAACGTGATGGGCGGGTCGATCGCCATCGGGCATCCGTTCGGCGCTACGGGCGCAAGAATTACCGTGACGCTGCTGAATGAGCTGGCGCGGCGCGGCGGTCAGTTCGGTCTAATGACTGTGTGCGCGGCGGGAGGGATGGGCTTCGCAATGGTGGTGGAGAGAGAATGAGCTCACCCTACGCACTCGCCACCGAGATCCAGGACGGCGTAGCCGTCATCACGATCGACCTGCCCAACGAGCCGGTGAACAAGTTCAACCGGGCGGTGAAGGATGAATTCATCGCGTTGTTCGACCGCCTCGAGCGCGATCTGAACGTCCGCGCCGCAGTACTGCTGAGCGGCAAGAAGGACAGCTGGATCGCCGGTGCCGATATCGAGGAGTTTCTCGCGCTGAAAACTGCCGCCGACGCCGAGCGAATGAGCCACGACGGGCAGTTGCTGCTCGACTCGATCGAGCGGATGAGAACGCCGATGGTTTGTGCAATCCACGGCGCGTGCCTGGGTGGAGCACTCGAGGTGGCCCTTGCCGCATCGTACCGCATTGCGACGGATCATCCGAAGACCATTCTCGCCCTGCCGGAAGTTCAGCTCGGCCTGATCCCGGGAGCCGGCGGTACGCAGCGGCTGCCGCGACTGATCGGCGTGCGCGCGGCGCTGGACATGATTCTCACCGGCAAGAACGTCCGCGCGAAAAAGGCGCTTCAGATCGGGTTGATTGACGAGCTCGTTCACCCGGCAATTCTGCGTGACATTTCGATCCAGCGGGCGCGCGACATTGCCGACGGGACGCGCAAGCATAGTCGCCACCGGAATGGCGTCGCCGGCCTGCTGCTCGACGAGAACCCCGCCGGCCGCCGGATAGTGTTGAAGAAAGCGCGCGAGGAAACGCTCAAGAAGACTCACGGACATTTCCCCGCGCCGCTCGCCGCCATCGACGCAGTCGCAGCCGGCTACAGCGGCGGTTCGAGCAAGGGGTATCGCGAGGAGTCGCGCCTCTTCGGCGAGCTTGCCATGAGCGACGTGTCGAAGGAGCTCATCTACCTTTTCTTCGCGACCACGGCACTCAAGAAAGATCCCGGCGTCAGTGTCTCAGCAGGCGAGCCCGCTCCGGTAATCCATCCGGTGGCCAAGCTGGGGATTCTCGGAGCGGGTTTCATGGGCTCCGGCATTGCGGCGGTTGCGGTGCAGCAGGGAACGCTGGTGCGGATGCGCGACGCCGATCACGGGCGGGTGGCCAAGGGTTTTGCCGCGGTGCGCGAGATACTCAAGGAGCGGCTCACGCGCAGGCAGATCACCCGCGTCGAGCTCGCGGACATGATGTCGCTCCTCGGCGGAACGATCGACTACTCCGGCTTCGCCAGCGTCGACCTGGTAATCGAAGCCGTGTTCGAGGATCTCGAGGTCAAGCACGAGGTCCTGCGTGAGGTGGAAATGGTCCTCCCGCGGGACGCCATTTTCGCGTCGAATACGAGCACCATTCCGATCGCCGAGATCGCCACGGCGTCGGCGCGGCCGGAAAGAGTGCTCGGCATGCACTTCTTCTCGCCGGTGCACAAGATGCCGCTGCTGGAAGTGATCGTCACCCCGCAGACCGACAGAAACGTCACGGCATCGGCGGTTGCCTACGGGAAGAAGCTCGGCAAAACGGTGATTGTGGTGAACGACGGCCCCGGCTTTTACGTCAATCGCATTCTCACGCCCTACATCAACGAGGCCGGCCGGCTGCTCGATCAGGGCGCGTCGATCGACACGATCGACCGCGCGCTGGTGACTTTTGGTTTCCCGGTGGGGCCCATCACGCTCGTGGATGAAGTGGGGCTCGATGTTGCGTCGAAGGCCGGCAAGATCATGCACGACGCGTTCGGCGACCGTTTTTCACCGGCGCAGTCCGTTCAGGCGGTAGTGGCCGCCGGCCGATACGGGCGAAAGTCGAAGAAAGGTTTCTACCTTTATGACGAGGAAGGAAAGAAGGGAAACGTGGACGAGTCGATCTATCCACTGCTGACGCCGGCCGCGCGGGAGACTCCGCCGTCGACCGGGGCGCCGCCGCCGCTCCGCGTGAACTACGCTGCCGCGGAAATCCAGCAGCGCACTATCCTCCCGATGTTGAACGAAGCTGTGCGGTGTCTCGAGGAAGGCGTGATCAGGTCACCCCGCGATGGAGACATCGGCGCGGTGTTCGGCTTCGGCTTCCCGCCGTTCCGCGGCGGTCCGTTCCGCTACATGGATTCGCTTGGCGCGGCCGAGGTGGTGCGGCAGCTCGAAGAGCTCAACGATCGATTCCCCGGCCGCTACACACCGGCCGAATCACTTGTCGCAATGGCTCGCCGGAACGAGCGATTCCATCCACAGTCGTGATCGTGTTTCCGCGCCGCGCTGCGAACGTGTGAAGCAGACCGCTGTTCATGCATTGCTCGTCGCCGTGTTCGTGGCGGGCGTTACGGCATGCGCCACCGGCGGGGTGGCGACGGTCGGTAAGGTCGCCGCTGGTCCACGCACCCGTGCCGAGCGCACAAATTACCTGGAGACGTCGCACTACTCGGACGTGATTGCCTTCCTCGACTCGCTCCACGGAAGGGCCGAGCTTTCGTTCGGGTCCATCGGCACGACTAGTCAGGGGCGCCAGATACCGTACGTCGTCGCGTCGCGGCCACGCGTCGCGACTCCGGCCGAAGCCCGGCGTCTCGGGCGGGCAATTGTATATGTGCAGGCGAACATCCATGCCGGGGAGATAGAGGGAAAGGAATCGTTGCTGGCGCTTCTCCGTGATCTTACGAGCTCGCCCCAGCCGAATGTCCTTGACTCGATAGTTCTCATCGCCGTGCCGATCTACAACGCCGATGGCAACGAGAAGTTCGCGTCACAGGAAGTGAATCGGCGCGAGCAGAACGGACCGGAGATTGTCGGCGAGCGGGCCAACGGTCAGGGACTCGACCTGAACCGCGATTACATCAAAGCCGAGGCGCCGGAGACGCGCGCATCGCTCGCGATGTTCAACGCATGGGATCCGGACGTGTTCGTGGATCTCCACACGACGGACGGCAGCTATCATGGTTATGCGCTGACATATGCGCCGCCGCTCAATCCCGCAGCGCCGCTCGGACTGTTCACCCGGGATTATCTCCTTCCCAGACTTGCCGAAGGAATGTCGGATGCCGGCTTCCCCGCTTTCGATTATGGCGACTTCATCTCGGACGACACTCTGTCCAGGGGCTGGGTGACATTCGACTCGCGCCCGCGATTCGGCACGAACTACTACGGATTGCGCGGACGCATCGCGATCCTGAGCGAGGCCTACTCTCATGACCCGCTGCGACGGCGAGTGGAGTCGACCTACAGGTTTGTCAGCGAGATTCTGGGGCTTGTGGCCTCGAAGTCGGCGACGATTCACGCGCTCACCAACGCCACGAGTCATAGTCCCCTGGTGTGGCAGGAGCCGGCTGCAGAGCCGGCATCCATTCCAATTCGCTCGCAGATGGTCGCCGCGCCGGACTCGGGCTCTGTCATTGCCGAGGATGTCGAGCGCACTGGTGATTCTGCACGCACCCAGGCCGGCGTACCGAAAGGAATGCGGCGCACGGGCCGGTTCCATCCGGTGAAGATGCCCGTCTTCGACCGCTTCAGCCCAACGCTCTTCGCCGCTCCGCCCGTGGCCTACGCGATACCGGCGTCGGACACCCAGGCCGTCCACCTTCTGCGGATCCATGGCGTCGTCGTGGACTCACTTTCCGCAGCGGCATCGGCTCGCGCGGAAAGATTCATCGTCGACTCGACCATTATTTCCACGCGGCCGTTCCAGGGGCATCGCGAGGCGCGAGTCGCGGGGCGGTGGATGAGCGAAGCGCGCGAGCTTGGCGCCGGCACCTACATTGTTCACACGAGCCAGCCCCTTGGCATCCTCGCCATATATCTGCTCGAGCCGCAGAGCGACGACGGTCTCGTAGACTGGAATTTCTTCGACAACGCGCTCACGTCGGGCGCGGCCTATCCCGTTCTGCGAGTGATGAACGAGCCACTGCCGATTTCACGTTAGCATAAACCGACTGATGCTTAGAAGCGCCTTGTTATACCTGTCGAGCCAGCCCAAAGTGTTCAGCTTCGTCCGTCACAACCGGATGGCAAAGGGGTTTGCCTCTCGATTTGTCGCCGGCGAGACACTCGATGCCGCTCTCGACGCGGTGAAGAAGCTGAACGGAAAGGGGATCGCCGCATCGCTGGACCTGCTCGGTGAGAGCGTTCGCAACGAGAAGGAGGCGAGAGATTCCGCCCGCCAGTACATCGACATACTCGATCGCATCAGGGAGAAACGGCTCGATGCCAACGTGTCGGTCAAGCTCACGGCGATGGGACTCGACCTGGGAGAGGAGCTGTGTGTCGCCAACATGCAGAACATTCTCGAGCGGGCGCGCGCGCACGAGACGTTCGTTCGCCTCGACATGGAAGGGAGTGACTACACTCAGAAAACGCTGGACATCTTCTACAACCGGCTTTTTCCCTCGTATCGAGGCAATGTCGGAATTGTGCTTCAGAGCTACATGTATCGCGCGTTGTCCGACGCGGAGCAGGCAAACGCTGCCGGCGCGCGCGTGCGGATCTGCAAAGGCGCGTACCGGGAGCCGGCATCCGTCGCCTATCAGGACAAGAAGGATGTCGACGAGTCTTATCTCCGCTGCATGCGGGCGCTGCTTCTCGACGGGCATTACCCCGGCATCGCCACGCACGACGAGCGGATGATCAATGAAACGAAGCGCTTCGCGCGGGACAATCAGATCCAGTCCAGCCGGTTTGAGTTCCAGATGCTGTACGGTGTGCGGCGGGATCTCCAGGACAAGCTGGTGCGGGAGGGATACCGGCTGCGGGTCTATGTCCCGTTTGGAACACAGTGGTACCCGTATCTCATGCGACGACTCGCCGAACGGCCGGCTAATGTGGCGTTCATTACCGGCAACGTGCTGAAGGAGATGGTCGGTCGCCGCGACTGATATGGGCCAGTTCCTTCCCGCCGATCACTCCCGTGGGGACGCCAATACGATCGGCGGCTACATGGCCGTGCACAGCCGGCCGGCCGCCTTCGAGGGATACGACGGCGCGTCGTACAGCGTCGAGATCGTTGCCGACGAGACGAACGAGCACGCAAGGCCTTACGCCGCGTATTTGCTGTTTGTCCGGTGGCGCGCCGGCGACCCGGTGGCGTCCGGTCATCTTGAAACGGAATACCTCGGTTACGGGGCATCCGAGACCGACGCCATTGCAAAGGTCGGCGCGATGAAGCTGAGTGACGTTCGTGAGACACTCGACGATCTCATTGCCGCCCGCGCATCAGCCGGCCGCCCGTGGTGGGAAGCGATGCGCGACGAAGGCGGCGAGTGACCGGGACTGCCGGCCGGACGAGCCACGGCGGAGTGGTGCTGAATGGCACCGGGGGCACCTGGTGCGTGCGAACAGATACTGGAGAGACGGTCGACGCCTCTCTTCGAGGGCGCCTGAAGAAAGAGCGCCATGACATGTTGAAGCTGACGGTCGGAGATAAAGTCGTGGTCGAGCGTGATGGCGCTCACGGCTGGACGATCTCGGAAATCCTTCCCCGCAAATCGCAGCTCGCCAGGCGGATGCCGGGAGCCGGCCGCGGTGAGCGCATCGTTGCCGCGAATGTCGACCAGGTGGTGGTAGTGTTTGCGGCGGCAAACCCCGAGCCTCATGTGCGGATGCTCGACCGGTTTCTCGTGATCGCCGAGGGGAACGATCTCGAGGCAAGGGTTGTCATCAACAAGATCGAGCTGGCAGACCGGGCAGAGACCGAGAAGCGTTTCCATGACTATGTGCGCGCGGGTTACCCTGTTCACTACACCAGTGTAAAACAGCGCATCGGCCTCGATGAGCTGCACGCCGCGTTGGCGTCGCGAACATCCGTCCTCAGCGGGCCCTCCGGCGTGGGGAAGTCGTCGCTGATGAACTCGATGTATCCAGGATTGAATCTCCGCGTCGGCGAAATAAGCGAGTCGGTGAACAAGGGGCGCCACACGACCGTTGGAGCTGTTCTGCATCCCTTGCCTGACGCCGGCTACGTGGTCGATACGCCGGGATTGCGGGAGGTGGGCATGTGGGGCATGCCGTCCGAGGATCTCGACGGGTGCTTTCCCGAGCTAAGGCCCTATCTCGAGAGCTGCCGGTTCAACGACTGTACCCATTCCGTCGAGCCGGGATGCGCTGTTCTCGAGGCGGTGAAGCGAGGCGACGTGTCCCGCGCACGCTACGAGAGCTTCGAGAAGCTGAGAGCGGAGATGGAGGAGGCGGAAAAAAAGTTCGCCGACTACAATCCGGCAGCGAAGAGCAAGAAACGGCGATAGGCCGATCTGGCATTCGCTCCTGCTACTGGGCGCCTCGCAGTCTGGACATAAGCAAATCCCGCGATAAATCTTGTCGGGTGCCGGGGAAAGGTCCTTGCACCCCAAAACTTCGAGGAGCGCAACATGGCTGGGAATTTCCGCAGAGCGACCGACCGAGTCATGGTCGGCGGTCTTCTAGCAATTGCAACAACGCTGTTCGCCCCGTCAGCCCAGGCCCAGGCCGGCCACGCACTGGGATTCGACACAACCAACTTCGACCGGTCGGTGCGGCCCCAGGATGATTTCTTCCGCTTCGTCAACGGCACCTGGCTGAAGCGCACCGACATACCGGCCGACGCTTCGAGCTGGGGCGCATTCAATGAGCTCCGCGAGCGGAGCCGTGATGCGCTGCACAGCATTCTGGAAGATGCCGCAAAATCCAACGCTGCCGCGGGCACCGAGCAGCGGAAAGTCGGTGATCTGTACGCCAGCTTCATGGATAGCGCGCGCGTCGAGAAAATCGGAATAACGCCGCTCACCGGCGAGCTGCGGACGATCGCGGCTCTCCGGACAACGGCTCAGCTCCCCGCCACATTCGCTCACTTCGCCCGGATCGGCGTGCAGACACCACTCGGTGTTGGCGTCGGGCAGGATCCCAAACACTCCGACGCGAACATCGTCCAGGTCGGTCAGTCAGGACTGGGCATGCCGGACCGCGACTACTACCTGCGGCAGGACGCGAAGACGAAAGAGACGCGAGCGGCGTACAGCAGTTACATCACGCAGCTGTTCACGCTTGCCGGGAGGCCCGATCCGGCCGGTGCCGCAGCGAGGATCGTGGCGCTGGAGACTCAGATCGCTACGCCGCAGTGGGACCGCGCACATAACCGTGACCGCAACGCCACCTATAACAAGATGACGGCGGCGGAGCTGGCGGCGCTGACTCCGACGTACAGCTGGCCGGGGTACCTCAAGGCGGCCGGCCTGACGAACGTCACCGACGTCGTCGTGCGGCAGCCGGATTACGTGCGCGCCATGGATTCTGTCCTTTCCCGCACTCCCGTAGCGACGTGGCGAGAGTACCTGACGTTCAAGCTTCTGGACAACTACGCCGATGCGCTCCCCGCCGTATTCGGGCGGGCACGATTCGATTTCCGCGGCCGCACGCTCTCTGGCCAGCAGGAAATGGCAGTGAGGTGGAAGCGGGGTGTAGATGGCGTCGAGGGAATCCTTGGCGAGCCGGCCGGAAAGCTATACGTCGCGCGCTACTTCAAGCCCGAGGCAAAGGCGCGGATGGACGCTCTGGTGAAGAACATTCTCGCCGCGTACCGCGTGGGAATCGACAGTCTCGAATGGATGAGCCCCGAGACGAAGACACAAGCGCAGGATAAACTGGCCCACTTCACGGTAAAGATCGGCTACCCCGATAAACCGCGCGATTTTTCAGCGCTCCAGGTCAGGCGCGGTGATCTGTTCGGCAACGCCATGCGCGCCGAGGAGTTCCAGCACAACGATGTCATCACCCGTCTCGGCAAGCCGGTGGATCGCACGCGGTGGGGAATGACGCCGCAGACCGTGAACGCGTACTACAACGCATCCAACAACGAGATCGTTTTTCCCGCGGCCATCCTTCAGCCACCCTTCTTCAACGTCGAGGCCGACGATGCCGTCAACTACGGCGCAATCGGCGCGGTGATCGGCCATGAGATCGGTCACGGCTTCGACGATCAGGGACGCAAGTCGGATGGATCGGGGAATCTCCGCGACTGGTGGACGGCGAGCGATGCCACAGCGTTCGAGGCGCGCACCACCAAGCTTGGCGCCCAGTACCAGGCGATTAATCCAATCGATGACCTCCACATCAATCCCGGCCTGACGATGGGAGAGAACATCGGCGACCTGAGCG
This sequence comes from Gemmatimonadaceae bacterium, assembly GCA_036513055.1. Classification (GTDB taxonomy): domain Bacteria; phylum Gemmatimonadota; class Gemmatimonadetes; order Gemmatimonadales; family Gemmatimonadaceae; genus UBA4720. Next base: position 36,694 of record DATBZT010000026.1, on the reverse strand, counting down.
GCCTTGCCCAGGCGTACCGCGCTTATCGCATCTCGCTCGGCGGCAAGGAAGCGCCGGTGATTGACGGCTTCACAGGAGACCAGCGCTTCTTCATCGGATTCGCGCAGATCTGGCGCACCAAGTTCCGCGATGAAGCGCTGCGCCAGCAGCTGCTGACAAATCCCCACTCACCCGGTATGTACCGGGCATACGTACCGCTCATCAACAATGATGCGTTCGACCAGGCGTTCGGCGTTCACCCCGGCGACAAGATGTACGTCGCGCCGGCAGACCGAGTGAAGATCTGGTAACCTGCTGCCACAGAAACACAGAAACACCGAAAACTGCTTGATTCTTTTGTGAACTGCACCCGGGGCCATAGGTAAGCCGCGGGTGCAGTCGCAGTTAACAATGAAAAGAAAAGGGTTTCCCTGCGGGCCGGACTATTCGCAGCGCTGCGTGGCTTTCTGTGTTTCTGTGTTTCTGTGGCATGCAAGGATGCCGGCTATCCGATCGGCGCCACCTGGTATTGCTCCAGCTTCCCGTCCGGCGTTTCAAAGGTCCAGACACGCAGTGCGCGGCCGGCGAACGTAGCCCGGTAGCTGCGCGCCACCATCCCGCCCCGCTTCGACTGTCCCGTCTGGACGAAGGTGGTTGGCGATCCGAGCGGCCCCAGGCTCGACGCAAAATCCGCGAGGGCCTGATCGCTGAAGTACGCGTTGGCGTTCGACGTGAAGAGCGACCGGTCGATCTTTCCCTGTCTCAGTCCCTCGAAAATGCTTTTCGCCTGTGCCGTGCGGCTCTGCGTCAGAGCGTCTTCGGTCGCGAACAGCAGCTGTGAAATCTGCCGGGCGATCGCGCCTGAAGCCGGCGCAGCATCCTGATTCGTCAGCACCACGACGGCAGCACTGTCGTCGGGAAATACCATGTTCTCAGCCGTAAAGCCCGAAACCTCGCCGCTGTGCTCCACGAGAAACCGGCCCGACTGCATTGCGACGTCTACGCCGAGGCCATAGCCGGTGCCGGCGCCGTTCTTCAAGGGCACCTCGCTCTCCAGCGCGTGGTACGATTCGGGAGAAAGCAGGCTGTGGCGAATGAGTGATATGTCCCATTTCGCCAGGTCGGACGCCGTCATCGCCAGCTCGCCTGCCGCCCACATCCATCCGGAGCCCGCGTCCGGCGCCTGGCGCAGCGGGCCGAGCGCGTAACGGAGATATCCGGTGGCATTGGCTGCGGTGGGACTGGCGTCGAAGTCGCTTGCGCTCGCCAGACCCACGGGGTTGAGGATGCGCGTGCGCACGAACTGAAAGAACGGCACGCCGCTGGCTTTCTCGACAATCATTCCAGCGATGGTGTAGTTCGTGTTGCTGTACTGCCACCGTGTGCCCGGGTCAAAGTCCAGCGGCTGCTTGCCCCAGCGGTCGACGATGCTCTGCGGTGTGGCCGCCTTCAGCATCATTGGCATCACGTAATCCTGCGGCCAGAAGTCCTGGTAGCCCGAAGTGTGTGACAGCACTTCGCGCACAGTCACCTCGTTGCCGCGCGTCAGCCCGGGCACGAAGCGCGAGACCGGGTCGTCCAGCGAGAGCTTGCCGTCCTGTGCCAGCAGGAGGATCGCGGATGCGGTGAACTGCTTGCTGATAGAGCCGATCGCATAACGCATGTCGGCGCTCGCCGGCGTACGGGGCTCGAGATTCGCCATTCCGTAAGCGTGTGCGTAGGCGAGGCGGCCATGAGTGACCACGGCAACCGATGCGCTCGGAACGCCGGTGCTCTGCAATACCTGGTTGGCAATGGAATCGACTTTCGGCCCAATGTCCTGAGCGCGGACCAAGGTGACAGGAACGGCGAGCATGAACAGTGTGCCGGCGACACGGTTACTCATCATCATCAGCGTCTCCATAAGCAGGAAAGGGCGAAAGAAAACTGGTACGGCGAGGGGGTCACCGCAGGACGGCCGCAAGAAATCGTTCAATGGCGTACGTGCTTAGCTGTCCGCAGGGTCCACTGAAGTTGTAGTCACATCCGTGAACTCCCCACGGAAGACGAAGGAAAAAATGGGGGCGGCGCGCTAGGGCGAGACGCGCATCGAGTCGCTCACTCTGTTCGGCGTACACGAGCTCATCCTGCGCCCCGTGAATCAACAGCGTCGGAACCGTTGAAGGCCCAATGAAGTTGATCGGCGAAGAAGACATATATGCTTCCGGCGCCGTCTTCGGACTCCCGGCAAGAAACTCCTCCAGAGTAGTTGTGCTGTTGAGCACACGGGGGTTTGTGGGATGCTCATATCCGAACAACTGGTCCGACGGCGCGTAGAATCCGACAACGCCCTTGATTGCCGAATCATGCTCTGTGTACGCCGCGAGTAGCGCCAGCTGCCCGCCTGCCGACCGGCCGATCAACGCGATGCGCGACGCATCCAGCTCCAGCCTTCCGGCATTCGTTTTCAGGAATTCGATTGCCGCGTGAACGTCCTGACTCGCCGCAGGATGCGGATACAGCGGCGCGAAGCGGTAGCTGATTGTGGCAACGGCGTATCCCCGCGCGGCGAGATACCGATTGAGACCAGGGAGATCGTTGCGGGTGCCGCCGCTCCATGAGCCGCCATGGATCATGATTACGACAGGCAAAGGCGTTGAGGTCGTCAGCGGGCGGTAAAGCGTCGTTCCGTATGACGTTTCGTCGTGCATGACGTACGTTGCAGTGTCAACCCGGACGGATGGGGACTTGACGTGCGTCAGCACGTCGAGAAACGCCAACGGTTTCGGTCGCGCGTTCGCGCCGGGCATCGTTCTCGGCGATGATGGTCCAAATGCCGAGTTCATGTCATCCGGCAACGACGATGCGATGGGAATTGCCCGTGCCAGAGGCGTAAGCGCCAGAACAACGGCTGCGCCGCCCAGTGCCGCAGCAAGCTTGCCTGTTGCAGTGCTCCGCCATCCGGGGAGAAAAGCGAGCAACGCCAGCAGCGCCACCACATGGCCCCATTCCGTAACCGCCACGGAAAGCTTCCACGCGTTGTAAGTCGGCGCACGAACGACCGTGAGGAGCGAAGCGAGGAACACGATGAGCGCCACACCGAGTCGCAGCATTTCCAGCCCTTGTCGTCCGGGCCCGCGGCTCAAGTCGTTTCCGACGCCAGTGCTATCGTCCACTTCACGGGGACATCCGGCCGGAGCGAAGAACGAACCGAACAGTACTTCGTAACCGCCAGCTCCACCGCGCGCTCGGCGTGAATTCTCTCTATCCCCGTGCCGGCGATTCGGAAGTTCAACGTCACGTGCTCGAGATGCCGTGGAATCGTCTCAACTCTGCGGGCTACCACCTCTACTTCCAGTGATTCCACAGGAGTCCGCCTCTTCGCGAGAATGTCAAGCACGTCGTACGCCACACACGAGCCCAGTGCACCGAGGAGTCCGTCCACCGAACTCGGTGCGGTGATGCCGTCGCCATCCAGCCTGGCGCTGGGCCGCCCCTTCCGCCTGAAGTCGAAAACGTGCTCACCAACCCATTTCACATCGACGCGAGAGGGCTCCCTCACTTCGGCCCGCCCTTCTCGATTGGAGCGCGCACAGCGTTGCCCCACTCGGTCCAGCTTCCGTCATAGTTCCGGACCTTTCCGTAACCAAGCAGATGTGTGAGGACGAACCAGGTGTGCGACGAGCGCTCGCCAATTCGACAATAGGCGATGATGTCGTCGGTTGGCTTGAGGCCCTGCTCCTTCTCGTAAATGACGCGCAGCTCGTCAGCGGATTTGAACGTCCCGTTGGGGTTGGCCGCCCGTGCCCACGGAACGCTGCGGGCGCCGCGAATGTGGCCCCCACGCAGCGTGCCTTCCTGCGGGTAGTCCGGCATGTGGATCTTCGCGCCGCTGTATTCGTCGGGCGAACGCACGTCCACCAGCGGCTTACCGCTGTCGGCGTGCTCGCGCACCTGATGAAAGAAAGCGCGAATCTTGTCGTCCGAGCGTTCGGGCGCTTTGTAGTTTGTCAGCGCAAATCTCGGAACATCAGTGGTCATCGGCCGGCCTTCCTGCTCCCACTTGATGCGCCCGCCGTCCAGCAGCTTTGCGTTCGCGAAGCCGAAGAGCTGAAAAACCCAAAAAGCGTATGCCGCCCACCAGTTGTTCTTGTCGCCGTAGAAGATGACGGTGGTGTTCTCGTCGATTCCCTTCGACCGCAGGAGCATCTCAAACTGCTCCGCCGAGACGTAGTCGCGCAGCACGGCATCATTGAGGTCTTCGTGCCAGTCGACCTTCTGGGCGCCGGGAATGTGGCCGGTGTCGTACAACAGAACATCCTCGTCGCTCTCGACGATGCGAATGCCCGGGTCTTCGAGATGGGCCGCCAGCCAATGCGTGCTGACCAGTGACTCGGGATGGGCGTAGCCCTTCTGTGCGATCGACGCGTCGACGTGGTAGCGAGCGTCAGGTGAAATCGTCATGAGCGGTTCCTGAAATTGCGATTGATCTCAAACAACGCGAGGCTCGCGCGACTGTCAACCGGATGGAGAGTGACTCATCTTTCGGAATGGGACAATACCGCCATCACGTCTTTGTCTGCACCAGCGGCAAGACCTGTCCGCTCGCCGGTTCGGCCGAAGTTCACGCGATACTCAAGAAAACTGTGGCCACCTCCGGCATTCGCGATTCGGTTCGCGTGAATCACGCCGGATGCATGAACCAGTGCGGTCACGGGCCGATGGTCGTGGTATATCCCGACGACGTCTGGTACGCCGGCGTGGATGAAGCCGGCGCGAGGCGCATCGTGGCCGAGCACCTGGTCGGCGGTCATGTCGTCGCGGACTATCTGTATGTGGCGCCGCCCGGCGACAACAAGGTCGAAGGCACGGAGCCGGACGCATGAAGAAGCCCGAATCCATGGCGTCCCAGGGGCCCCTCATGGAGCCCTACTTGCGCCACGTGCTCGTTTGCACGGGCGACTTCTGCTCAGAGGACCGGCGTGGCCGCGCACTCTACAGCCAACTCGCCGCGCTGCTCGAGCGCGAGGACCTGCTTTTTGGCCCCACCCGTGTGAAACGCGGTGAAACTCCGTGTCTGGGCGTCTGCGCGGGAGGGCCGATCATGGTGGTCTACCCGGAAGGCGTGTGGTACGCCGGCGTCACGCCGGAATTGCTCGAGCGGATTGTGGTCGAACACCTCAAGAAGGGCAAAATTGTCGAGGAGGCAGTGTTTCACCGGCTATCCGCCTGAACCCCGCCAGGATTCCGAAACATCGTTTCTGGCCGCTTCCGTTAGTGCGCGGCATCATATACTCTCCACAAAATGCCGACCCCGTACAATCCGAAGCGCCTCGCCTTTGGTGCCGCAAAAAGGTTTCTTTTCGCGGACCGCGATCCGGAATTGATTCTGGAGCGAATCGCCGGCATTGACCGTTATGGCAACATCCTGCCGTCCACCTCAATACCTTTCGAGAACCTCATGTCCCGATCCCGCGACCGCATCCTGGCGAACCTCGACGAGATGTACACCGAGGCATTCGAGCACGCCAAAGCTGCCGACGACAAGTCGCAAATGGCCTCCCTCGATTTCGCGTATCGGAGGGAGCAGCTCTATTTCGAGATCCTGCTCGACGTTCGCGACTCGCTTGAACGCCGCTGACGGCGTTGCCCGGCCCAATCAATAGGCCGGGCCGGGCGCTGACGTCGTGAGCAGAATCGCCCTCCTCATATGGTTCAACGCCGGGGTGCTGGCGGTCCTTGCTGTCGACCTCGGCATCTTCAACAAGAAAGCCCACGAGATTTCGGTAAGAGAAGCGGCAGCGTGGAGCAGCGTGTGGATCGCGCTTTCGCTTGGATTCGCCGCAGTCATTCACGTCCTTGCCGGACGCGAGGACGCGCTCGAGTTCGTCACCGGCTACCTGATCGAATACTCGCTGTCGGTCGACAACATCTTCGTCATTGTCCTCCTGTTTTCCTACTTCAGGATTGCCGAGAAGCACCAGCACCGCGTGTTGTTCTGGGGGATCATCGGCGCGCTGTTCATGCGGGGCTCGATGATTGCCGCGGGAGCGCTTCTGATTCACCGATTCAACTGGATCCTCTACATCTTCGGCGCCTTTCTGATATTCACCGGCATCAGGATGGCGATGCAGGATGAAACGGACATCGAGCCGGAATCGAATCCCGTGTTACGGCTGGTCAGGCGTCTCCTGCCCGTGACCCAGGACTTTCGCGATCAGGATTTTTTCGTGAGAGAGCCTTTGCACCGGGGCGAGAAGGCGCGAATTCTGGCGACTCCGCTCTTCGTCGTGCTGATTCTGGTGGAGACGACGGACCTGATTTTTGCGGTGGATTCGATCCCGGCCATCTTTGCGGTGACGCGGGATCCGCTGATCGTCTATACCTCGAACGTCTGCGCCATTCTGGGCCTTCGGTCACTCTATTTCCTGCTGGCTGGCGTGATCCACAAGTTCCAGTATCTCAAGCTGGGCCTGGCGGTGGTGCTGACCTTTGTTGGGGTGAAAATGCTGCTTGGGAGCGTCTACGAGATCCCGATTGTGGCGTCGCTCCTGCTGATTGCGCTCATCCTGGCACTGTCCGTGGTGGCGTCGCTCGTCTTTCCTCGCGGCAAGGCAAATCAGGCCGGTTAAGGCCCGTGGCGTTGCTGACGCTCCGCAACGAGGGAAGGGGTAAGGGGACAGGAGACCGGCACGGAATAGGGTGGCCAGCCAGGGCGGGATCACCCTGAACCAGGAAAATCTGGCCCAACCGGGATCCTGATCTTATGTTTCCGACATCATTTCGTCCCATCTAGCCTCATTTCTTCGGCCACGTGCTGAAGAAGATTCGGCCATGTCCCGCAGGAAGGAGATTGTGATGAACCCCGTTTTTTCGCGTCCCTCGCGGCTGGCCCTGGTCGCCGCGGTTCCTCTGCTGATTGCCGCCAGGCCCCTCGCCGCCCCAATGGCCGGCGGGACGACCTATGAGTTCATCGTCCACTCACAGAGCGACCGGACGGGGAACAAGGAATCCGTCATAATGCGGGGGAAGGGAACCTTCGCCGGCAGCGACGGTCGAATCGACATTCTCGAAACCGCGGCGCAGGGCAACTCCAGCATGTTCGGCGGCAAAGGCTCCTATTTCCTGATGCTCGATGGCGGCAAAAAGATGATGCTCGTCGATCCCGCCAATAAGCAGTACATGGAATGGGACGCGGCCGGCATGTTCGCCGGGATGAGCAAGATGATGAACGCCATGAGCGGTCTGGTGAAGATGGAGATGTCGGACGTCAAGATCGAATCACACAACCTTGGCGCCGGTGAGACAATTCAGGGTTACAAGACTGTGCACTATCGGATGGTCCAGAACTACACAATGAACGTGAAGGTTTTCGGTCGCAGCTCGAAGTCGCGCAATGAAACCACCACCGACTACTATTTCGCGCCCGCGCTCAGGGGGCTCGCCAATCCATTCGTGTCGAACGGCCAGGCTTTGGCTGGGTCTTCGGACATGTTCAACAATCCCGATTATAAGAGTCAGATGGCGGCCGCGCAGTCGAGGATCGAGTACGGAGTGCCGGTCAAGACGGTCATAACGACCGTGAGGACCGATGAGAAGGGCAAGGCGGAGACGAGCGTCGTGACGAGCGAGATGCTCAACTTCCATAACACCGACGTTCCCAGCTCGACGTTCCACATCCCCGACCATTACACACTGGTCCAGATGCCGAAGCTCGACGCCAACATTGCGGCGGGCGCACCTGCTGCCGGCAAAGATAGTGGCAGCACCGTGACGGTCCCGGACATCAACGCCGACTCAGCCGCCAAGAAGGCTGCAGCGGACGCCGCCAAGGCAGCCGCGAAAGAGGCCGCGAAGAGCAAGCTCAGGGGCATCTTCAAGCATTAGCCGGCGCAGTCGCATGTAAAGCGCGGTAGCTTCTGGCTGCCGCGCTTTGTGTTTCAGGCAGGGCGCATTCCGGCTTGTTGGCTGGCTCTCTTGAAAGAGATCATCATGAAACATCTCGCTCGACTCACCATTTCGTTTGCGGTCACCCTTTCTCTCATCGCCGGAGCCGCGAAGGCGCAGGGCGATGACCTGGCAATTGATTTTCGCCTGACGGAATCCGGAGTATCCGGTGGTAGCCCCGTCAACGGAGATGGCACCGGGCACGCTGTCATCTCGAAGGACCGTGTCCGCATCGACATGAAAGGCAACACGCGGATGATGAAGATGCCGGGAGGGGGTGAAAGCGACAGCGTCACCCTGATCATGGTCGACAGCGGAAAGACCCTCATCTTTCTCTATCGCAAGGACAAGCGGTTCCTGCGCATCCGCCCGGCCGAGATGATGGAGGGAATGCAGAAGCTGATGGAAGGTATTGGCGCCAGCATGAGCTTCGATATTACTGGCGACGACCCCAAGGTGGAGAACCTGGGAGCCGGGCCTGTCATTCTCGGCCACCACACATTGCGTTACCGCGTGACAGGCGGAATGACGGTGAGCGTTACCGCCATGGGGCAAAGCCAGGTAACCAGGATGTCGTCGGTGGCGGACGAGTATCTGGCGTCTGATTTTGCAAACTTCACCGATCCATTTCGCGGACTCGGCCAGAACGCGATGGGCGCCGCGTTCGGACCTGGCGCCAGAGCCTACTTCGACAAGATGCAAGCTGCGCGATCGAAGTTTCCAGGATTGGCTCTCCGCGCTGAAACTCATGTGATAACGTCTGGTGCCGGACGCGGCTCCGACATCAAGAGCGTTTCTGAAGTAACCGGCATTCAGAAGACGACCGCTTCGCCGAGTCTTTTCGAGGTTCCTGCCGACTACACTCCTATGACGCTGCCGTCGATGCAGCGCGCGCGCGACACGATTCCTCCCTCGAAGCACTGATGGCTTCAACGGCCGCCGACCCCCGCGTCGCGCGTATCCGCACCCTCGCTCGAATGCTGGATTCGGCGGTGGCGATACCCGGCACGAAGATCCGGGTCGGTGCGGATTCCATTCTCGGGCTCATTCCGGTCGTCGGCGATCTTGGCGGCGCCGCGCTCTCCGGCTACATCGTCCTCACCTCGGCACGTCTCGGTGCGCCACCGTCCACACTTGTGAGGATGCTGATCAACATTGCCATCGACACGGTTCTCGGAAGCGTGCCGGTGCTCGGCGACATGTTCGACGTCGGCTGGCGCGCGAACATGATGAATGCGGATCTGCTCGAGAGCCATCTGGGCGGATCGGTGGAGAGCCGTCGCGCCAACCGCCTGGTTGTCGCAGGCGTGATTGCCGCGTTATTCCTGCTGGCCATAGGCGCCACTGTTGTCGGGATTCTCGCCATCAGATTCCTCGTTCATCTCGCAACCTGAAGGCTTCCGGCATCACGACCGTTCGCCCCACAGGTCCGAAAAGACGCGCGTAAGTCCCTGCGCGTCTAAGTTGTAAGGAGGGCGTTCACGGCGAGCGCCTTTCTTACTCCAGGAAACTAAGTGGCTTTCAGCACATTTCAGCTCGACCGCAATCTCCTCAAGGGCCTCAAGGACCTCGGCTTCGTCCGCCCAACTCCAATTCAGGCTGACGCAATTCCGCCGGCGCTCGAAGGGCGCGATCTTCTCGCCTGCGCATCGACGGGAAGCGGCAAGACTGCGGCGTTTCTTCTACCAATTCTCCACAAACTTCTCGCCCGCCCGCGTGGAAAAACACGCGCGCTCGTGCTCACGCCAACGCGTGAGCTCGCAGCGCAGATCGTCGAGCAGCTCAACGCCCTCGCCACGCACACGCCGTTGACCGCAGCGGTCGTCATCGGAGGTGTGGGAATGGGGCCCCAGGAGCACGCATTCCGAAGCGGAGTGGACGTTCTCGTCGCAACGCCCGGCCGCCTGCTCGATCACCTCAATCATCCGTACGCAAAGCTCGATTCCGTCGAGTACCTCGTGCTCGACGAAGCCGATCGGATGCTCGACATGGGCTTTCTCCCCGACATCCGGCGCATTCTCAAGTACGTCCCGGCGAAGCGACAGACTCTGTTCTTCAGCGCCACCATCCCGGCGCCGATCGCGACACTCGCGTCGCAGATGCTCAAGAACGCGGTAACAATCAATCTCGATCGCACGTCGGCGCCGGCTGTCGGAATAACGCAGGCCGTCTATCCCGTGCCGCAGGAGCTCAAGGCGGCTCTCTTTCTCTCGCTGCTCAAGCGCGGTGACCTCAAGCAGGCCCTCGTGTTCACGCGCACGAAGCACCGCGCCAATCGTCTCGCGGAAAACCTCGTCAGGAACGGAATCAGCGCCGAGCGCATCCACGGCAACCGGTCGCAGGTCCAGCGAACGGCGGCGTTGGCTGGGTTCAAGAGCGGCAGATATCCGGTGCTGGTTGCGACCGACATTGCCGCCCGGGGAATCGACGTCGAAGCACTCGGTCACGTCGTCAACTTCGACGTTCCGCTTGCGCCCGATGACTACATCCATCGCGTTGGCAGAACCGGCCGCGCCGAAGCGACCGGCGAAGCGTTTACGTTCGTTGCGCCCGATGAGGAAGGGGATCTCCGCAACATCGAGCGCGCAATTGGCCGCCGGCTGCCGCGAGTGACGGTTCCCGAATTCGACTACGCGGCGCGCTCCGCGACGCGACTCGAGATTCCAATTGCCGAGCGCATCGCTGCCATCCGCGCGCGCAAGAAAGACGAGCGGACGCGAGCTGCAGCCAAAGTCGCGAGACGTGGCGGCCACGCGCCACCGTCAGGCGGACGGGCCGGCGGCGGTAGAGGGGGACAGCGATCGGGCGGGGGACGGAGTCGGTAACAGCGGGCAGCGGGGCTGTCAGTATTTGGCGGTGTCCCGGTACGCCACCTTGAAATCCTCAACCTGCGGCAGGATGGCATCCTCCAGCTGAGGCGCATAGCCGACAAACGTATCGGACGATGCAACACGACCCACCGGCGCATCGAGCCATGCAAAACACTCGTCGGCAATGCACGCCGCGATCTCCGCGCCGTAGCCCCACGACAACGAATCTTCGTACGCGACGATCACCCGTGACGTTTTCTTTACCGACTCGAACACCGCCTGCCTGTCCCACGGACTCAATGTCCGGAGATCGATCACCTCGACCGAGATTCCCTCGTCGGCCACCGCGTTCGCCGCAGTGACCGCTCGGCGGACGGTGGCACCGTAGGTCACGAGCGTAATATCGGTGCCCTCGCGCACTGTTTTCGCTTTCCCGAACGGGATCATGAAGTTCGGCCCGGGGTTCTCACTCTTGTTGTAGGTCTGGCGGTACAGGTGCTTGTGCTCGAGGAAGATCACGGGATCGTCGCAGCGTATCGCGGTGCGCAGCAACCCATTTGCATCGAGCGCAGTGGAGGGACAAACAACCCTCAACCCCGGGCAGTGCGTGAACAGCGACGCGCCCGTCTGGGAGTGATAAACCGCGCCCCTGATGTATCCGCCGTACGTCGTCCGCACCACCACCGGCGCCGAGAAGTTGTTGTTTGACCGCCACCGCATCGTTGCCAGCTCGTCGCGAAGCTGCATGTACGCCGGCCAGATGTAGTCGAAGAACTGCACCTCGACCACCGGCTTGAATCCGCGAAGCGCCAGTCCGATTGCCCGGCCGACAATGTTCGCCTCGGCCAATGGGGAGTTGTAGACTCGTGCGCCGCCGAACTCCTTCTGAAGTCCCCACGTCACCTTGAATACGCCGCCCTTGCCCTTCACCTGGCCCAGGTACTGATCGCGTGAGACATCGGCAACGTCCTGCCCGAAGACCAGTATCTTCTCGTCGCGCCGCATCTCGTCCTTCATGCACGCGTTTAGGAGGTCCACCATCGTGGTGGGCGTTCCCGTGAATTTGGGATCATCCTCGGTGTCGAACTGCTCGCCCGTCGGATCCACATCGGGCGAGTAGACGCCGAAGTACACCGTGTCTTCTGTGGGCTGCGGCTGAGCGAGAGCATCATCGGTCGCCGCCAGAATCAGCGCCTCCACGTCGTCCTGGATCTTCCTGATGTCATCCTCGGTGGCATGCCCTTCGGCAACCAGCCACTTCGGGAACACCGTCAACGGATCGCGCGCTGCATCCGCTTCACGCTCCGCGGGCGGACGGTACATCGTCTCGTCGTCGGACAACGAGTGCGAGTAAGGGCGGATGACCTTCGCATGAACGAGTGCCGGACCCTTTCGCTCGCGAGCGTGCGCGACGGCGCGTGACATCACTTCGTAGCTGGCGACGAAATCGCATCCGTCGACTTCCTCGATCAGGAAATTCGGGAACGACCGCACGAGCTTCGAGATGCTTCCCCCCGTGGTGTTCACTTCGACGGGAACCGAGATCGCGTAGCCGTTGTCCTCCACCAGATAGACCACGGGAAGCTTGAGGTTCGACGCGGTGTTCAGCGATTCCCAGAACTCGCCTTCGCTCGTCTGGCCTTCGCCGGTGGAGACGAAGACAACTTCGTCGTCCTTGAATCCCTCGGAGATTCCAAGGAGCTTCGCGCGAAGCGTCGCTTCGGCTGACCCCACTGATTGGAGAAACTGCGTCCCCGTCGGCGATGACGCGGAGATGATGTTGTAGGCCTTGTGTCCCCAGTGACTCGGCATCTGGCGCCCGCCCGATGCGGGATCTATTGCGGCGCCAACCGCCTCGTACAGCATTTCGGTTGGTGTCACGCCGAGCTTCAGGCAAAGCGCACGGTCGCGATAGTAGGTGTAGAACCAGTCATAGGCCGGCTTTAGAACCATCGCCGCCGCAGTCAATACGGCTTCGTGGCCGGCGCCGGAGATCTGGAAGAAGATCTTGTTCTGCCCTTTGAGCTGGACTTCCTTGTCGTCGAGTTTCCTGGACAAGAGCATGTTGCGATAGGCGTCAACGAGCTCGGCAGCGCCGAGGGCGCCGGATAGTCGCGCGACAGACTTGCGATCGGGGAGGGTCTTAGTGGCCATCTTGGGGGTCGGGATGCAGTGTCCTGGGCTAATTATAGTAGTCGCGGCGCCCCTATGGCTACGATGCCCGACCCGTGGCGTTGACCCAGCTGCTCGCGGGGCCTGCGCGGAACGGCTTATGCTTTGGTTCCAGCAGGTAAACAGGCAAAGTCCCTGGTGCCTTACGTAGACAGACGGGAAGCCCGTCCGGAGCCACAATGCCGAATAAAATCTTCTCGATGATTTTCCTTTGCGCCGTCGCGAGTGCCTGTACGCAGGCGCCGGTTGGTGGCACCGATCCGGGCAACAATCCGTCGTCCGGGTCCAACGTGGTTGCCGGCACGCAGGAAGGCGACTGGGCGGCAATCGTCAAGCTCGAGGACCAGGCGAAGGCCATCGCCAGAATCGATGGTTGTGCGTCGAGCGAATGCCGGGCGGCGGCGGTTGGCTCGCGTGCGTGCGGCGGTCCTCGCTACTACATCCCGTACTGCGCGAAGACCACTGATTCAGCGGCACTTTACAGCAGGCTCGACCAGGTCGCGAAGGCGGAGCGCGCCTACAACTCTAAATACAGGATTGTGTCTACGTGTGAATTCCGGATGCCGCCGAATGTCGAGGTTGTTGGGGGATCGTGCGTGGCGAAGTAACCCCCGCCACCCACGACATCATCTCAGCGAAAGGCGGTCTTACTCCCGCGTCTAAGCCTGCTAGCTTCTCCCGGTGAAGACCGCCCACCACCTCCGCCAGGAGATTCAGATGAACCTCGTAGCCCGCGCAAAGGCGATACTCATGACCCCGAAGCAGGAGTGGGCCGCCATCGATGCGGAACCCCTGAACGTTTCGGAACTTCTGATCGGGTATGTTCTCCCCCTCGCCGCGATCGGCCCGATTGCTCGTTTCATGGGTTCTCGATTTTCGGGTTCGGCGGATTCCGGCTGTCGATGGGATGGGGAATCTCTCAGGCGATTACATCGTTCGTCCTGGGCGTAATCGGAGTTTTCGTTCTGGCGTGGGTGATAAACGCGCTGGCGCCTACCTTTGGCGCAACTCAGAGCATGCCGCAAGCGATAAAGCTCTCGGCCTACAGCATGACCGCAGCATGGGTCGCGGGGATCTTCTACCTTCTGCCCTTCCTGACGATCCTCGCCGTGATAGGTGCCCTGTACAGCCTGTACCTGTTCTACGTGGGATTGCCGGTGCTGATGAAGGTGCCGGCCGACAAGGTCGTCACCTACGCCGTAGTGATCTTCGTGGCCTGCATCATCCTGTTCGGCGTGGTCGGAATGGTCGTCGGGCGAATGACGTACATGTAAGAAAAAAGGCAAAAAAACGGGCTGCCGGCTGACGGCAACAGAGGCTGACGGCTATCGGCCGGCCAATGTCCGTCAGCGTAGTTGGCCGTCAGCCCGCAGTTCTGCAGTCAATAATCCACCGGCCTCAGATAAGATTCTCCAATCGCGCTGTGGCTCACCATGGCAACGGTGGGGAGCTTCCTTTTCCAGTGCGTTCCCGCCAGCCGCCCCCGCACCAGCTCGACCTCGGCAGCGCTGAGTCCGCGTGTGATGATGTCGCTGGGACCGTACCCATTCACCAGCCAGTTGAGTATCTCGTCGGCCCGTGAGTAGCTGATCCCGAAATCTCCTTCATCTGTCTGACCCTCGATGAGGTCCGCCGATGCCGGCTTGGAGACGATCACATCGGGAACACCGAGATGCCTCGCCAGCGCCCAGACCTGCGTCTTGAACAGGTCCCCGAGCGGGTTGATGGGTGGCGAATCGTCCGCGTGCCAAGTGAAATAGCCGAGGAGCCGTTCGGTCTTGTTGCCAGTACCGATGGGCAATGCGCGATATTTTGCGGCCAGGTCGAACAGCACGATCATGCGCATCCGGGCCATCACGTTCCCTCGCCGCGCCGGGTCGGCGTCGGGCTCGCTCGCCAGGTATCCATCGACGGCCGAAGAGATGTCGACGGTGCGCGACTCGATTCCCAAGGCATCGATGACCAGCTGAGCGTGATCGAGGGAATCGGGGCTCGACGTGCGGTAGGGAAGGCGGACCCCGACCACGTTTGAAGCGCCAAGCGCCCTCGCAGCCAGAAATGCAGTAACGGCGGAATCCACTCCGCCGGAGACTCCAACCACGCCTTTCTGGAAGCCGCGTGAGTGAAGCTCTTCGCGAAGGAATGTCGTGAGCCAGTCGGCGGTGAGCGCTGGATCTATCTCCAGGCTCGGCGGACCGAGAAGACTGGGGGGCGCGGCGATGACCTCGACTGCCTTGCGACGGGCCTTGATCCGCGACGGCGTCGACACTTTCTGCCGGCCATTCCCTTTGTCCGCCATCTCGGCCGTCGCCTCACGGCCCGCAGCTGGAGAGCCGGTGCCTTCGAGCGGAGCGCTTCCGTTACGCGATGGCGGATCGTAGTCGAGCGGCATCGGCTCGCCCTTCTGGATCTTGCCGATGGTGCGTACGAGATGTGGCAGCATCGTCTGCAGATCAGTGAGCAGCGGCATCTCGACCCGCGCTCTCGTGAGGTCTGACGTGTCGAGCGTCGCCGTGATGATCGCCTCTTCCCACAGCGGCGCGCGAAGCTTCACGTCGCCCTTCGGTCCGGCGATCAAGGAGCCGCCGGAGAAGCTCTTTCCTCCTTCGGTCCCGACGAGCTGCACCAGCGCCACGAACACTCCATGCTCCGAGGCGATGTCGCGGGCCAGCCGCTCCCATCGCTCGATGGTGCTCGGCCCGGGCCTGTCGTCGTTGCGCGGCGTCACTCCGCGTGCCGGCGACGCGGAGGCAATGAAGATCACCTGTGCCCCGTCGAGCGCTGCGATCGTGCCCGACAGACTGTGCCAGGCATCTTCGCACACGAGCATCGCGGCGCGTCCCCAGCTCGTGTCGAACGCGCGGATCTCGAAGCCGCGGTCGACGAAACGCTCCTCATCGAACAGCCCGTACGTTGGCAGGAAAACCTTGCGATGGATGTGACGGATCACCGGGGCCTCGCCTCCCAGCGTCACATAGAGCGCACTATTATAGATTGAGTTGTTCCAGACTTCGTAGAAGCCGAGCCCGACATCCATGGGAGCGAGTGACGGAACAGCGGCGCGGTACTGCTCATCGAGATCACGCATCAGCGTACCGGCGCTCACCGCATGGTCTCGCACTCCGCCTTCGAGGAAATAGCCGCTTACAGCTGTCTCCGGGAGGAATGCGACCTGGGGGCGAGGCTCGAGCATATCGAGCTGGGCGAAGATCTCGCCGAGGTGGGCGAGGTTTCCGGCGTAGTCTCCCTTGCGGGGCTTGAACTGTACGATTGCCAGGTGCACGGATTGATGCATTACAATGAAGTTGCCATAGGCCATCGGCGCGGGCAACAGGTGGTTGCGCTCGCGCTGGCGGCATTGCTCGTCATGCCCTCCACGGGCCGGGCTCAGACGCGCGAATCGGATGCGTGGCGCATGATCCAGCCGCCCCAGGCATCGCAGATTCTTGCGCGCGACGGGTCGCTGATCGGCGAGGTCGGTAACCAGCTCCGCACGAGCGTCTCCATTCGAACCCTGCCACGATACGTCGGGCAGGCGTTCATTGCCGTCGAGGATCAACGTTTCTATCAGCACGACGGCGTCGACATGATCGGCATTGCCGGCGCGATCAAGGGAAAAATCCTCGGCGAGCAGCGGGGTGGTGCGAGCACGATCACCCAGCAGCTCGTTGGCAACATGCATCCCGATCTCATCGACCGTCGTGACATGAGTCTCGCACGGAAGCTTCGCGAGCAGACCGCCGCGCGGGAGATGGAGAGGCATTACAGCAAGGAGCAGATCCTCGAGGCGTACCTCAACCAGATCGGATTTGCTCACGGCTGGTACGGAATCGAGTCTGCCGCGCGCCATTATTTCGGGAAGAGCGCCTCGAAGCTGACGCTCGCCGAGGCGGCGACACTGGCAGCGATGCCCAAGGCACCCGAGAACTATGAGCCGGTAAAGTTCCCGGATCGCGCGCGCGAGCGCCGCAATACCGTGCTCGCGCTGATGGAGCATCAGGGGTACATCACTCACGCGCAGTCGCAGGCGGCGCAGGCGAGCAGGGTCATCACCGCAGCGAACTATGGACTGTCGGCCGTGGCGCCGTGGTTTGTGGACGTGGTGAAGGTGCAGGCGCAGCGCGGAGGCGTGAAACTGGACGACGGCGGCTACCGCGTTTACACGACGCTCGACCCGCTGTTGCAGCACGCCGCCGTGCAGTCGCTCACCGAAGGCACAGCCGAGGTCGAGGCCCGCGCCGGCTACAACCACTCGACCATCGCAAAGGGGAGCGACGCCGACTATCTGCAGGGGCTGGTGGTGGCGATGGACCCGACCACCGGCGACGTTCGCGCTCTCGTCGGCGGTCGGGATTACAAGGAGTCGCAATTCGACCGCGCGGTTGACGGCAAGCGACAGCCCGGCTCGTCGTTCAAGCCGATTGTCTACGCGGCGGCAATTGCCGACAGCATTCCGCCCAACCGCATTGTCGGCGACACCGCGATTGCCATTCCGCTTCCGAATGGCAGCGTCTATCGTCCCGACAACTCGGACCACGAGTATCTGGGCGCGATCACTTTGCGCGAGGCGCTCACCAGGTCGCGAAATGTCGTTGCGGTGCAGCTCGGGCAGCAGGTGGGAATGGATTCGGTGATCGCTCTCGCGCGGAGAATGGGGATCAGCTCTCCAATTGCGCCGTATCCGTCGAGCGCAATTGGCGCTTCCGCGGTTCAGCCGCTCGACCTCATCGCCGCTTACACCACCTTTGCCAACCTCGGGACGGCAGTCGAGCCCCGATTCATTCATCGAATCGAGGACAGGAGCGGCAAGGTTGTGTTGACGAGACCCGTCCGCGCGCTTCCGCCGGCGCTCGACCAGCGGACGACGTTCGTCGTCCGTGACATGATGCGCGACGTTGTTGAACGGGGGACGGCAACAGCAGTGCGGCGCTATCTGCCGGCGAGCATTCCAGTTGCCGGCAAGACGGGGACGACCAATGACAATACCGACGTCTGGTTCATCGGGTTGACTCCTGACGTCGTTGCTGGAGTGTGGCTTGGATTCGACAAGCCGAAGACCATCACTCCGGGTGCGGCGGGTGGCTCGCTTGCCGCGCCGATCTGGGGGAAGATGATGGCGCGCTATTACGCGCTGTCGAAGCCGCCGGTCAATTCGTGGACCCCGCCACTGGGCGTGATTTCAGGAGAGCTCGATCGCGCAACCGGTGAGATGGCGACGGTCGCAACGCCGGCGGACCGCCGCTACACCGAATATTTCGTCGAGGGCACGGAACCGCCTCCTCTGCGCGCCGATCCGTGGAAGGTGTTCGAGTGGGGCCCGCTCGGCCGTTAGCCTTACGAACGTGACGACGGTGCGTTCAGCAGCCTCGCAACACACGCTTTGGCGCGGGGGCATTCGGGAATAGATCGCCCGCTTTTTGAGCGTATTCTCGCGCCGCCCCGCAGCGTCCGCGCCTCGCATAGAGCTGCGCCACCTTCAGGTTGATTCGGTAGCTCCCCGGATCGAGGGCCGCGCCTTTGACCCATCCGGCAGTGTGACCGCCGGTGCCAACGGTCGTCATCGCCATCGCTTGAGTTACGCTTCGCGCGAGTGAACCGCCGACGATCAGGATCGTCACCGCCGCCACGACCAGCCACGTGCCCGCGGATAGAGCCAGCTTGCGCTCCGAACGCCGGGGACGGCTCGCTGCGCCGGCCACTGTCCATATCAACAGAGCGGGCGCCGCGAGCAGAAGCACCGCGTCGAATGCACTGACTGCCATCGCCGCGACAATGGTTCCGGCGAGCGCCAGCCGAACAAGCACGGCGTCACCGTCCGGCAGATCGCGCCAACCGCGGAACGCACCCAGGAATAACAGGGCAAAAACGGAGAGCAGCGCCGCCGCTGCGACAAACCCCCGCTCCGACACGTAGGCCACCCAGTCACTGCTGGGCCACGGGTTTGCCGTCATTCCGTCATCAGAAATGGAGCGATCGTTACGCGGCGCAAACCGCACGTACCTCACTGGCCAGTTACCCGGTCCGACTCCGAACACGGGGTTTGCAATCGCCATGTTCAGACTGTTCTGATACTGCGCCACGCGCCCGCGCCCGCTGCCTTTCTTGTAGTTCACCATTCCGCGGGCCGAATCGAGATATGGCGACTCGCTCTTCCAGTTGAGGTTGTTGGGCAGCACGGTGGCGAGGATTCCTCCTATCGCGACAGCCAGCAGCAGCCGGGCAAAACGGCCGCCGACCACTTTTGTGCTCCAGTATTTTCGCGATGCGAGCACAGGCAGAGCGAGCACGACCACGGTGGCCGCCACTGCCAGCCAACCCGCTCTCGACCTCGACATCACCAACGCTGCTCCGACGAACCCGCCACCAATGGAGCCAAGCAAGGCGCCAATGGAGCGGCGTGCCGTGACCGTGCTCCACACCAGCGCCGGCAGTCCGATCGCCGCAATGTGAGCGACAGAGTTGCGATTGCCGAACGTGCCGCCCGGAGCCCGGTTGAGGCTGAAGTAGTCGGTATCGAGTCCGTAGGCTTGCGCAAGCGCGGTGAGGGCCGCACACACCGTAGCCACCGCAACTGCCGCCATCAGCAACCGGTACGACCCTTCTGCGGCCATCCTCCGGGCACCCCAGAAGACGAGCGCGCTCGAGACACTCAGGCCCAGCGCGCGCTGAGCGAGCCAGTGGTTGGTGGCAAAAACCGCGGACGCTGCGCTCCAGATGAGAAAGAGGGCCAGCAGCGCATCCACCAGATCGTAGCTGATCGTCCGGCGCCGAAGCACGAGAGTCGCCGCGATGATCAGCGCAACGGCATGCAGGACGATCTCTTTCGGAACGAAATATCGGTCGAGCTCGAACGGCTTGTACGAGAGTGCGGCAAACACCACCGCAACGGCGCCAAGCCCCAGAAAAATCTTCGCAGCCCGATTTGCCATGGCATAATGTAAGGCAAAAAAACGGGGAGCCCTCTCTGGACTCCCCGTTCTTTGTCAATCCTGCTTCAGCGCTCCATCACGTTCAGGCGGCGCCGGCTATCTCCAGCGGTGTCACCTGTTTCACCTCTTCTGCCGGCACCAGCGCAATGTCCAGCACTTCCCGCAGCGTCTCCACCGGGTGGAAGCTCAGGACTTTTCTCACATCTTCCGGCACGTCCTCGATGTCGCCCTCATTTGCTTTCGGGATGATGATGTGCTTGATGCCGGCACGGTGGGCGCCCAGCACTTTCTCCTTCAGGCCGCCGATCGGCAGCACCCGGCCGCGCAGAGTGATCTCACCAGTCATCGCGACATCGCCTCTCACCGGACGGTCGGACATCTCCGACACGAGCGCAGTGGCGATTGCGATTCCCGCCGACGGACCGTCCTTGGGGATCGCACCCGCCGGCACGTGAATGTGGGCTTCGACCGCGCCAAGCCGATCCTTGGGAATCCCGAGAACAGCCGCGTTATTGGTAGCATAGGTGAACGCCGCCCGCGCCGATTCCTTCATGACGTCTCCAAGCTGACCGGTGAGGATCAGCGATACCGCTCCGCCCGGACCGGGCTGCTCGCCATCGCCCGTACTTTTTCCATAGTATCGGCGGATTGACGCCTCGACGAACATGATGTCGCCGCCCATCGGCGTGTAGTACATGCCGGTCGCGATGCCCACCTCGCTCTGTTCCTGAGCGCGCTCTGGATGGACCTTTGGACGGCCGAGCAGCTCACGGACCTCTTCGGCCGTGATCGTCTCATCGACAATCGGTCCGGTCTCCCCCATCGCAATCTTGCGGGCGACCTTCCGGGCGACGGCGCCAAGCTGCCGCTCGAGCTGCCGGACGCCACTCTCGCGAGTGTAACTCGTGACGACGCTCATCACCGCGTCATCCGTAAAGGCAATTCCCTTGTCGCCGAGACCCGACTCTTCCAGCTGCCGCGGAATCAGATACTTCTTGGCGATCTCCGCCTTCTCCTTCTCCGTGTAGCCGGCGAAGTCCACGACTTCCATGCGATCCAGCAGCGGACCGGGAATGTTCTGGACGAAGTTGGCTGTCGCGATGAACAGCACTTCGCTCAGGTCGAACGGGATGCCGAGATAGTGATCGGTGAATGTATCGTTCTGCGCCGGGTCGAGAACCTCGAGCAGAGCGGCGGACGGATCTCCCTGGAATGACGTGCCGAGCTTGTCGACTTCGTCGAGCAGGAAGACCGGATTCTTCGTCCCGGCCTGCTTCATTCCCTGAATGATCCGGCCAGGCATTGCACCGACGTAGGTGCGCCTGTGTCCACGGATGTCGGCTTCGTCGCGAGCGCCGCCGAGTGAGACGCGCACGTACTCTCGACCAAGCGCGCGGGCGATGGATTTCGCGATCGACGTCTTGCCGACGCCTGGGGGACCGATGAAGATGAGAATCGGACCCTTCGCCATGGCGCGGGCCTTTGCTTCCTTCTTGTCGGTGATTGTGCGGTCCTCGTCATCGCCGATGGCCAGCGACGGGGTAGCGTCGGCTGTTTCACTGCGGATCCTGGAGACGGGCAGCTCTCCCTGCTTCTCCACCTCCTCAGCAAGCTGCTGGGCGCGAAGCTGGCGCACCGCCAGGAACTCGAGAACGCGATCTTTCACGTCCGTCAGCCCGTAGTGGTCTTCGTCGAGCACGACGGCGGCGTGACTGAGGTCGAGAAGGTCGTCGGAGCGCTTGTTCCATGGCAGCTCGGAAATCCACTCGAGATACGTGCGGATAACCTGGGCTTCCATTGACTCGCGGCCGGCGCGCTCGAGACGGCCGAGCTCGCGCTCCACCTCGGCGCGCGCCTCCTTGGGCAGCTCGAGGCTGTTCAGCTTGTCTCGGAGATCAGTGATTTCCTTCGACTGGTCGTCATCGCCGAGCTCCTTCTGGATCGCCTTCATCTGCTCTCTCAGGTACATCTCGCGCTGGCGCTCGCCGAGCTCTTCCTGAACCTGCGACTTGATGTCTTCCTGCGCCTCGAGGAGGCCGACTTGTCGCTGGACGTGAACGAGGACGCGCCGAAGGCGCTCCTCGACATTGAGAGTCTCCAGCAATCCCTGTTTCTCGGGCACCGGCAGCTCGATGTAGCCCGCGACGAGATCGGCGAACTTGCCGGGCTCGGTTACGGCGTCGAGCACCTGGTGCACGACTTCCTCGGGAAGCCCGCGGCGCTCGCCAAGCTCGGCGGCGCGCTCGCGAGTCTCCTTCTGAAGAGCCGTGAACGCCGGATCGTTCTCGTCCACCGGGCTCATCTCCTCGGCCGGCACGATGACGGCGCTCAGGAATCCCTCGGTCATCGTGTACTGGAGCGCGGTGGCCCGCTGCTCGCCCTGGAGCAGGAGCTGCACACCGCCGAGGCCTCGCTGGATCTGGCCGATGCGGGCAATGACGCCCATCGAATACAGTATGTCGGGGCTGGGCTCGTCGGTGTTGTCGCGCTGGGCGACCGCGAAAACGAGCCTCTCTCCCTTCAACGCCGACTCGATTGCGCGAAGAGTTCCCGGGCGGCCGGCGGAGATTGGCGCCGTGAGGCCCGGAAAGATTACTGTTCCACGAAGTGGCAGAACCGGTATAGTTTGACGCTGTCCCATGAATTCTTCCGTAGTGGTTGAACGTGTACTACTCTAGGGACGACGTATACTGCATCTTTCGAGCGAAGGATTTACGCCACGGGGGCATGATTCGCAAACCGTGCCTGCCGGGATGACTCGCGTATTATGCCATTAAGACCAGACGACGAGCTAGGCGCCCATGTGGCGACGGTCCTCGCCCCCAACTACGAGTTGGAGGGGGAGATCGGGCGCGGGGGCATGGGAATCGTGTACTGCGCCAAGGACCGGCGACTCAAGCGTAACGTCGCCGTAAAGCTTCTTCCGCCGGAGCTGGCGTTTCGATCGGACATTCGTTCACGGTTTCTGCGTGAGGCGGAGACGGCGGCACAGCTCAGCCATCCGAATATCGTTCCGATCTACAACGTCGAGGAGCGGGATAACCTCGTCTACTTCATCATGGCCTTCATCGCCGGCGACAATCTCGCCAAGCGCCTGCAGGATGAAGGGGCCATGGAGCCGGAGGAGGTTCGGCGCATTCTGCGCGAGGTTGCGGATGCGCTCTCGTACGCCCACAAGCGGAATGTCGTGCATCGCGACATCAAGCCGGACAACATCCTGCTTGACGCCGACAGCGGCCGCGCGATGGTCACCGACTTCGGCATTGCCCGCGCGCTGACGGACAAGAACGATTCCCGGCTCACCGCAACGGGAATGGCAATCGGGACGCCGGCGTACATGTCGCCGGAACAGTCGGCCGGTGATGCAAACATCGACGGCAGAAGCGATCTCTATTCGCTGGGCGTGGTTGGGTACCAGATGGCCTGCGGCGATCTGCCGTTCAACGCGCCGAACACGCCGTCAATGCTGGTAAAGCATCTGTCGGAGCGGCCCGTGCCGGTGGAGCACCGCCGTATCGGACTGCCGCCCGATCTCGCGCGCATCATCATGATGCTTCTGGAGAAAGACCCGGAAAACCGTTTCCCCGACGCACAGTCACTGGTCGTCGCGCTGAGCGGGGGCGAGATACCGGTGCGTACGCTCGGCAGTCACATGCCGACTCTGGCCGACGAAGGCCACTTCGGCCGCGGCCACTCTCTGGGTGCGCCGGACCGTTCGTCGTGGAGTCCCGCTAACACGCGGATGAGCTCGGGTCCGCGATCGGCAATGGTACCGTCACCCGATGATCTGTCACGATGGGATGCGCCCGCCGTGCGTCGCTTTCGGAAAAAGCTCGCCCCGTTCATCGCCGTCAACGCGGTCCTCATTCCGCTTTCGATTTTCGGCGACGGCGGATTTCTCTTCATCCCCATGTTCTGGTCGATCGCGATGGCGGTGAGTTACTCCAAGCTATGGCAGGAGGGTTACAACTGGCGCGACGTTTTCCGCCAGCCGCGCGACCGCATGCTGTTCGACGTGGCGGCGGAGACGATTGACGATGCGCGGGCGCTGTTCGACGAAACAAAG
Organism: Gemmatimonadaceae bacterium; assembly: GCA_036513055.1. Classification (GTDB taxonomy): domain Bacteria; phylum Gemmatimonadota; class Gemmatimonadetes; order Gemmatimonadales; family Gemmatimonadaceae; genus UBA4720. The sequence goes on along the minus strand of DATBZT010000026.1, from coordinate 12,812 downwards.
CGGGAGAAAGTTCGCGCGCGAGCCCGGGCGCGCGGACTGATCGCCGTTGGCGGACTCTACTCGGGCCCGTCGTCATCGTCTTCAGCTCAGCAGCCCGGCGGGTCGCGAATGGCTCGCTCGCCGCTGCCGGGCGAGACCGCGCCTATGCCATTGCTTGCCGACAACTCTCCGTACGGCTCGGTGCTCAACCAGATCCGGTCGGACCGCGACGAGATTCAGCGTCAGATTCTGGGAATGACGAAAAACGAGAGAGAGCAGATCCCCGATGTCGGAGCTTCCGCTGACGCTGTCTATAGAAAGGCGATGCAGGTTGCCGGAACTCTCGCCGAGCTCGATCTGCGCGACTCCCGCGATACGCCCGAGTCGATCGAGCGCGAGATAAACGATCTCGAAGCAAAGGCCAATCCGCTCGACTATCGCGCCAGCGAGGAGCGCGTGCGACGGCTCGCCCACCTCAAGCGCCAGCGTCGAGTGGTTGCCGACCTGCGCAAAACCCGCAGCGAGGGCGAGACGAAGCTCGAGCACTGCCGCACTCTGCTCCGAAGCATGCGCCTCGAGCTGCTGCGCTACCGCTCGTCGGGACTGTCGGGCACGCCGCGCGGCCTCACGATGGTGACCGAACAGGCGCAGGTGGTGGTAAAAGAAATGGGATATCTTTCCGACGCGGCAGCCGAGGTCAACGCGCTGTAGCCGTCGTACCGCCCATGAAGGCGGTCGCCGCATCTGCCGTTTCAACAATGCAAATTCTTCCGCGAATAACTCTCACCGCGATCGCCGCGGCCGGCCTCGCTGCATCCGCCGGATGCAGCGACCGGACCGCGGCCATGGCCGGGCGCATTGCCAATGCACGCGACTCGGTCGCCATGCTGCGCAAGCGATCCGATACGATAGCCACTGATTCCGTCCGTAGTGCGCCGATTGCTCACGTTCCGCGGCCGGAAGTTCTCCGCGGTCTTTATGTGAACCGGTGGGCCGCGCTCGGAAAGAAGATCACTCAGCTGATCGATCTCGCGAAGACCACCGAAGTGAATACCCTCGTGATCGACGTCAAGGACGACCGTGGCTTTGTTCTCTACAAGTCGGGCGTGCCGCTGGCGAGCCAGATCGGCGCCGATACGACGCGGCCAATGTCGCCGGCGCGGCTGCGCGCAATCCTCGACACGATGAGGGCGCACCAGATATATCCGATCGCGCGCATCGTCGTGGCGAAGGATCCGCTGCTCGCCCGCGCAAAGCTCGAGTGGGCCATCAAACGAAAAACCGATCTCCAGCCCTGGCTCGACAAGAACGGAAATCCGTGGCTCGACCCGCACCAGACGGGAGTGTGGCAGTACGCGGCGGATCTGGCGAAGGAAGCGTACGATCTGGGATTCAGCGAGGTGCAGTTCGACTACGTGCGGTTTCCGGACGAGAAGCGGCTTGTGAGCGAAACTGTCTATCCTCTCGCCAATGGTCGTGTGCGTGCGGAGGTGATCCGCGATCAGCTTGGGATTCTCTACGCGGAGCTTCACAAATCGTCGATGCCGGTGACGATCGATGTCTTCGGGCTGACTGCCACCGACACCACCGACATGGGCATCGGGCAGAAGTGGGAGAAATTCGTCGATCGTGCCGACGTCGTGCTGCCGATGGTGTATCCGTCACACTTCGCGCCGGGGACGTACAGGCTGAGGAATCCCAACGCCCACCCATACGCCACCGTGGATCATGCACTGAAGGACATGAAGCGTCGCAGCGCCGCCGTGACTGGAGCGGCGAAGATCGTACCGTGGTATCAGGACTTCACTCTTGGTCCCCCGCACTACACCGCCGAGCAGGTTCGCGCTCAGATGAAGGCCGGATACGACAACGGGTTCCAGAGCTGGATACTCTGGAACCCGGGGAGTCGCTACACTGTCGCCGCGCTGTCGCCGAAAAGCCCGAGCGCGGTCAGCGTGAAATAGCGGTTACGCTCCGGCGCCCTGTTTCTGGCGCTGCTCCATCCTGGCCTTCATGTCGGCCACGTTCTTGTCGAAGATATTCTGCTGATCGGCGGTGAGAATCACGCGATACTCTGCCTGCGACTTGGTGCTCAGCTCCATCATCTTCGCGCGAGTTGCGTCATTCGGCGGTCCCGCCTGCATCCCACCTGCCGGCATGAGCGCCTGTCTCTCGGCCCGATACTTGTCATTGATCTTCTGAACCTGATCCTTCTGCGCGTCGGTGAGGTTGATGCCGACGAACAGCATTCTCGACATTCCACCACCACGACCGGCCTGCGGTCCGCCCTGCGGCGGTCCACCCTGCGCGCTTGCTACCGAGGCAATGCTCGCGAATGCAACGGCGGCGAGCCCCAAGCGAATCCAACTCATGTTGTCTCCAGACTGTAAACTGTTTTTTTTTGATGCTAGTGGTCGTCATTGATACGCCGCAAACCCAAAAAAGGTTGAACGGCTGTTACCGTTAGCGGTTCGCGGGTTCCCGGCTCTGACGTAAGTCGTTAATGTTTAACGACTTGCCCCACCTGCCCTAGCGCTGGGTGCAAAATCTGCTATTCTTACGCGCCACCATCTGGGCGCTGCATTTGGGCTCTCGTTCGCCAGCTGCCATTCGGGACGAGTTCCCCGTCGCGGCGGTCCGCCGCTTTTTCAACCCAACAGACGTCGAGCGCCGATAGTGACTGCTCCCAGTTCCGCCGTTGATCCGATCCTCGCACCACAGGCAGTCAGTGGCGAGCCACTCAAGTTTCCGATGGGTTGGATTCTCGATCATGCCTCGGGTCCAATCAAGTACCGCTCGGCCACGGAAGTATCGCGTCTCGCTGACGCCACTGTTGGCGAGATGGTATGGCTGCCATACGCTTTTCCACCCGCGCTTCGGATTGCACTGACGCAGCATCCCGATGGGACCTGGAATCGGTCGATGCTGACGATTCCTGGGAAGAGCAACACCGATTTTTCCAACATCGGAACCATTCCCGCAGTCAGGCGGCTGCTGGAGTACGGATGGGACCGCGAGTCTCCTCCTCTCGCCCTTGCGCGGCGCGCGCTGTTCAGGCTTCTCGCCGAAGACAACGATCCGGCATTCCTATATGAGCTGGCGCCCAAGGCAAAGGACGAGGACGCAGTTCGGCGCGGTCGTCTCCTGCTGCGCGAGGCGGCAGCGGCAGCGCTGGCTCATGCCGGATACGAGGCGGACCCGCGCCTACGCGGAGCCGCGCGACGCATCATCGAGCGCATCGACGCATATCTCAACTCTCCGCTCGCCGGGAAACCGTGGATGCGTGTTGGAAATGTCCACGTTCTGGCGCCGGAAGCGACGCCGCCATCCTTCCACGCGCTGACGATGCTCGCGCACATGCCGATCTTCAGGCAGGAGAACTATTCCGAGGTCGAGCGAATCTACGCCTACATCTCGCAGCCACACCCGCGCCAGGATCCGATGCAGCTCGTCGGAAAGAAGATCATCGAGCAGCCGCATTTCGTTCTCGGCGACCGGCTGCCGCATCGGAACGCGGTGGAGGCGGACATCCCGTTCGCCTTGATGTGGCTGGAAACGATGGCACGCCTCGGATTCCTGCGGCGGAATGAGAACTGGCTGAAAATGTACGAGAGGTTCGAAGACGACCGCGATCGTTCGGGCGTGTGGCATCCGCACAAGGGCAGCGACATTCCCACGAGTGGCAATCCGCGTGTCTGGCCGATATTCCCGCTGGAGGATTTTGGCTCTGGCCCGGTGAAGGGAACGCCAGCGGCGTTGGCCGACGTGACATTCCGCATTGGCCTGATCGGAAAGCTCATTGGACGGGAGATCGAGCTCATCTAGCTCGACCGGATGGTTCTAGTCGGGCGTCTCCCCCCCGCGGAAATGTTTCCCGCGCGCAGGCCGGAGCTTCGAACGCGGTACCTCGACCTCGCATCGGGAATGCGTGTGCGCGCTGTGGAGAGTGGCGAGCCCGGAGCGCCGATGATAATTCTCGTGCCCGGCTGGGGCTGCTCGGTGTACGTCTTTCGGGACAACCTCGCTCCTCTCGCAGCCGCGGGCTTTCATGCTGTTGCCGTGGACCTCAAGGGCCACGGCCTTTCCGACAAGCCACTGTCGAGAGGACACTACCGGCTCGATGCGATGCGCGTCCACGTGATCGAGATACTCGACGCGCTGGGTGCGCACGGTGTCGTGCTCGCCGGACTGTCGATGGGCGCGTCGCTGGCTGCGCATGTCGCCGCGAATCATCCTGGACGCGTTCGCGGAGTGGTGATGGGATCGCCAGTGGGATTTGACGGCGTTCCCGGGCTCAGGATGGTTCGTGGCGCCACTCCGTCGCCAGTCGTCCCGCTGCTTCCACGAATCGTCACGCGAGCGATGATCGCGTCGATCCTGCGCTTCGTCACAGGAAAGCTGCGCCCCATCTCGAAGCGCGACGTGGATGAGTACTGGGCGCCCACCCAATTCCCCGAATTCACCATTGCGATGCGCCGGCTGGTCCACGAATACGACTGGAACTCACCTCTCCGCGCGCTCGAGGTTCCGAGTCTTCTGCTGACCGGAACGCGAGACCCGGTATTGTCGCGTTCGAGAGCGCGCAGGCTCGCCCGCGGCACGCCCGGTCTCCGCCACGTGGAGATCCGCGACGCGGGCCACGTCGTCTACGACGAGGCACCGGTGGCCGTCAACGAAGCGATGATCGCTTTTGTGAGAACACTCGACAGGGCTTAGCAGATCGGGCTACTTGCGAGGGAAATGGGAAAGAGGAGGAGACCAGTCGGCTGTGCCTTATATTCCAAGGGACAATGACAAAATCCAGGAAGCCGGTGAAACCGGCTGTTGAAATCAACTCCGAGGCCCCGGAGGCTCTGACGATGTTTGCCGAGCTTGGGCTCATCCCGGAATTGCTCGACGCGGTTCGCGACGCCGGCTACACAAAACCCACTCCGATTCAGGGTGTAGCGATTCCGCTCGCGCTCCGCGGACGCGACCTGATCGGGCTGGCGCAGACCGGAACGGGCAAGACCGCAGGCTTCACCCTCCCGATCATTCAGCGCCTGCTCGAAGGCACACGACACGAAGAGAAGGAAACACGAACCCACCGGGTTCGCGCGCTGATTCTCACGCCCACTCGCGAGCTTTGCGTCCAGGTGGAGGAGAGCTTCCGGAAATACGGCCGCCACTCTGACATCCGCACGGTTTCCATCTACGGCGGTGTTCCGCTGGACCCGCAAACGCAGAAGCTGAAGAAAGGCGTGGACGTGGTTGTCGCCACACCGGGAAGGCTTCTCGACCATATGGAGCGCCAGAACGTGGTGTTCGACGATCTCGAGATTCTCGTTCTGGACGAAGCGGATCGGATGCTCGACATGGGCTTCGCGCCGCAGCTCAACCGCATCGTCGCCGACGTGCCCCGTTATCGTCAGACGCTGTTGTTCAGCGCCACGATGCCGCCCGAAGTGGAAGCACTTGCGCGGAAGTATCTGCGCAAGCCGCTCGTCGTGCAGGTTGGCCGCCGGTCAGAAGCGGCGAGCACCGTGACCCACGCCGTCTATCCCGTACCCAGGGAAAAGAAGACCGAGCTGCTGGCGGAGCTGCTGAAAAACGAAGCGCTCGACTCGGTGCTGATCTTCAGCCGCACGAAACACGGCGCCGACCGCGTTGTGAAGCACCTGGCAGGCAAAGGCATCGCCGCCACCGCGATGCATGCCGACAAATCGCAGGGCGAGCGCACTCGCGCGCTCGACGATTTCAAGAGCGGGAAGATCCGCGTTCTCGTGGCGACCGACATCGCCCAGCGCGGTCTCGACGTGTCGGGAATATCCCACGTCATCAACTACGACGTCCCCCAGCAGCCAGAGGATTACGTTCATCGCATTGGCAGAACCGGCCGTGCCGCCGCCACGGGCGACGCTTTCACGTTCATGTCACCGGACGAGATCGCGATGGTTCGCACAATCGAGCGCGTAATCGGACAGCAGATTCCGAGGATCTCAGTCCCGGGCTACGATTTTGGCTCGGTCGGCGCGCTCGACGAGGAGTCGACTGTCTCATTCGCTATCGATTCTGCCGGCGCTCCAGCACAGCCCGCCGCCGACCTTCCGGCAAAGGAACCGGCTCGCCGGCAGCTCCGCCGTCCTAATGCCGTACGCGGCCGAGGCGCGAGACGAAGATAGTGTCGGCGGAGAGGTTTCGGGCGACGATGAGCGTGAGATTTGCCGCGCCATAGCCGATTCCTGTTGGCGAGTAAGTGACGACGGTGCGAGTGGCGCTCAGCGTCACACCGTTGGATTCGCCGAGGCGGCTCTTCTCCAGCGTATCAGTGCCGGCACGCACCAGAACAACGCCTCGACCGGGATCTATCTCGAGCGATGTCTGAGTGGCGCGGGCGATGGCGGCGTGGCGAGCGGTGGAGAAGAGGGCGTCGATTTCGGTTGTTGCCCCTCTCACCTTGATTGCATCGAGAAAGGACGCGGCCCTTGGCAGCGCGACTGCCGACAGCACCGCCGCAATGCCCAGCGCGAGCGTCAGCTCGATGATATTGAATCCGCGTCTCACGTCCGTAAGATCTCAGCAGTTGAAACGGACCCATCGTCCGGATGACGCGGACATCATTGTTTTTCCGCTGCGGAGGTTCGCAGATTGCGTTAGTATCTTGTGCGAACGCCAACCAGCGAAGAGCCATGAAAATCGAGATCGAATACTGCACCGTTTGAAACTACGAGCCCCGAGCCGCCAGTCTGGCGGCTGAGCTCAGAGATGTGTACCCAGCCGCGGAGATTGAGCTGACTCCTTCGCGCGGCGGGCGCTTCGAAGTGTCAGTCGATGGCCGGCCGATATTCGAGAAGTCGAAAACGGGGCGTCACGCCAGACCGGGCGAGATCGCACAGTCGATCGCAAAGGCTGAAGCCGGCCAGCACCGGTAGTGACTTTCCAATCGGCCTGTCACCGGCCGCTTTCCGGCCTGGCAAAGAGCGTCCAGAAGAGGATTATGGAGTGTCCAGAAAAGGTGACATGTCAGCCCCGGCGGCGGTCCGATTCGCATGCCGTAAGTGCATGTTGTTTATCGAGTTACGCCGCCTCCATCTGTTTGGCATGCCTTTCGCCTTTACACTCGGCATGACCAACCTTGAATTTCTGCGGGCAACCGCGGAAAAGATGGATAGATGGCGGTTCCTTCTGCTCGCCGCGGGGATCCTCGCGGTGAGCGGATCGGCGGAGGCTCAGGGGATTCCGCGGGGCTTTCCAATCCCGCAATTCCCGAAGCCTTCGTCGAAGGGACAGCCGGCAGTTCCGTCGGCATATCTGCCCCCTCAGGGGATGTGCAGGATCTGGATCGAGGGTGTTCCTCCCGACCAGCAGCCCGCTCCGACCGACTGCGTAACCGCGGTTCGCAACCGCCCGGCAAGCGGTCGTGTCATTTTCGGCGACGAGTTCTCGAAGAAGGGAAAAGAAAAGCCGAAAAAAGGCAAGACCGAGCTGGAACGCTGACCGCTCGTTCCCGGATTCTTGAGGAGATGCACAAATGAAAAACCAATTGATGCTTGTCCTGAGCCTTGCAACCGTCGCGGCCGTTTCGACCCCGCTGTCGGCGCAGGCCAGTCACGGCAAGAACCGCAATAGCAGCGGCGTTTACGACCGGAACGGCGACGGCGTCATCGACAGCCGCGATCAGGTCGGTACGAATTGCGTCTGGTACGACGTGAATTGCCAGACCTCGAACAGCCGCAACGGCGGCACCACGAGCGATGGGTCATGGCAGGTGATGGGTCGCGACCAGAACGGCAATACGATCTACCAGCGCCAGCGCGTTGACGGCAACGGAAACGTGATTGTGGATACGGCGCGCCAGGATTCGAATGGCCGGCTCGTCATCACCAACAGTCAGGCCGTGAACCAGAATTCACGCCGCAACAACACCGTTTACGGTCAAAACGGCGAGACCTGCAACTACAAGCAGAACAAGAATGGCTACAGCACCAACTGCAAGTACAACAAGGTGAAGGGCAACAAGGGCAAACAGGATAACGATGGCGACGAAAACGGCCGCTACAATAACGGCGGCACCTATAACAACACGTCAGGCCCGTGGTACGACCAGAACGTCGGCAACGGCAATAGCAACGGCAAGCGCCATTAGCATCGTCAGTATCGTCAAACGGCCCCGGGTGGAGCGATTCCACCCGGGGCTTTTTTTGTGCAAGTTGACCGGATGATGCGCACCGTCCAGGACAAGTATCTCCCGCCTGACCACGACGCATTCGTCGCGGCCGAGCCGCCCACCGGTCGCATCATTGTCATCGCGCCGACGCGTGCAGCCTGCGAGACAATCGAGCTGGCGCTTCACCTCCATCTCCGGACCGTGCTTGAGGAACAACACGGGAGCGAGATTCGCGCGCTCGCCGCGGCCGGCAGGGGATTTGGAATCGTCGCCGGCACGGGCACCGGAAAGACGCTCTCCATCCGTCCCATCTCGGAGACAATACTCGGCACCGAGGATCTCCGCGTCGGCGTGGTGAACCGGGAGCGGGAAGCAACACCCGAGACGCCGACATGGAATGTCATCATCGTCACCACCGGCATTGCCCGTCGCTGGTTCCAGGATGGGGACATCCTTCCCACCGACACGCTGCTGGTGGACGAGATTCACCAGACATCGGCGGAGCTCGAGCTTTGCCTGGCGCTTGGCAAGCGAGTCGGGTGCCGCTTCATCTGGCTGTCGGCCACGGTGGACCCGACGTTCTACGCCAGATACCTCGACGCCGCGGAAGTTCTTCAGAGCTACGCGTTCGATCCGGAACGCGCCGCCGATGTGAAAGTCATACGGAAAGATCCGCTCGAGTTCCTCGACGACCGCTTTCTCCAGCATGTGATCAGGCACAAGCGGGGCGTGGGAATGTTTCTGCCGACGCGCGCCGGCGTCGAGGAAGCCGCTTCGCTTGTTGAGTCGAGATTTCCGCGAATCAACGCCGCCTACTATCACGGCGGAGAGCCGATACGCGTGATCCGCCCATTTCTCGAAGCGGAAGAGCGCAAGCCGTTCTTTCTCTCGATGACGGCGGCCGGCCAGAGCGCCCTCAACGTCCGCGGGCTCGACACGGTTGTAATTGACGATACGCGATTCGGAAATCTCATCGAGCGCGGGAAGAACGTGCTGACACGCATGCACCTCGGCGCCAACGAGATTCTGCAGATGGCCGGGCGGGTGCACGGGCGCGTGGAAGGCGGACGCGTTTTCATTCTCTCCGATCGCGACATCCGCTTCGACGCTCTGCGGCCCACTGCGCCGGAGTTCCAGCTCGCCGGTGACTCAGAGCGCGTCGCCATGACGTGCGCCGACCTGGGCGTCGATGCCGGAGCGCTCGAGCTGCCGATGCCGCTGGATCGCGGGGCCTATCGCCAGGCCGTGGAGCTGCTGGAAAATCGTGGCATCATCGAGAAAGGCCGGCTTTCCACTTATGGCAAAAAAGTCGAGGCGATGCCGGTGGATCGGCCATGGGCGGAGCTCCTCGTCAATGCCGATGACGAGCTCGTGCCATACCTCGCCGTCATGAGCTCGCTCGAATCGCTGCACCGGATGACACGCGAAGAGCGGGATCTTGCGGGGGTCGTGATACCGGGCAGCGATCACCTCACGGCGTATAATCTTTATGCGGAAGCCTACTCGCGATGCGGATACGTCGGGCAGGTTTACGGTCTCCCACGACACCTGTTCGACGACCGCATCGAGCAATGGGCCGAGCGCCGCGGCGTTCTCGTTAAGGCAATCGAGGACACGGCGCTCGGGATGGCGAGCGTGTTCCGGGCGCTGGGCATCCCATTGCCCGAGAAGATGCCGATCGCCCGCGACCACGATCAGAGGAAATTCGGCGAGCTTCTCGCGCGGTTCATGCCGTTCGACCTGGTGATCGACGAGGAAACCGCCGACGGGACCCAGGCCCGCGTCTCGAGGACGAGCGTCTGTGGCAGTTGGGGCGCCATTGCCGGCGAGATTCGTTATTTCGCCGACAGGTCGGGAACTCCGCGCGCGGCAGTGGAAGGAACGCAGATCCCGATGCACCTCATCCGGAAGTACGCCACCCGCGGTGTGTCGGAGATCGTGTACGATCCAAAACGAAAAGGCGGACAGCTCCTTCTGACGCGCACGCTCGAGTACTTCGGATTCGAGCTCGAGCGCGAGACCGAGCCGATCGACGTTTTTTCCGATGAGATCTCCGGGCCCGCTCGCCACGCGCTGGCCGAAGCGCTCGCTCGCGGCGAAGCACGGCATCCCGCGGTGAAGCGCAACCGCGCTTCAGTCGAGGATATCCGGGCCACCTGGCGGCGCTCCGGAGGAACGACGCCGCGTTTCGGCCTGGCCGAGCTCACCGCGTGGTACGAGCGGCAGTTGGCGTCAGCTCGGTCGATGGACGATTTCAGGAACGCCCGTCTCACGCTCGATCGCGAGGAGATCGCACCACGGGACGTGCGCGAGCGCTACGCGGCACTGCCGTCATCGGTCGAGATACGAGACCGGGAGATAGACATCGACTACGACGTCGAGGAGCGCAACGGGGATCGCCTGGGTGTGGCTCGACTGCGTCTTCCGGAAAAACTCGCACGGAACATTTCGAGCGCGGAGCTCCCGGTGCTCGACCGGCCGCTGCGCTTCGTCGTCATTCGCGGGCAGCGGGGAGCGATTCGAGCGGATTCTCTCGATGAGCTCCAGGAAATCCTCGAGCGACCATGGTCACCTGATGAAGTGGAAGACGAAGGGGATTCGGGGCCGCCCATGTCGCGCGAGGAGCAGCAGGTGAGAGATCTGGCGACTGCGCGAAGACGCGGGTCGGCCCGGCCCGGTGCAGGACGGAAGCCAACCGGCGATGGCCGGAGACCGGGAAGTGGAGGCCGGAAGGGCACCGGGGGAGGGCGCGGCAAGGGACCGCGTGGTAAATTTCGCGGCCGATGACATTCACTCCCCGTGTTCCACCGGCGCTGGGCTTCAATGCGCGATTTGCTGAACACTTCCGCGCCCATCAGCAGGTTGTGGCGGACAGCGCAACTAAGCTTGCTCCGGCGGCGGCCGCTGCCGGACGCGCAATCGTTCAGTCTCTCGAGCGCGGCGGCAAAGTGATCTGTTTCGGCAACGGAGGGAGTGCCTCACAGGCGAGTCACATGGCCGGCGAGCTCGTCGGCAGGTTCCGTCTCATGCGACGCCCCTTTGCCGCAATCTCGCTGGCGAGCGATGGCGGGATGATGACCTGCATTGGAAATGACTTCGGCTATCCGGCGCTCTTCGAGCGGCAGATGCAGGCATTCGCGGAACCGAACGACGTGGCGCTTGGGCTTACCACCAGCGGAAAATCCGAGAACGTGATCCGTGCGCTCGCCGTCGCCAGGGCGCGGGGCGCGGTGACAATTGCGTTAACCGGCGCCGCCGGTCTCACGGGCCCCGACGCGGACCACATCCTGGCCGTGCCGAGTGACGATACGGCGCACGTCCAGGAGATTCACCTGATGCTGCTTCACACCTGGTGCATCGCAATCGATGATGCACTGGGAGTCGAGAACGCGTCAGGGGAGTTCGTCATTTAGCGGGTAACGGGTAACGGTAAACGGTAAACGGTAAACGGGCACGGGTAGCGGGTAGCGGGTTTTTCTAGGGCGTCTCCAGCACAATCTCCACCGAGGGATCCGGCTCCGCGCTCGACAGCGCGTCTTCCTTGTAGCTGAGCCACCCGGTGAGCTCGTCAGCAACAAGCTCAACCTCTGTGCCCAGTGGCAGCGTGAGGTTCGGCACCTCGTGACCGGCCGGAAAGTCCATCAGTATCGGCACGTCGAGATCGGCGAGCAGATCGAGCAGGAAGTCCTCGAACTCGTCCTCTTCCGACCGGTCCAGTGAGAGCTGGCCAAACACGATTCCCCTGACGTCCTTGAGCAAGCCTGCCGCACGGAGGTGCACCAGGCGCTCATCGGCCACCGACATCGGATCGTGAGTCTCCTCGAGAAACAGAATTGCACCGTGAGTGTCGATCTCGTACGGCGTGCCGATGGTCTGCTGGACCATGGAAAGATTTCCGCCGGTCAGACGGCCGGTGGCACGTCCCGGCCTCACGGCGCGCGCAATGTCGCGACCAAGCCGCGTCGCCAGCCTCGGCGTCGTGAGCGCCGCGAGGAGTGAGCTGGTGGTTGGGTCGCGAGCGATGGGAATGAGGTCGTCCACCGTCGGGCCATGGAAAACGCGAAGCCCTGCCTGGCGCATCAGCCAGAGGTGAAGCGCTGTGATGTCCGAGTACCCGACGAAGATCTTCGGATTGTTTCGGAAGATCTCCGGCTCGAGATACGGCAGCATGCGCACGGCACCGTAGCCACCCGTGCCGCCGATCACCGCCTTGATCCGTGGGTCGAGCCACATTCCCATGAAATTGGATGCGCGACGCTCGTCTTCGTGCCGCTGGAAGCGTCTCAGTTGAGCGATGTCGGGATCGAGGATCACGGCGTAGCCGGCTCGCTCGAGCGCCTTCACTCCGCGCATCAGTGGCCCTGAGCGAGGTGAGTAGGATGGCGCCACGACGCCAATAGCCTCTCCCTTGGCAATTGCCGGAGGCTTCAGCAGGGGGGTCGCGCTTGTCGAGACAATGAGCGATCCCGTCGGGCTCGACTCATCGGTTCCCGGACGCAAGTGACCTGGCCCAGTACCGTTCGGTCCAGGGTCGTTCGGGTCCGCGCCGTTCACACCGGTGGGCGTGTGACCACCATAAGGTATGGCGTCTCCGCCAATCAGCATCCCGTCAGATGCCCCGCTAAATTCACTGATATGCCAGACTCGCCTGTAAAGGACTCTCCCATCACCCATCCGGATAGCGCCT
>DATBZT010000025.1:0-6966 GCA_036513055.1 Gemmatimonadaceae bacterium | reverse complement strand
CCGTGAAGCTGTTGCGACGAGCGCTGCTCGGGCTGCCGGCATCGCTCTGGCATCCCACGCTGTCAGTCGAGCTGGCGCAGATGGGGATCGGTCGCACCGACTTGCTCATGACAATTCTGTTCGTACTTACCATGGAGGTTCTTCAGTACTATCGCGAACGAACAGGAATGCCGTCATTGCTTTCACGACAGCCTGTTTATATCCGGTGGGCTGTCTATCCGACGGCCCTTCTGCTGATCGCGGTTTTCGGGCAAAATGATGCGGTGCCGTTCATTTATTTCCAATTCTGACAATGAAGATGCCCGTGATGCGGTTCATGCTTAAACTGGCTCTTGCGCTCGCCATAGTGTTCGTCGTCAACGCACTGCTGCTGGGCCGATCAGCGGCGTTGCAATTCTTGGATGATCACCGACCCGGACAGTCGCAATTGAGCGCGTTGGCGTGGATTGAGTCGCAGGCACTCCACGTAGAAGCAGAAGCGAGCCGCCCCGCCCCCACCGCAGGACGAGTTGTCTTCGCCGGCAGCTCTTCGGTTGTGAATGGCATCGACGTCTTCCGTATTCGCGACACCTGGCGAATGAATGGGGTTGACGTGTGGCCGGTTAATTATGGCTTGACGTCTTTTTCGGCGGCCGAGCTCACTTTCCTGACTGACCAGTTGCTGGCACGCGACGTTCGCCTAGTGGTGTTCCCCTACAATACTTTCTCCTTCCCGGACCGGTTCCATCCACAGGCGATCAATGCGCGGTGGAAGACGGCGGAATTCTTTCGCGAAGCGCCGTGGAGAATGATTTTGTCGCCGGCCTTTCCAATTTCCCGTCCTGTCCTGGGTGATATTCTGCCTCTTGTCCGATTCGACCGACTTCTGGCGGAGATAATAATCCTCCGTCTGAAGCGGCTTCCGACTCGGCCCCCGGCTAGCTACGACTACCCCGACAATGAGCCAATGCGCCCCGCTGCTGACAAGCGCCTGACTCCGCCAAGAAGGATTAATCCCCGTGAGTACCTTCAGGGTATCTATCTTGATTCTGACAGAGATGGGCACACCCTGGGTTATGATGGGCTTTCGCGCTTTCTAGATCTCGCGCGACTAAAAAACATTCCAGTCATCTTGATGCCTGTGCCCGAGCCCGATTTTGGATACCGCTACGGAATACGACGTGAACGTATCGACCGCCATGTGGGCCGAATTGCCGCTGAGTTTGGCGTGCCCGAGTGGCCACACCTGCGCGAGATCGAGCGAAACGACTCTCTTTTTCGAGATAACGTCCACCTGCATAGCATTGGACGCGAGCGCTATAGTGATTGGCTAGCAAGGGCGATAGAGCCCATTCTTGAGCACTGTGTCCTGATAGTGCCGACAATTGTCCACGCCCCTGCCGAAAAGTTCGTTTTCGCCGAGGAGCAGCGATGCGTCCTGCAAAGAGTGAAACAATTCCCTCCGCAAATGTGAGCGACTGCGCAGGTGATCGGTCGTACGCTCGGATTGCTGCGCGCGACCGGAACGGCGATTATTCAACCACGATGCTGAACGCCTGGCTCAATTCGCGCGTGCCAACGCCACCGGAGCGCCTCGCGCGGCGATTGGAATTGGCCCTTGCCGCCTCGGCCGACCCTGCTCCGGGCACGATCGCCGAGCGATTGACCATGGCTGCGTTTGCGATTCTCACTCAGCTCGGTCACGATGAAGCGAGCCGCCCGGGGCGTTCGGGGCCGGGAGGACATGTTTCAGACGCTGCGCTCGATCTTCTCGCAGCCGATGCCCTCGTCACCTACGCCGCAGAGGCAGCTGCCGATGAGTGCAACTCATTCGCCGCGACGACAGACGCGATGATCGCGAGACTCGCTTCCATTCGCATCAGCGGGAGACGCCCCGTTTGAGGGATCACACCGAACGTCCTCAGAAAGATGAGGCGACAGCCTGATAGTCATTCTCTTTACCGGCGGCACAATCGCCATGAGGAACGATCCCGGCGGTAAAGGGGCTGTTCCCTCACTCACGTCTGCCGAGATACTCGAGGCGACCCGGGGAATTGAGGCGGTCACTGGCGTAGAGACGGAGGAGTGGGGCGCGTTTCCGGGACCACACATGACCGTCGAGCGAATGTGGACACTGCGAAACCGCATCGCTGAGCACGTCAGACGTCCCGAGGTCACCGGAGTTGTCGTGACGCACGGCACCGACACTCTCGAGGAATCGGCCTATCTGGTTGCCCGCTCTCTATCCGGCGAAAAGCCCATCGTGTTCACCGGCGCGATGCGCACGGTTAGCGACCTCGGCTGGGACGGGCCGGCAAACCTGCTGGAGGCCGTGCAAGTCGCGGCCAGTCCCGAGACGCGAGGCTACGGGCCGATGGTGGTGATCAGCGGACAGATCTTCGCCGCGCTCGACGCCACAAAGACAAACACACACCTTCTCGACGCGTTCGAGAGTCCGGGGCTGGGCCCACTCGGAGTACTCGATGAAGGCGAGCTCATAATGCATCGCGAGATGCCTCCGTCGCCGCCGATCATCCAGCCGGCGTCACTGGCTGTGCCCGTTGACATCATCTTCGTCGCCGCGGGCTGCGACGAGCGGCTGCTCGACGCCTCGCGCAGGGTGGCACGGGCAGTTGTCATTGCCGCGATGGGCAGGGGAAACGTCCCTCCCGCTGTTGTGCCGGCCATTCAACGTTGGATTGGCGAGGGCAAGCCTGTGGTGCTGACCTCGCGAACGCAGGGTGGCCGGGTCGGTCACACCTACGGGTATGCTGGCGGCGGGCGCCGGCTTGAGGAGATGGGTGTGATCTTCGGTGGGTCCCGCCGCGCTCAGCAGGCGCGCATAGACTTGATGCTTGCTCTTGGTGCGGGGATGGACATGAACGCGATCAGGTCGATGTTCCGTGACAGCTGAAGAATTGGACGGAACAACGCCGCAACACGCGGATGTCGGCTGATCTTGTGAGGGAGCTGAGTCCTCCGAGCGAGGTGCTCCGGATTGCCCGGACCCTGGAAAGGGCCGGCTTCGAGACGTGGTGTGTTGGCGGCGCCGTTCGCGATGCGCTTCTCGGACATCAGCATCTCGACTGGGATCTGGCGACGGCGGCGCGCCCGAACGAAGTCCGGAAACTGTTTCCGCGAACCATTCCAGTGGGGATTGAGTTTGGCACGGTCGGCGTTCTCGACGACAACGGAGTGATGCACGAGGTGACGACATACCGTCGTGACGTTCACACGGACGGCCGTCATCCCGTGGTCGAGTTCGGCGCCACTCTCGACGAGGACCTGGCGCGGCGCGACTACACGATCAACGCAATTGCGTTCGCTCCGACCACGAAGCAGCTCTACGATCCGTTTCACGGACAACTCGACCTCGAGAACCGGATCGTGCGCTCGGTTGGAGAGCCCTCGGAGCGAATGCGTGAGGACCGGCTGCGCGCACTGCGAGCGATTCGCTTTGCCGCCCGCTTCGATTTCGTGACCGAAGAGAAAACGTGGCGGTCAATCGTGGCCAGCGCGCCACACCTCACCCGGTTATCTGCCGAGCGTGTCAAACAGGAAATCGAGAAGACGATGGAGCAGGTGAGGTTCCCGAGCCGGGCTTTCCGCTTGTGGCGGGATAGCGGCGCACTGGGGGTGCTCGTGCCGTCGCTCGCCGGAATTACCGACCTCCAGCTTGCGGCGCTCGACCACTTGCGCATTCCCGGGCTTCCCGGAAGACCGCAGAGAAAGATTGGACGGCTGACCGGACTTTTCGCGGCGGCCGAGCCGCGCGAGATAGTACGAACCCTCAAAGCGCTGCGCTTCTCGAACAGTGACGTCAAATGGGTTGCGGGGATCGTGGCTGCGTGGCACGAGCTGCGCGCCGAGATGCGCGAATCGCTCATGCACGAGGATAGTCCCCGGGACGCGGCACTTCGCCGGTGGGCGGCGATTGCCGGTCGCACGCGTCTTGCCTCAGTACTGCGGCTGGCGGACGCGATGTGGTGGGCGGAGCGTGAAGCAGGTCTGCCGGCGCCGTCGAAGGCCCGCGTGGCGTCTGTATACCGCCGGGCAATTCGCGTTGCGTACGGCGACGCGATAGAGATTGCTGACCTTGCCATTGCGGGAGACGATCTCGAGAAAATCGGAATCCGGGGGCCGGCCGTGGGCCGTACGTTACGTCTGCTCCTCCAAAATGTTATTAATGAGCCGGCGTTGAACACTCACGAGCGTCTGCTGGCCTTGGCGAAGGACGAAGCGGCCGGATCCGGCGATCCGCCGTCCGCGCCGTCCGAGCCGCGCTGACCAAGAGAACCAATTCAAATGCTATTTCGCGGCAAAGACCCCGACATGACAGTCTGGAGGCGATTTCGCTCCGGCACCGACGGCTTCACATTCACGAAAAATGGGGATTTCTTCGAGGCCTACGTCGCTGCGAACGCGGAACGAGTGGTCGACCTCTTCTACACCTTGAGCGAGCAGCTCGCTCCGGCAATTGACGTGGTCGTCGAGGACCTGCGATCGGAGACAACGTGGAACGGCGAATCCATTGCGCTGCCGGACGTTCGTGATGCCATCGCCCGGCTGAAGGTGCCTCTGGCGACACACGGCGGAGTCGAGATTTCGCTCTACACAGCCGACGATCAGCTGACTCTCACGGCTCAGCTCGAGCTGTACATCTACGCCCGGTCGGATCGCTGGATCTATCTCCTTCAGGGGAAAGGGCTGGAGGAGCGCGCTTCGCTCGCTGACCGGTCGTGGGGCACTCCATCCTGGGATCGTGCGCGCGCGCCATCGCTGTCGGCGGCGATTAGCGCCGCCGCGGAGCGGCTCGGACTGACGCAGGCGTGATACGTCCCGCGGTCGCGTACACGCTGATCGCGGCCCTTGCAAACGTAGTGGGCGCGGCGGCCGTCACGTCGCGGTCGCGATGGAGTATGTCGGCGCTCGACAAGCTCATCGCGCTTTCTGCCGGCTTCATGATCTCTGTTGGCGTGCTCGACCTCATTCCGGAATCCATCGCCCAGCGAGGAGGTCAAGCCGGGCTCATCATCCTCGGCGGTTACGTGCTGGTGCATCTCACTCAGCATACTCTGACGCCGCATTTCCATTTCGGAGAGGAAGTCCATCAGGTTACCCGGGCGGTAAGCGTATCCGCCCTGATCGGGCTCCTCCTCCATACGTTCGTCGACGGAGTGGCGATCGCGAGCGGCTTCGAGGTCAGAACGTCGCTCGGAATGCTCGTCTTCGTCGCCATCCTGTTGCACAAGCTGCCCGAAGGATTGGCGATCTCGAGTCTGTTCCTTGCTGCGGGCGCGTCCCGGCAACGCGCGCTTGGTGCCGGTGCGTCGCTCGGGCTGGCAACGGTGGCCGGAGGCCTCATGACGGAGTATTTCGCGCCGCTGCGTGCGTACGGCCTGCCGCTGGCGGCTGGTGTGGCGCTTTACGTTGGCGCATCCAACCTTGTGCCCGAATTCCAGGGGAAGAAGGGATGGGGTCTCCAGGCGAGCTTCTTCGCCGGCTGTGGCCTTTACATTCTGGCGCGGAATCTGATAGGGAATTGACAGGACATTTCACCCGGGGTGGATGCCGAAAAAAGTCCGCCGTGCACCGATGAGCGCCGCCAAAGGCCGCGCCGCGGGAGAGGGATCGCTGTTCACTCCCCCCGCATCGGCGCAGCCGCTTGCGGCAAGAATGCGTCCGCGAACCCTGGACGAGCTCGTCGGGCAGCATCACCTGCTCGGGCCGGGAAGGCCGCTACGCGAAGCAATCGAGCGCGGAGTCGTGACCTCGATGGTTTTCTGGGGCCCGCCGGGATCGGGAAAAACGACCATTGGCAGGCTGATTGCCCACTACACGGATCGCGAGTTCGTTCCGTTCTCAGCGGTCACCGAAGGAGTTGCGCGAGTTCGCGAAGTGATCGCCGCGGCTGAAGAGAGGCTCGAACTCGGGCGGCAGACGATTCTGTTCGTCGATGAGATTCACCGGTTCAATCGTGCACAGCAGGACGCGTTTCTGCCGCACGTGGAGAGCGGCACCATTACGTTGATCGGAGCGACGACGGAGAACCCGTCGTTCGAGATGAACGGCGCGCTGCTTTCGCGAATGCGCGTATTCGTGCTCGATCCGATCTCGGCGGCAGATATTCTGGTTCTGATGCGGCGCGCACTGGCGGACACCGAGCGTGGACTTGGACAGCTCACGCTCGATGTGGACGAGGACGCGATGCAGCTGATCGCCCAGGAAGCCGATGGCGACGCCAGGCGCGCTCTCACGGTGCTGGAAGCAGCGGCCCTGCTTGCCGGAGCAGAACGTCATGTCACTGTCGCTGCGGCCCGCGACGCGATGCAGAAGCGCTTCGCCCAGCACGACAAGAGTGGTGAGACTCATTTCAACATGCTGTCCGCGCTCCACAAGTCGTTGCGCGGAAGCGATCCCAACGGAGCGCTTTACTGGATGGCGCGCATGATCGAGGGCGGGGAGGATCCGATGACGATCTTTCGCCGGGCCATCGCAATGTCGGCGGAGGACATCGGGTTGTCGGACCCGAACGCACTTCAGGTCGCGGTGGCCGCACGCGACGCTTATCACATGCTTGGCCCTCCGGAGGGATATCTTCCATTGGCGGAGATGGTGATCTATCTGGCCACCGCCCCGAAATCGAATTCCACCCTGAAAGCGCTGAACGCGGCCCTCGACGCGGCGCGGCATACGCCGGCGGCGCCCGTTCCGTTTCACATTCGCAATGCACCAACCGCCCTGATGCAGGAACTGGGGTATGGGGAGGGGTACCAATACGCGCATGGAGTTCCCGCGGCATACATCCCGCAGGAGTATCTGCCGGATTCTCTTCGGGGAACTGTATTCTATGAGCCGGGCCCGTTCGGCTTCGAGAAGGACATCGCGAAGCGCCTGGCGTGGTGGGCCGACTTGAAGAACCGGGTTACAACTGACACTAACGACGAAGGCCCATCTGATGGCGAGGCGGGCAGGGAGAAATAATGC
>DATBZT010000024.1:0-2867 GCA_036513055.1 Gemmatimonadaceae bacterium | reverse complement strand
TCGAGCTCCAGGGGGAAGAACGGGGTGTCGGCGTTCAACAGCTCGGACACGTCTTCCAGCTCGAACGGTCGGTACGAGGAGAAATGGATGAACACGTTTCCCCGGAGCTCTTCGCCACCCAGCATCGTGAGAATGACCGCCTTTCGGGTGGTCTCGATGCGGTAGAGATTCGCGCTGTCACTTGTGTAGGGCTGGGGCACGCGCGAACGGGGTTGGCGTGAGTACTTCGCTCGGTTGAAAGACTGCCCCACGCCCTCTTACGTCACGTTTCTGATCGAAAACAGACCCTTGATGTCATGGGCAAAAACCCTCCTGCCTCCATCACAAAACTGACATCGGCCGGGGCTAGTGCCTGACCACAGCGGGTCGTAGTTTCTCGTGTCCTCAACTGCGGATTTGTCGATGACTCCGGGTTCCTCCTCGCTCCCATTGCCACAGCGGAAGACGTACGACGTCTGTATCGTCGGTTCCGGCGCCGGCGGTGGAATGGCTGCTTACGTGCTCACCCAAGCCGGGGCAAACGTCCTGCTCCTCGAGGCGGGCGGACCGTGGGACAACACGACAGACTCGGCCATGCTCAAGATGCCATATGACTCCCCGCGCCGAGGAGCGTCAACGCCGGATCATCCCTTTGGCGAGTTCGATGGCTGCATCGGCGGGTGGGACCTCCCGGGTGAGCCGTTCACCAACGCCGAGGGCACCGACTTCAAGTGGTGGCGCGCGCGAATGGTCGGTGGCCGCACCAATCACTGGGGACGCATCTCGCTTCGATTCGGCCCCGAGGATTTCAGGGCGAAGAGTCGCGATGGCCTGGGCGACGACTGGCCGATCGGATACTCGGACATCGCTCCGTACTATGATCGCATCGACAAGCTGATCGGAGTCTTCGGCAACAACGACAATCTGCCGAACCATCCGGGCGGCCATTTTCTGCCGCCGCCACCGCCGCGCTGCTACGAGTTGATGGTGAAAGATGCGGCCGACCGGCTCAACATCTGGTGCGTTGCCTCGCGCCTCTCGGTGATCACGAAGGCGCACAATGGCCGCATGGCGTGCCACTACTGCGGGCAGTGCGGCCGCGGCTGCAAGACGAATTCGAATTTCTCGTCGACCAATGTGCTGATCGCGCCGGCGCTCAAGACCGGACGACTGACGCTGGTCACCCACGCGATGGCGCGCGAAGTCACGCTCAACAATCGCGGGCTCGCGAGCGGCGTGACCTACATCGATACGAAGAGTGGAGCGGAAAGGCATGTGGACGCCCGAGTGGTAGTGCTCGCCGCGAGCGCGTGCGAGACCGCGCGCCTGATGCTCAACTCGAAATCTCCGCAGTTTCCGAACGGCCTCGCCAACTCGAGCGGAGTCGTCGGGAAGTATCTCACCGATACCACCGGGACCGACGTCGGGGGCTTCATTCCCAAGATGGTGGATCACGTTCCGCACAACGAAGACGGCGTCGGCGGCAACCACATCTACATGCCGTGGTGGGTCGACAACAAGAAGCTCGATTTTCCACGCGGCTACCACATCGAAGTCGGTGGCGGGTTGAATCCACCCAGTTACGGATTCATGGGTGGAATCCAGCGCTATCCCGGCGGTGGCGGATATGGAAAGTCCCTCAAGGAAGACTACCGCCGCTACTATGGCGCCCAGGTTTATTTCGCTGGCCGCGGTGAGATGATTCCGAATGACAAGAGCTATTGTGAGATCGATCCGGTCGTGAAGGACAAGTACGGAATTCCTGTGCTGCGCTTCCACTGGCAGTGGACTGACTACGAGTACAATCAGGTTCGGCACATGCAACAGACCTTCCGTGCGTTGGTCGAGGAGATGGGCGGTCAGGTGTTCGACAAGATGCCGGAGCAGTTGAGGGGGTACGGGATCGCGCGCGGCGGCGAGATCATCCACGAGCTGGGAACAGTCCGCATGGGCGCCGACCCATCAAAGTCAGCGGTCGACGCGAACTGCCGGGCGCACGATGTCAAGAATCTCTTCGTGACCGATGGCGGCCCGTTCGTCTCGCAGGCCGACAAGAATCCGACCTGGACCATACTCGCGCTTTCGATGCGGACGAGCGAGTACATCGCGCAAGAACGGAAGAGGGGGGCACTCTGATGTCGAACCGGAATAATCGTTCAATGGGCGGCACACCGCAGAAACAAGAAAAGGGAGATCCTGTGGACGGTATGCAGCCCGAGCACGAGGACGCACCGCCCGGAAAGGAGATGAGCCGGCGCGATGCCGTTCAACGTCTGGCGGCGCTTCCAGTCGCCGCGTTTCTGAGCTGGCCCACTGCAGATCAGGAGAAAGTTCGGCGCTTCGTCGACAACGCCATGCGCGCGGCCGCCGAAGGGACTCCATTCGCGCCGAAGTTTTTCACGCCGGCCGAATTCAGGACCGCGCGCATCCTCGCCGACATGATCATTCCGCGCGATGAGCGATCGGGCAGCGCCAGTGACGCCGGCGTCCTCGAGTTCATGGATTTCACGATGATCGATCGGCCGAACGCTCAGAAATGGATGCGACTCGGACTCGCCTGGATCGATGCGCAGTCAAATACCAGATTCGGAAAGCCGTTCGCCGACGCGACGGAATCGCAACGGGCCGCAATTCTCAACGACATTGCATGGCCTGAGCGCGCGACCCCAGCAATGGCCGATGGAGTCAGCTTCTTCAACCGCTTCCGCGATATGACAGCGTCCGGATTCTGGTCTAGCAGGGTCGGCGTAAAGGATCTCAAATATGAAGGCAATACTTTCGCGCCCGACTGGAACGGGTGCCCGCCGGCCGCGCTCAGCAAACTGGGCGTGACGTACGCGAAGTTCGACAGGAAGAAGCTGCGCCTCACACCCGATTGATGAACTGAC
>DATBZT010000023.1:0-3792 GCA_036513055.1 Gemmatimonadaceae bacterium | reverse complement strand
GAGCTGGAAGAACGCCTGAAAATGAAGAAGCAGTACCGCAAAATCGACGAGATTCCTTTCGACTTCGCACGTCGGCGCATGTCAGTCGTGGTGGAAGATGAAACCGGGATGAACATGCTGATCTGTAAAGGTGCGGTGGATGAAGTGATGAGCCTGTGTACCCGGGTGGAAGTCAAGGGCGATGTCATCGAAGTTCTGCCCGAGCACGACGCCAAACGCCGGCAATTGGCGGACGATCTGAACGGTCAGGGCTTCCGCGTGATCGCCCTGGCTTATAAGCAAATGCCGAGCGGGTCAGATGAGCCGGTGTATTCGGTGAAGGATGAGTCCGATCTGATTCTGCTGGGTTTTCTGGCTTTCCTCGACCCACCGAAGGACACGGCTGCGGAAGCCTTGAAGCGGCTTCATGGCCTGAACGTGGATGTCAAAGTCCTGACCGGCGACAATGAGATCATCACCGCCTACATCTGCAAGCAAGTGGGCATGCCGGTGGAGCATCTCCTGCTGGGCTCCCAGATCGAGGCGATGAGCGAGACGGAGCTGGCCGACGCCGCCGGCACGACCAGCGTCTTCGCGCGGCTTGTCCCGGCCCACAAGGAGCGCATCATCCGTGCGCTCCAGAGCAAGGGCCATGTGTTGGGGTTCATGGGCGACGGCATCAACGACGCTCCGGCTTTGAAGGCCGCCGACGTGGGCATCTCGGTTGACAGCGCGGTGGACATCGCCAAGGAGTCGTCCGACATCATCCTGCTGGAAAACAGCCTGCTGGTACTGGAGCAGGGCGTGCTGGAAGGCCGGCGCGTGTTCGGCAACATCGTCAAGTACATCAAGATGGCGGCCAGCTCGAACTTCGGAAACATGTTCAGTGTCGTGGGGGCCAGCGCGTTCCTGCCTTTCCTGCCGATGTTGCCGATCCAGGTGCTGACCAACAACCTGTTGTACGACTTTTCGCAGACCACCATTCCAACCGACCAGGTGGACGAGGACTGGCTGACCAGGCCGCGCCAGTGGACGATTGGCAAGATCCTGCGTTTCATTTTGTTTATCGGGCCGATCAGCTCGATCTTCGATTACCTGACGTTCTTCATGATGCTGTACATCTTCGACTGCTGGCACAATCCGGCCCTGTTCCGCACCGGCTGGTTCGTCGAGTCGCTGTTCACCCAGACGTTGATCATCCACGTCATTCGCACAAACAAGATCCCGTTTTTCCAGAGCCGGGCGAGTTGGCCTCTCATCCTGACGTCCCTGATCATCGTCGCGGTCGGCGCCGGGCTGACCGTTTCGCCCCTGGCGAGCACGCTTGGGTTTGTCCCGCTCCCGCGGCTGTACTGGCTGTATCTCGCCGGCATGCTAGCGGGCTATGCGATTCTGACGCAGGTGGTAAAGGTCTGGTTCATCAGGAAATTTGGGGACTGAGACAGGTTTCTGTCGCTGGGGCGTTCTCGGGGGTGAATGGCCGTTGAGCGCTCAGTGGTGCTTGATCCAGTCCACGATGACCCTTGGATATCCTTCAGCGTAGTGCGGCCACCCCGACGGATCGTCTGGCGGCACGCGCAGCGTATGATCGGCACCCTCGAGAACTCGAACCGTGACCGCGGTGTTGTGATTCGCCGCGAGCAGGCGCCTGATCGTATCAATGCTCTGGCGTGGCGGGACAAGCTCGTCCTTCTCCCCGTAGAGTAATAGCACCGGAACGTCGACCGCCGCCCACGCGGGTCGATTGTCGGTGTTGCCGACACTGCGATACCATTTCCAGATCCAGTGCTGATCGTCGGGAAGCGCCAGGTCCTCATACCACGGTGCCGTGCGATACCTGGCTTCGTCGGCGTGGAGCTGATCGTGCGGCAGCCCATTGCGGGCGACGTCCACGAATTCCCGATAGAGGGACAGCGCGTCGATCAACGACTGACCACTGTACCGCTTCGCCAGCGCCGTTCCGACGCGGAAGAGATCCTGCTCGTACTCCGGCCCGACGTTGCCGTCAGCGTCAATAATCCATCGCACCTCGGCATTCTTCGCCGCGACCATCGGCGCGATGAAGCCGCCCTGACTGTGCCCGTACACACCGACTCGCCGCGCGTCGACGTCGGCGCGACCGACGAGGAGATGCACCGCCGCGCGAGCGTCCGCGGCGAGATCGCCGAGCGTGCTCGTCTTCCAATCGCCGGTGGACCCGCCGACGCCGCGCTTGTCATAGATGAGCGCGATGACGCCATGCCGGGCGAGATTGTCCGCCGCAAATCCGTTGGCCCAGCGTCCTTCCGCGCCCGATCCGTGAATGAAGACGACCGCTGGATGTCTGCCCGGCGCGCGCGGACTCAACACCGAACCGGCCAGCGTGATCGCTCCATTGTTGAAATGTATCTCGCTCGATGTGTATGGCTTGTCAGTCGACGCCGAGACGCGGTGCAAGGTGAAGACTCCATGCGTCTCGTTATCCGTGAAGTCCCCCTGAATCCTGTCGCGGGATACCTTTCCTGTGAACACGGTCGTCGTCTGGTCGCCGACCAGCTCCCACGACACGCGAGCCCCGAGTTGCACGTTCCTGAGCGGTACATCCACGGCGCCAAGTTCGCCCGCCGTAAAGAACCCGCGGGCCGGGCTCCCGGCGGGCAGATCGATCGCGATCGACAATGTCGACGCGCCTCGATGCATCGTTCCCTCCCATCTGCCGGTCGTATGGTCCTGGGCGGGCGCGGCCGCCGGCACCACGAGGAATATTCCAATCAGCAACGACACATTCCTCGACCACTTGTATGGAGCGATGCTCACGGCTCCTACCGCATCACGGGGAGGACCATGTGGGACGCGCGATCCGCCGAGTGGAATACGCGCTGCGTCGTGCGATGAAAATCAGCGTCCTTCGCCTGGAAGATGTTCATGAACGTGCCTGGGTTCCGGTCGACCATCGGGAACCAGGTGCTCTGCACCTGTACCATGATGCGGTGGCCGGCGCGGAACGTGTGGAACGCATCGTTGAGCGTGAACCTGACCGGCGTCGCGGAGCGTGGAACGAACGGCTTGGGGGCGGACATGCTCTCGCGGAACTTCCCGCGCAGCACGTCGCCGCGCACCAGCATTTCGTAGCCCCCCAACGGGCGCGCCCAGCTCCCCGGGCCCGACGACACGCGCGCGCCCGATGACTTGAGGGTGTCCGGGAAAACATCGATCAGTTTGACGATCCAGTCGCTGTCGGTGCCCGACGTGGATACCACGAAGTCCGCGACGATCGGCCCCGCGATAGTCATATCGCGAGTGAGGGGTGTGGTCTCGTACACCAGCACGTCGGGGCGCTCGGACGCGAAACGCTGGTCTTCATCCATGAACGCGGGGTTGTACCAGTGGATCGTCTCGGCTGTGTACGGAACCGGCTTCGCGGGATCGCTGACGTACTCGTCGAAGCTTGCGCCGGCAGAGGGCACGGTGAATGTGAGCCGGCCGCCGGCTTGCAGATAGAGATTCGTGGCAGTCGTGTTGTCTGGCGGCCACTTATCGAGGAAGCGCCACTGATTGGTGCCCGTTTCGAACATCGCGGCTTCATAAGCGCGCGGAGCGGGTCCGTTCTTGAGATAGTGATTGAAGAACGGCACTTCGATGCTGTCGGTGAAGAAATCATTTGTCTTCGATCCCCAGCTCACGACGCCGAGGGTGTCGCCGCTGCCGCGGTTCCACTGGCCGTGCGACCACGGTCCCATCACCAGGCGGTTGACGAGTCCGGGGTTCTGCTTTTCAGCTGCGGCGTACGCGTTGAGCGCGCCCCACTGGTTCTCGGTGTCGAACCAGCCGCCG
>DATBZT010000022.1:0-2528 GCA_036513055.1 Gemmatimonadaceae bacterium | reverse complement strand
GATGACCGGCATTGATCCGTGGTTCCTCTATCAGCTCAAGGAAATCACCGACGTCCAGCAGGCGGTGGAGAAGGTCGCGGCCGACGAGGCATCTCCCGAGTTGTTGCGCGAAGCCAAGCGCGCCGGGCTCTCCGACAATCGGCTCGCTACCTCGTGGAACCTGCGCAACGGACATGGCGCGGCCGAAAAGGTTCGCCAGATTCGCAAGCTGCACGGCGTTACGCCGGTGTTCAAGCACGTGGACACCTGCGCCGCGGAGTTCGAAAGCTACACCCCGTACCTCTATTCGACTTACGAGGAAGAAGACGAGGCCGCTCCGACCGAGCGCAAGAAAGTCATCATCCTGGGCTCTGGGCCGAACCGCATCGGGCAGGGAATCGAGTTCGATTACTGTTGCTGCCACGCCGCGTTTGCGCTGCGCGAGGACGGCTACGAGACCATCATGGTGAACTGCAATCCGGAAACGGTCTCCACCGACTACGACACCAGCGACCGCCTTTACTTCGAGCCGCTCACGCTGGAAGACGTGCTCGCCGTCTACGAGCACGAGTCGTCGGGCGGCGCGCCCATCGGCATGATCGTGCAGTTTGGCGGGCAGACGCCGCTCAACCTCGCCTTGCCGCTCAAGGCCGCGGGGGTGCCGATTATCGGTACCTCTCCCGAATCCATCGACCTTGCCGAAGACCGCAAGCGCTTTGGCAAGCTGCTCGACGAATTGAAAATCCCCCAGCCTCCGGGCGCGATGGCAACTTCAATTGAAGAAGCCGTGGCGGGCGCGAACCGTGTCGGTTATCCCGTGCTGGTACGGCCCTCCTACGTGCTCGGCGGGCGCGCCATGGTGATCGCTTACGACGAGGACTCGGTCATCCAGTACATGCGCCAGGCAGTCGAGTACTCGCAGGACCGCCCGGTGCTGATCGATCACTTCCTCGAGTCGGCGGTGGAAGTGGACGTCGATTGCCTGTCCGACGGCGAAGACGTCGTGATCGGCGGCATCATGCAGCACATCGAGGAAGCCGGCATCCACAGCGGCGACTCGTCGTGCGTGCTGCCGTCGGTGGACATAACGGATTCGGTACTCAAGACGCTCCGCGAATACACCTTCCGCCTGGCGCGCGCGCTGAAAGTCATCGGCCTGATGAACGTGCAGTACGCCATCCAGCATCCGCGCGAGAATGAGTGGAAGGTGTACGTGCTTGAAGTAAACCCGCGCGCCTCGCGTACCGTGCCCTACGTCTCCAAGGCGACCGGCGTGCCGCTGGCCAAGATTGCCGCGCGCCTCATGACCGGACGCAAGTTGCGCGAGTTCCTGCCCGAGAACGTCGAGCGTGCTACCGACCTTGAGACTGGCCGCTGTTATTTCGTCAAATCGCCCGTGTTCCCGTGGTCGAAATTTCCCGGCGTGGACACCGTGCTCGGTCCCGAGATGAAGAGTACGGGCGAAGTGATGGGCGTGGCCGACACCTTTGGCGAGGCGTTCGCCAAGGCGCAGATCGCCGCCGGCAACCGCCTGCCCACCCAGGGCGCCGTGTTCATCAGCGTCGAAGACAGCGACAAGGCGGCGGTGGTGGAAATTGCGCGCCGCTATTCCGAGCTTGGTTTCAAGATCGTCGCCACCAGCGGCACCGCACGCGTGCTGGAAGGCGCGGGACTAATCGTCGAGCGCGTCTTTAAGGTTAAAGAAGGGCGCCCGAACGTGGTGGACCTGATCAAGGGCGACCGCATCCAGCTCATCGTGAATACGCCGCACGGCGCCGACCCGTGGTTCGACGAGAAAGCCATTCGTCGCGCCGCCGTTACCCACCGCATCCAGAGCATCACCACGCTGGCCGCCGCCCGCGCCGCCGTCGAAGGCATCGCCGCCCTCCAGCAGGGACACGTCACCGTGCGCCCCATCCAGTCTCTGCACGCGCACCGGTTGACGACGAAGACGTAGAGCTTTCACCGCAAAGGTCGCAAAGGACGCGAATGTATTCCTTTGCGAACCTTTGCGTCCTTTGCGGTTCGCTTCTAGAATCCTCCCTTCTACAAGGTGCCCCCATGAAACGACTCCTTTGCGTACTTTGCGTCCTTTGCGGTTCAGCTTTTTCGCAGCTTCGTCCCGTCCACACCTTCTCCATCGTCGCCCGCGATCCGGTGACGGGACAGATCGGCGTGGCTGTGCAGTCGCACTGGTTCTCGGTCGGCTCGATCGTCACCTGGGCGGAAGCGGGCGTGGGCGCTGTGGCCACGCAGTCGTTCGTCGATCCAAGCTATGGACCGAACGGGCTGGAGTTGATGCGGAAGGGAACAGCAGCGCCAGAAGCGCTCAAGCAACTGCTCGCGAAGGACAAATTCACTGAGGGAAGACAGGTTGCATTTGTCGATTCAAACGGAAAGGTCGGAGTGTTCACCGGCTGCAAGGATATGCAGGCAGCAGGTCATATCGCAGGTAGTCCTAACGACACTTTCGCGATGGACTCGATCAAATCATCCGACGGGAAATGTGAAAGCGAGCTGCGTTACGGCCGAGAATTCTCCACGGAAGC
>DATBZT010000021.1:0-4460 GCA_036513055.1 Gemmatimonadaceae bacterium | reverse complement strand
TCCTCAGGCGCCTTGTCGATCTGGTCGAAGGCCACGATATCGGCCAGGCCCTTCTTCGACTGGATCAGCGTGATCGCCGCCGTCAAAGTAGTCTTCCCATGATCGACGTGCCCGATCGTACCAACGTTCACGTGCGGCTTCGTCCGCAGAAATTTCGCTTTGGCCATTCTTTCCTCTAATTGCTTTCGTTACGCTCTACCGAGCAGACCCGCCACAAACCTTCGTTCGAACATTTCGATCGTCGCGTGCCCGATCACTTCCGACTCACAAGCTCGCGATCGGGATTGAACCGATGACCTCACCCTTACCAAGGGTGTGCTCTACCGACTGAGCTACGCGAGCGACTGCACTGCCGGAAGCGGGAGACGGGACTCGAACCCGCGACCACAAGCTTGGAAGGCTAGTGCTCTACCAACTGAGCTACTCCCGCGAGACGACATCCTTCCACCGAACAACACATCAAAACCCCGCTACGAGATCAAGACCGTTCGACCGACCGAGACAACAAAAAACCCTGCCCCGTGAACGCAATGGTGGGGGAAGGATTCGAACCTTCGTAGGCATAAGCCGGCAGATTTACAGTCTGCTCCCTTTGGCCGCTCGGGCACCCCACCCGATGTCCGCATCCCAGTCGCTCACCCCGAATCACCGCAGCAAGAGGCAGACCCGCACCCGAATGACCTCAGCAGAGCTGACGGCCGGAATCGAACCGGCAACCTGCTGATTACAAATCAGCTGCTCCGCCAATTGAGCTACGTCAGCAAACAGCGATTCTACGTAAGCCTAGTAGAATAGCGAATTTACACAGGGGTGTCAACGGCTGCCGGGGGGGATGATTCCGTGACCGTAGAAGCCCCGTTCTCAGTCGGGATTACGGACTGTTGACCTATGCGGACTCAGGACTAACCGCCATTGCTGATCGACGACTAATTACGGACCGAGAACCCGCTCCGGAGCGGGGTTTCACGCGCAACACGTCCGCACCCCGTAGTGGGTCCGCAATCCTCAATTAGTCGTCGATCAGCAATGGCCGTTGGTCCGGAGTCCGCAGCTGTTATCTGACGCGCTTCCACCGCGTCCCCGAAGGGCCGTCCTCGATCGCGATTCCGGCGCCTTCCAGCTCCTTTCGAATGGCGTCGGCCGCCGCAAAATCGCGCCGCTCCCGAGCTGCCCGACGCTCCGCCAGCCTGGCCTCGATTTCCTGCCCTTCCTCGCCAATCTCGAGTGCCGGGACGATGTCCAGCACCCCGTTGATCCGCGCAAAAACCGCCCTCGCGCGCTCGAGAGCCGCCATGTCGTCTCCCCCACGGTCCAGCTCGGCGTTTGCCTTCCGGATGAAGGTGAACAGGGCACCCATCGCCAGCGGCGCATTCAGATCGTCGAAAAAAGCCTCCGTCGCGTCCCGCTCGGCCTCCTCCGCCGCTTCTGCCAGCGCCGCTGTTCCACCCGTTGCCGTCTTGAGCCGATCACTGAAATCCCCCACTCGCCGCACACCTTCGATCGAGCCTTCGAGGGCCTCGGATGAAAGGTTCAGCTGCTTTCGGTAATGCGTCGAGAAGACGAAATGACGGAACGCCGCCGGAGACACACCCTGGTCGCGAAGATCACTGACCGTCGCGACGTTCCCGACGCGCTTCGCCATCTTGCTCCCTTCAGTGAGAAGAAACTCACCATGGCACCAGAACCGCGCAAAGGGCCTCCCGGTCGCGCCCTCGGACTGCGCAATCTCGTCCTCGTGATGCGGAAAGATCAGATCGACACCGCCGCAATGGATGTCCATCGTCTCGCCAAGAAATCGCATCGCCATCGCCGAGCATTCGAGGTGCCACCCCGGGCGGCCTCGTCCCCACGGGGAGTCCCACGCTGCTCCGGTTTTCTCATCCTCGGGCTTCGCCGCTTTCCAGAGCGCGAAATCCTGGGCGTTCTCCTTTGTGTAGTCGTCCTGAGCTACCCGCGCGCCGGCTTTGATTTCCCGGGTATCCAGTCGCGACAGCTTTCCATAGCCATTGAACTTGTCGATTGCGAAATAAACCGAGCCGTCGTCCGCCTTGTATGCGAGGCCGCGGTCGACGAGCCGGCGCACGAGATCGATCATCTCCGGCAGGTGCTCGGTGGCCCTCGGATACCGCTCCGCCTTCTGAATGCGAAGGTACCCGCGATCGGCGTGAAACACTTCGATCACCGGCTCGGTAACTTCGCTTATTGTCACTCCGCGCTCGCTCGCCCGCTTGATGATCTTGTCGTCGACGTCGGTGATATTCATCACCTGATCAACTCCCCATCCGCGGAGGGCCAGCACACGCCGCAAGATATCCTCGAAGAGGAACGTGCGGAAATTGCCGACGTGCGCGGGGTTGTAGACCGTCGGGCCGCAGGTGTACATGCGAACGGTCTTTCCGTCCTCTGGTTCGAAGTTCTCGACACCGCGAGTGAGGGTGTTGTAGAGGCGGAAGGCGGGCATCCGCGGAAGCTAGAACGCTATCCGGACAGGGTCAACGGAAACCCACAACTGAGGAACCCTTTCCTGAAGGCTCGGTTGCAGTTCAATGCACCCGCTCGGCGATCTGCCGCATCTGCGGAGAAAGGGCCGCGAACCTCGAGCTCTCGAAAACATTCTTCTCGGCCGTGTACGACCCCGTTACGCGCCCCGCATCCATAACCAGGATTCTTGTCGCCACCGGCGCAAGAACCCCCGCATTCCGCGAGGTGACGATCACCGTCACGCCCGCCGCAACCGCGTCACTTATCGCGGCATGCGCCGGCCCCGCACCCGCGCTCAGTCCGTCGAGCGTTGCATCGAGCAGAACGGTTCGAGCCTCTTCCACCAGCGCTTGCGCGATTCCGACTCGTTTCAGCGTGTCCATGCTGAGCTCGCTCACCGGCGCCGACAGGTGATCTGCCAGCCCGAGCCTGCCTGATACGCGTTCGATCAGCGATCGCCGGCGCCTCTCCGGGATGTCGTCTCTGTTGGAGTAATAGTCGAGCACCTCGCGGACTGTGAGAAACGGATAGTAGGTCGGAACTGCGGGCATGTAAGTGAGCCCGGGCAGGATTCCGCCACCACCGAACCGCTCACCGTACCAGTAGACGGCACCCGAGTCACGACAAAGAAGTCCGGCGGCACAAAGCAGCAGCGTCGTCTTGCCTGCCCCTTCGTTGCCGACAATGCCCACCGACTCGGCTTCTTCGACCTCGAGATCCACACACGAGAGAGCCTCATTGCGGCGCGCAGCCTGCGCCGGACCGAGAAGAAACGATTTCCGCAGCGACCGTATCGAGAGCGCCGGCATGCGGTGACAGTAGCCGGACACTGCTCAGAGCAGGCGACCCAAAAAAAACACCCCCAATCATTTCTCTACACGCTTTTGGAGCTGGGACTACGCCGACTTCACCACCGGGGGCGGAATGTCCACGTCGTCGCGTGTCTTGAACCGAAGGACATCATCGAACCGCGTCGCAGGCGCAAGCACTCCTCCATCGGGTGCCGGAACGCGAAGTACGAAAATCCGGTCGCGAGTGCTCTTTCTGAATCCCCGTCCCTCGTAGATCCGGTTGATCAGAATGCGGCGCACGATCACCATGATCGTCGCCAGCGTCGGCAGGGCGATGACGAGGCCGAGCGGCCCAAGCAGCCTCCCGATGACGAGCACCGACATGATCGTGAGAACCGGTGGCAGCTCGATCTGCTTCGACATCACCAGAGGCGAAACAATATTGCCCTCGATGAGGTGGACGATCACGCCCAGCAAAATCACGTACAGAGCGTGCGTGCCACCATTCGGACCACTCAGCACGAACAGGGCCGGGACTGTGGTCGAAAGAAGGGTCCCGAAGAACGGGACGATCGCCACGAGGCCGGTGAAGATCCCGAACGTCAGCCAGTAAGGAACGTTGAGGATGTACAGCCCGAAGGCGGTGAGCGCGGCAAGAACGCTCATTGT
Organism: Gemmatimonadaceae bacterium; assembly: GCA_036513055.1. GTDB lineage: Bacteria > Gemmatimonadota > Gemmatimonadetes > Gemmatimonadales > Gemmatimonadaceae > UBA4720. The sequence goes on along the minus strand of DATBZT010000021.1, from coordinate 519 downwards.
CGTCAGCTGAGCGACGATGTACGACCGGAGTGTATCCGCGAGATCGCGGAGAACATCCCGGACGAGGTCGCGATGCACCGGTGGAAACAGCGCAATCAGCCATTCGCGATACACGCCGGGCTGCAGCGCCATGTAGATGCTCATCACGAAGACCGCGAACAGATCGATGAAGGCCTGGACGACCGAGAAGACCTTTGGCGCGAGGTCGTTGACGGTGGATGTCAGCCGATCGTAAACCGCATGCAGCACCTGGTGCTCGCCAGGCCTCCACACCGATCTCATTGCCGGAAAGCGCCCGACAAAATGATCGATGCCCTGTTCCCAGCTCGTTATGTACGCGGGCAGAACATCAACGAGCTTGCTCGTCTGTTCGACGACGGGCGGCACGAGCAACGCGAGAAGGCCGCCGAGAGCCACGACCGTCCCGATTACCGCAAGAAAAAAAGCGAGACGCTCGGGAACTTTGGCGCGATGAACGAGAAAATCACGGACGGCGCCGAGGTATAGCGAAAGGATTAT
>DATBZT010000020.1:0-3950 GCA_036513055.1 Gemmatimonadaceae bacterium | reverse complement strand
CATTGCCATTGCCGAGATTCGCGCGCCAGAGATTCCTGGTGATCCCCTCGGTGAGCTGATTGCCTGCTCCGACCCATACGATGTAGCCCGAGCTGTTGGGACGGTACGCCGCGGCAAGATCGCCGCCATTCATCGAGCACTGGTTCGAGAAGCCCGTGGGCAGCTCACTGCAACTCGTCACGAACTTCGTTCCATACATGGTTCCAATTGTTTCGCCCTGCCGGAACTTGAAGACGGTGACGCCATTCGCCTCATCGATGGCACCGGTGAATTCGGGAACGTCGAGGCGCGTGATCACCGATCTCGTCCGATCGTAAATGAGGCGCGAGGTCCAGTTCATCGCCCCCTTCGTGGCGAACTGAACTGACAGCGTGGCTTCTAACGTCTTGTTCGTGATTTCTCCGGCGTTGAGCCATACCGTCGAGAATCCTGACGCGGAAGAGGCAGGCACCGGCAGGATCTGCTGGTTGATGACCGCTTTGGAATGCGTGATGTTCAGCCCGACCCTGTGGAAGAACTCAAGGTCCGTTCCGAGCTCGAGCTCCTTGTTGATCTCGGGCTTCAGGAAGCGGTTGCCAAGCTGCTCCGGATTGAGCTGACCGCCCGCTCCGATGGTGTAAGTCTCGTACTGCGCCGAGAATCTCGGACGCTGCCCGGTGGTACCCTGCGAAGCGCGGAGCTTGAAGAGGCTGACCGCGTCGGGCGCGGGCCACCATGGCTCGCGCGACGCGATCCACGCGCCGGCGACGCGACCGAAATTCTGCCACCGGTTTCCGGCACCGAACAGGGAGCTGCCGTCGCGCCGGATGAGCCCGCTCAGGATGTAGCGATCCTTGTAATCGAAATCCGTGCCGACGAAGAAGCCCATGTCACGGATGGTCTGTTCACTGGATCCGATCGAAAAGTTCTTCGTGGCTGCGTCGGCGGTTCCTAGGTTGGCAACCACGAGATCCTCTCCGTACAGCCCCTGGCTGCTCAGCGTCTGATTGCCATAGACAAAGCGGGAACTCAACCTCGCGTTGAGCTCTCCGTAACTCTTGTTGGCGGCGGCGCCGAGGCTGGTCGTGTATTGCTCGTTGTCGCTGCTGCCGTCCTGCACATAACCGGCAGAAGTTGCCGGGTCAGGAGCGGTCGTGCGCCAACCGCGATCGTGCATGCCGGTGAACTCGCTGGTCGAACGGTCGTAACCAAAGCTTCCGTCGAAATTCAGCCAGTCGAGCGGTGTATACCGGGCGCTCGCGCCTCCGACGAATCTGGTTCCCCTGTTGGTGAGCCTGTTGTACAGCGCGTCGTACAAGGGGTTGTAGTTTTGCGAGGAGTTGCTGAGCGGATTGGCGTTGACTACGAGCCGGCCCAGGTCGTCCCGCGCCAGAAGATCCGCCATAAACGGAGCGCGGGTGATCGCGAAGAAAGGCCCGCCCCCTATGAGGACACCGGCGTTATCGTGATCGATGGTCTGGCTGTAGAACGTGTTGATGTTAGCGGTAACCTTGCTTCCGAGCAGCTGATCGACGTTCACGCGAGCCGAATTGCGGGTAAACCCGCCTATGAACCGGACGGCGCCCTGCTCCGTGAGATTGCCCAGGCTTGCGAAGACGCCCGTGTCATTGACCTTCGCGCGCATGTCCACACTGCTATTGACGAAGGGCGATGAAGTCGTGAGCTGGGCGACAGGATCCCTCACCAGCGGCCATGGAGTGACCTCGAACGTCCCAGTCATCCGCTCATACGTCGGAGCGCTCGCGAATCCGAGGTCGCCGATGAACTGCTGCGGCGTGAGAGAGAAGTCTTCGCCTGAGTTGTTGATCCTCTGAACCTCCTGGTCCCAATCGATGTAGCGTCCGCAGGGAGAGCCTCCGATCGTCACGTTCGCGCAGAAAAGCTTGGCGGAAGGCGAAAGACTTAGGGTGGTGTGCTCAGAGAGAGGAAACGCGCGCTCCAGATCGCTCGCGCCGAACTCGGTGCGGGCGCCGAACCGGACGCCCGGAGGCGCGGTCCTGCCACTCTTGGTAGTGATGTTGATGACGCCGGCGCCGGCTCGTGCGCCGTATAAGGCCGCGGCCGCCGCGCCCTTCACGACTTCAATGTTTTCGATGTCGCTGGGGTTGATGTCCGGCAGTCCGCCCTGAAGAGGTACTCCGTCAAGAAGAAACAACGGCTGCTGAGATCTGCCGGAAGCGTTCATCGACACAGGTCCGCGCAAGACGATGTCCGGGGCTGTGCCCGGCCGCCCGGATGAAGCGACTATCGATGCTCCCGGAATTTTTCCCTGGAGCTGCGATATGGCGTTCGTCCCGGCCACCGGCATCAGTGTGGTGTCGATCCTCGAGACGGTGAAAGGCAGCTTGACCTGCTCGGTCGCTGCCGTCACACCGGTCACGACGACAGCGGAGAGCTGCGTCAGATCCTGTTTGAGATTGAAGTCGATGCTCTGGCTTCCGGCGTTGAGCGTTACGAGACTCGTAGAAGGCTGGTAGCCGATCGCGCGAGCTCGAATGTTCACACGTTGGCCCGATACGCGCGCGGCGGGCACGGTAATCGTGTACATGCCCGCCTGATTCGTCCCGACCGATATGTTCAGCTCGGGCACCACTATATTTACCCCGGCGAGGGGCTGGCCCTGCTCCGAAAGTACTCTGCCGGTGAGCACAGCTGCCTGCCCCTGAGCCAAAGCGGGTGTCACGACAGCGAGTACTGCAAGTGTTGCCAAAAGCAACTTCATAGAACGTAATATTCTGGTCATGTGCACCTCAGAATGGATTGAAAGCGGAACGACGACCGGGTCCGGCACCCATGGTCGGGTACCGAGTAACACCAAGCGCGGACTTTGAATCCTCCTTTTTATTCAAAAGGTTGCGGTAGCCGGCAAGCTCAGACTGAATCCTTGCTCGAGCCAAAGCAAAACACGAACGGAAAACTTCGCTCAGCCCGGAGCACGTTGCCCGAGCGAGCGAGCGATCCATCCTTAAAAAAATCCGGATTCCCGCACCCGGTCTCCTGGGGTTCACGCTTCATGACCACTGCGGGAACATCAATTGAGACCATCTGAAGTGTTGCGCCGAGAAAGTACAATCCGGTGAAGCAACCGCGCAAGAGTTATTAGTGTCTAAGTTTTTTTTGTCTCCGCGAACGGCCGATTTTTGCCGGTTACTAACGCTCCGCGGGCTGCCGCCCGATGGCGAATTCGAATGGCTGCTGGACAAGCTGCCTGACGGGGTGTCCATCCTTTAAGGCAGGGACGAAAGTCGCGGTCGCCAGGGCCACTCGCACGGCATCGGTGAACAGCGGCGCGGTCGAAGACACGATCCCGACCGTCCCATGCTCCACGCGACCGAGCGTATCCACCACGAACTGCGCGATTACGAGTCCCGGCGTCCGTGAAGCAAAAAGGGGGGGCGGGAAAGTCAGACTCAACACCTGGGTAGTATCCAGGCGCGTCTGGCGGTCAACCTTCTCCGCCGTATAAACGGCGAGACGAGCAACGAGCGCCTCCAGATCGTCGGAGGCCGAAGAAGCTGCATTCACGGGGTCCGTGTCCGGTCCGCGCGACCAAATCAGGATCGTGCCGCAGCTGGAAAGATCCCGATCATAGGTGTAGCTGACGGGCGCGGTAGTCGATCCCAGATACAGCTCGATTCCCTGGATCGAGCTTGGGACGAAGCTATCGAGGTCAACCTCGCCGGCCGGCATCGGCATGCCATCGATCCAAACAAGTGGCCAGCACGTGCGTCCGCGCATTCTCACGCCCGTTATCCCGGCCCGGCCGCGCGACGCTCGAATGCCCGGAACGCGTTGCAGTAGCTGGCCCATCGTGCTCGGGCGCTCACGATCGATTTGTTCGCGGGTAATGAAATAGCCAGCAGATTTCTTCTCCAGTCTACCATAGTAACCTGCGAGTCGACCCATATAGTTCATATGGTCCGCCCGAACTACGACTGGCGGGAGCGAGG
>DATBZT010000019.1:0-2438 GCA_036513055.1 Gemmatimonadaceae bacterium | reverse complement strand
ACGCGGGAGCGTTATTCGCCTGATCGTTCAGGCTGAACGAGTTGGTCCAGGTGAAGCCCGCGATTCTGACCGGGGTGCTGAAGCTCGAGCTGGTAGTTCGCGAGTCGCGGATGCGTCGAACACTGTCCGGTAGTCCCTTTGGGTTGGTGATGTAACGGTAGGGGAACTCGGCACCCGCGTCGCTGTTGAGGATCTGATCGGTGGAGAAGCTGAAGCCGGGCGACCACTCGAGCCAGGAGGCCGGCGACAGTGTTGGAACCGTGACGCTGAAGTTCGGAAAGCTCTGTTCCACTTCGGTTCGTCCCGGGTGCTGAGACCGTGTGCCGCCGAGGCTCAGCGACGCGGGCCCGATCTTGGTATCATAGTTGGCCGATGACTGGATGTTCGCCAGGACCTGTGCCGGAATGAACGCCGTTGTTCGCTGAATGAAGGTGTTGGTGACATAGTTGATGTTCGCAGAGAAGTGGGTGTTCTGGGAAAAGCTCTGCGAATGGCTCCAGCTCAATGCCGTGTTCGTTGAGCCATCGCCCTGATCATGACGAGACAGGCCGAGTCGGCCAGTCATGAACCGGTCGAGCCAGCGGTACTGCATCTCCCCGTTGACCTGCACCCAACCCGGATCGCCCACGGTCGCCCGGGCACCGCTCCGCCAATCGAGCGCGACCTGCGCGTCCATGTAATCGCTGATCGCGAAGTAGTAGCCGAGGTTCTCGACGTGGCGCCGATAGGTCGGACTGTTGCGGAACAGCTCGCTCACTCCGAAGCGCGGCGTGATCACACCGCTGCGGCGCCCCGAGCGAATGTCCTGGAAAATGAAGGGCAGCCACATGATGGGCACATCGCCGATGTACAGGATCGCCGGCCGGGCAACCATGATGTTCTTCGTGATCATCTTGATCTCGTTCGACCGGAAGTGGTAATCGGGAATCGAGTCGTCGCAGCTCGTAATCGTGCCATTGCGGACGTAGAACGCCGTCTCGCGTCCACGTGTGGTGTCGCCCACGAAGGTGGCGATCTTTCCATTCACGAGCCAATGCTGGCCCGTCTCCTCGATTGCCGTCGAGATGTTTTCCACGACACCGCGATGCAGCTCCACGTTGTACGCCATCCGACCGCGTGCGATGACGTCGGCTGCGTGCTGCTGGGGATCGCGGAGTGTCACGGTGTCGCCCCGCGCCACCATGATCTTCGTGGAATCGTTATAGATGATGCTGTCGCCCACCAACACGGTCTGATCGCGACTGACGCCTGCCCTCTTTCCCTTGAGCTGGAGAATGTGGGTCTGCGCATTGAACACCGCCACGTCGCCCTGATACCGGGTCGCGCTGTAGCCGGGACGGGCCATCAGGACGCGCATGACCGAATCGGGCTCGTTCCATTTGATCAGCTCCTTCTGCTTGGTGGAATCGGCGGCGGTGCTGTCGCGGCGAGAACTGTCAGGCCTGGCTCGAACGGTGTCGCGGCGCTGGGCTGGCGCCTTCCGGACTTGCGCCGAAAGATTCGTGTGCGCCGAGAGAGCAAGCGCGCCGCAGGCGAGCAGGAGGGCGCGGCGCATCATGCCGAAGCCCCCGCGCTCTTGGACGGAGCTGAGTCCTCGGCCTCGCGCTTAGCCTGCCGCTTCCGACGCTTGCGATACGCGAACTGCGCGACGAATACGCTCAGCTCATAGAGCACGTAGAGTGGTATCGCGAGCGCGAACAACGAATACGGGTCCGCACCCGGCGTAATGAACGCCGCCGCCGTCAGGCACACCACGACCGCGTGCCTTCTGTACTTCGACAGGAATTGCGGAGTGACCAAGCCGAGCGCGGTGAGGGCGAGAATCGCGATCGGAACCTCGAACACGACGCCGAATGCCAGGCACATGCTGATCGCGAAGTCGAAGTACTCCGTGGCCGAGATCAGCGGGGTCAGCGCGGTTGACTCGATGCTCATCAGGAATTGGAGCGTCAACGGCAGCACAACGAAGTAGCTGAGCGCGACGCCCGCCAAAAAGAGCGCGACCATCGCGATCAGCACGGGGATCACGACGCGCTTCTCGTGCGCGTAGAGCGCCGGCGCCAGGAAGCCCCAGATCTGTCCGACGATCACCGGCGCGGCGAGAATGATCCCCAGCACCAGCGAGGCGTTGAGCAGGATGTGGAAGGAGGTGCCCGGGTGCGTGTAAATCAGCTTCTGCCCATGCAGCAGCGGGAGAATCGGACGCTCCAGCAGGCGAATTATGTCGAGCCTGGAGAGAAGCACGAATCCAGCCACGACCCCAATGACTATCGCGCCGGCAATCCAGAAGAGCCGCCTGCGCAGCTCCTCCAGATGATCCAGGAAGGGCATTTCGTGGCCGGGAGCTTTGCTCATACCACGGCTCCGTACTACCGAATCGACTGTAGACGCTCGTCGGCGAGGGCGGCCTCGTCAGAGCGCGGGAAGCGCTTGATGAT
>DATBZT010000018.1:0-5924 GCA_036513055.1 Gemmatimonadaceae bacterium | reverse complement strand
CTCCACCACCACGAAGACGATCGTGCCAAGCAGCAGCAGCCGGTTCCACAGGTAGTCGATCGACCTGCCGTAATCGGAATGCGGGTCGAACGTCGTATTCGGGTGCGCCTGGCACGCGACGAGCGCCAGCGCAAGCACTGCCATCATGCCAAACGATGCGAATCGCTGCAGGCGGGAAATGCCTCTCATTCCTTGTCCTTTGACCTTCGTTCCGGAGCCCGCGCGGTAGTCCTGGCGCGCTCGATTTTGGGTGAAAAAGAAGCTACAAGCTAACCTTTACGCTTTGGTATCGGGAGGTACCGGTCCTATCGCGGACGCGTCATTGCCTCGGGGTTGAGCGCGCGGTCCAGCTCCGCTCGTGTCATCAGTCCCCGGTCGCAAACCAGATCGTAAACTCCCCGTCCGCTCTCGAGCGCCTCCTTTGCGATTTCCGTCGCTCTCTCGTAACCCAGCACCGGCACCAGAGCAGTGACGATGCCGATGGAGTGCTCGACGAACTGCCGCATTCGCTCGGGATTCGCAGTTATCCCCGCGACGCACCTCTCGCGCAGGACCTGGCATGCCCGAGTGAGAATGATCATTCCGCGCAGCAGCCGGTACGCAATTATGGGCTCAAATACATTGAGCTGGAGCTGGCCCGCCTCCGCTGCCATCGTCACCGTGATGTCACCGCCGATGATGTCGAAGCACACCTGGTTCACGACTTCCGGAATTACCGGGTTCACTTTACCCGGCATGATTGACGAGCCCGGCTGCATTGGCGGGAGGTTGATCTCTCCAAACCCGGCGCGCGGACCGGAACTCAGCAGCCGCAAGTCGTTGCAGATCTTGGACAGCTTCACCGCGCACCGCTTGAGCACTCCCGAAAGCTGGACGAACACTCCCGTGTCGGCGGTGGCCTCCACCAGATCGGGAGCGGTGATGAGTGGCACGTTGGTGATCGCCGACAGATGCCGCCGGACGCTCTCGGCATAACCGGGAGGCGCGTTGATTCCCGTTCCGATGGCTGTCGCCCCCATGTTGATCTCGCGGATCAACGCCTGCGCCTCCGCCAGACGCTCCACGTCCTCGAGAATGGTGTGCGCGAAGGCGCTGAATTCCTGGCCGAGGGTCATTGGCACTGCATCCTGAAGCTGCGTTCTGCCCATCTTGAGGTACGGGAAAAATTCCTCGCCCTTGAGCAGGAACGCGCCCGCCAGCGCGCCCATCGACGAGCGCAGCTCGTCGATGCTGCTGTGCATCGCCAGCTTTATCGCGGTCGGATAGACGTCGTTCGTGGACTGGCTCAGGTTGACATGCGAGTTGGGACTGATGACGTCATAGCTCCCACGCTCGTGTCCGATCAGCTCGAGGGCCCGGTTCGCGATCACCTCGTTCGCGTTCATGTTCGTCGAGGTCCCGGCGCCCCCCTGAATCATATCCACGCGGAAGTGCTCGTGATGCTTGCCTTCGCGTAGCTCCCGGCATGCGCGGGTCAGTGCGTCCGCAATTTTCGGGTCCAGCAATCCCAGCTCACGATTTGCCTCGGCCGCCGCTTCCTTGACTGCCGCCATAGCCGCGATGAGCGTCGGAAACTCGCGCAGCTCAACTCCGCTGATCGCGAAATTCTCCATCGCGCGCAGGGTCTGAACGCCATACAGCGCGGAGCTGGGAACGTCGCGCTCGCCGAGAAGATCGCGCTCCCTGCGGGTGATAGTGGATGAAGTGGGCATCGAGAGGGAGAAACTTAAGCTCCGCTGCCCGGGTGGCGGGGTTTTTCAGGAACCCTGAACGGCGGGCACGCCTCTACTGGGAGTATCGCCGAGTTTGAACGTGGCCACTAGTTGAGCAACTCGACGGGCGGCGGAGGATAGCGAGTTCGCCGCACCGGCGATCTCATCGATATTGTCGCTCTGCTCTTCGCTCGCTGTCGCCACCTGGTGCATGGCACTGGCGAATCCCTGCGTGCCAAGCGCCAGGTTGTCGAGGCGCTGGGTCATGTCCACCACCAGGTGGTTGGACTCCTCCACCGCCGTCTCGATCGACGCGCTCCACTTCTCGGCCTCGATCACGCCCTGCTCCACCTGGAGGAACGACTGCCTGCCGTGGCTCGTCGCATCGTTCACCGTCTGCAAAGTGTCGAGGGTGCGCGCTGCCGACTCGCGCGACCGGCCGACCCGCTCCAGCATCGCTCGCGCGAGAAGATCCGTACGCTCGGCGGCTTCTGCAGAGTCCGCGGCAAGGCGGCGAACTTCGTCGGCGACAATGCCGAAGCCCTCACCCTGTTCCCCCGCCCGTGCCGCTTCCATTGCGGCATTCAGCGCGAGCAGCTTGGACTGGCGGGAGATCTTCTGCACGAGCGTGAGGAAAGCGCGGATTTCATCCACTGCGATTGCCAGCGCTTCGATAGACTCGGCGCTGGCGCTGGCATCGGATGTGAGCAGCTCCAGCGCGCGCGAGCTTTCGTCGAGTCGCGCACGGTTTTCCTGAGCCAGTGTTCGCAGCCGCCGCTCGCGCCGGAGGTTTTCCTGGGCCCGTCCGCGAAGCGAAGCGGAGATCTCCTCCAGCTTCACCGCGTCGTCTGCAATCTCCTTGATTGTCCGCGCCATCTGACTCGATTCCTTGCTCAACGCGGTGGACGTGGAAGCAGTCTGCTGTGCCGCGAGGGCGACGCTCTCGGATGCCGCGGTGATCTGGGCGGAAAGAGTCGTCGTGTCGCGCGAGGACGCCCCCATGGTGGTGGCGAGGCGACGGAGGGCGACGATCATGCCCGACGTCGCACGGCTCAAACGACCCACTTCGCTGTTGACGCGCGACGGCGTGAATGGCACCGAGAGCTCGCCGCTGGCAACCGCTTCGGATAGCCGGGCGAGCTCCGCCACCGGTGCGGTGACCTGGCGCTCGATGAGCCGCAGAACGAAGAGCAAGGCCAGCGTCAGGAGGCCGAGCACCCACACTCCGGCCAGCACGAGTGTGGACTGCACCTCGCTCGAGTCGAGAAAGGCGGCTCTGACTTCGGGAGAGAGGACGTGGAACAGACGATAGACGATCCACGCAATGCCGATGTGAAACACCGTCAGCGACAGCATAATCACCGCCGCTGCCTTCCGTTGCAGCATCCCGACCACCGGCGAGAAAAAGCCGGGTGATTTCACCTCCACAGCCGGGATGCCCGCCCAGGTGGGCGTCATTCTGCGCTCTGTCTCGGTCAGCGGAAACTGTGGATGCATCGTGCGCCGGGCGCCCCTGAGGGTGAAAGTGCTTTACAGCCGCGCTACTTTGTTGCTATGGACTTCGAGAACAATCCCGCCAGCACTACCGACCAGCAGGCAGACGAATACGATCCCCAGGCAGTAGAAGGGAAATGGCAGAGCAGGTGGCGCGAGCGGCAGACCAACGCCACCGACATCGCCGGCGCTCCTGACCCGTACTACGCCCTGATGATGTTTCCGTATCCGTCGGCGGAAGGACTCCACGTGGGCAACCTTTTCGCCTTCGTTGGCAGTGACATATATGGACGATTCCAGAGGCTCCAGGGACACAACGTCTTTCAGCCGTTCGGCTACGACGCCTTCGGGATTCACTCCGAGAACTACGCCCTCAAGGTCGGGACACACCCCGGCACGCTGATCCCGGCGAACATTGACAACTTCAGGCGGCAGGTGGAGCGCGCCGGGCTGATGGTGGACTGGAGCCGGACGCTCGCCACCACCGATCCCGGGTACTACAAGTGGACGCAGTGGGTCTTTCTGCAGCTGCTGAAGAAGGGGCTGGCGTACAAGAAGCAGGCGGCCGTGAACTGGTGCCCGAGCTGCAAAACAGTGCTCGCCAACGAGCAGGTGATTGGCGGCCGGTGCGAGCGGTGCGACACCCCGGTGGAGCAGCGACTGCTCGAGCAATGGTTTTTCCGGATCAGCGAATACGCCGGGCGCCTGCTCGACAACCTCGACCACCTGGACTGGTCGGAGAGCACCAAGACCGCGCAACGAAACTGGATTGGACGGTCTGAAGGAGCTGAAATCGAGTTCACGGTTCCGCTGGAAGGGGGAGCCGAGGGGATACGTGTATTCACCACTCGCGCGGACACGATCTTCGGCGCGACGTACCTGGTGCTCGCGCCCGAGCATCCGCTGGTGGACAGGCTGACAGTGCCGGCGGAGCGCGGCGCGGTGGAGCAGTATCTCGAGCGTACATCGCGCCAGGACCTCGTCACGCGCAAGACAAGCACCGAGAAAACCGGCGTCTTCACCGGCTCGTACGCGGTAAATCCGGCGTCCGGCGAGAAGATGCCGGTATGGATCGCAGACTATGTGCTGATGGAATACGGCACGGGAGCGATAATGGCCGTTCCCGGCCACGACGATCGTGACTTCGAGTTCGCGATGATGTTCGGGCTGCCGATCACCCGCGTGGTATGTGCTGAAGGCGACGATCCGGAGGCCGATTTCTCTTCCGCGTACACCGGATGGGAGGGCGCTCGACTGGTGAACTCGGGAGCGTATGACGGGATGAGCGTTCCTGACGCGAAGGCCGCCATTGTCAAAATGCTGGCGGCAAAGAACGCGGCGACGCCGGTGGTGAACTACCGGCTGCACGACTGGTGCATTTCCCGCCAGCGTTATTGGGGCCCGCCAATTCCCATCATCTACTGTGACGTGTGTGGTGCGGTACCGGTGCCGGAGAAAGATCTTCCGGTGGTGCTCCCGTTTGTCGAGGACTTCAAGCCCGACGATTCCGGAGTCTCTCCTCTGGCGCGTCACGAAGAGTGGTACCGCGTCCCATGTCCGAAGTGTGGCGCGATGGGCCGGCGCGAGACCGACGTGTCGGACACGTTTCTCGACAGCGCCTGGTATTTCCTTCGTTATCCCAGCGTCGGCATCGACGACGTGCCGTTCGACTCGGCGATCACGCGGAAGTGGCTGCCGGTTGACTCATACATCGGCGGCAACGAGCACGCGGTTCTGCATCTGCTCTATTCGCGCTTCGTGACGATGGTGTTGCACGACATGGGCTACCTGGATTTCGAAGAGCCGTACGTGAAGTTCCGCGCTCACGGCCTCATCATTCGCAACGGGGCCAAGATGTCGAAGAGTCGCGGCAACGTGGTGATCCCGGACGAGTACATCGCGACCTGGGGCGCTGACGCATTTCGCGGCTACCTCATGTTCCTCGGTCCGTTCGAGGAGGGCGGTGACTTTCGCGATGCGAGCATCTCGGGAGTAAAGCGCTTTCTCGACCGTCTCTGGTCGTCGGTCATCTCCGCGCTGGAGAGGGCCAGTGAATCTCCCGCTCCGGACGACTCGGCGAATGTGACACGGAAGCTGCACCAGACGATCAAGAAGGTCAGCGAGGACGTGCCGCGGCTCAGCTACAATACGGCGATTGCCGCAATGATGGAGTACATGAACGTCATGCGGCGCGGCGAGCGCACGCCCCGGCTGCATGAAGTCGAGCCGGTTGTCCGGATGGTCGCTCCGTTTGCGCCGCACATTGCCGAGGAGCTATGGGAGCGGCTGGGCCATGTCGGGAGCATCTTCGACGCTGGCTGGCCGTCGTTCGACGCAGCACTGGTGGAGGAAGAGAAGGTCGAGCTGGCGGTTCAGGTGAACGGCAAGCTGCGTGGCCGGCTGCAGGTTGCCCGCGACATCGCTCAGCCCGAAGCGCTTTCTCTGGCGATGGCAGATCCGTCGATTGCGAAGTTCGTTACCGGAACGCCGAAAAAGATCGTCTTCGTTCCAGGTCGACTGATGAATATCGTCGTTTAGAGCTTGTGCCACAGAAACACAGAAACACAGAAAGCCACGGGGCGCTCCAAAGAGCCCGGCCCGTATAGACAGTTCCTTTGTTTGATTTTAAACAGCAACTGCAACTAAGGCGCGGTTCCCGTGTAGCGAGCGCTGTTCACAATAAAAATCCGCAGTTTTCTGTGTTTCTGTGTTTCTGTG
>DATBZT010000017.1:0-5818 GCA_036513055.1 Gemmatimonadaceae bacterium | reverse complement strand
CTGCTTCTTTCGGCGCTCGGAATCATCAAGCCGCAGTTCCTGAGCAAGTACCGGCGTCACGCGATTGTCGTGACGGTAACGGTGGCGGCCTTTATCACCCCGGACGCCAGCCCGACGACTCTGTTTGCGTTGTCGGTTCCGCTTTATCTGCTGTACGAGCTGGGCGTTGCGCTCTCGTACCTGGTCACGCGCCGCCGCCGGCAGCGAATCGAAGCGGCCGAGCTGGAGGAGCGGATGGCGGAGCAGCGCGCGGCTGCCTCGGCCGAGGCGATGGAGCGCGTTCCACGGCGCCTTGGAGCGAACACATGACGCGGCGAGTGCTGGCGCTCGCCGCCATTGCCATTGGAACCGCCGTTGCCACCGGCGGCCTCGATGCCCAGGTAATTCCGCCGACGATCAAAGGGGTGAACCCGGCCCGCGAGCGCGATTCGGCGCAGCTGGATTCAATCAAGAGGCTTCCCGGCAGGCAAGCGGCCGGGGTACGTGATACGACCGGAAAGGATTCGGTGAAGGTCAAGGAGCTCATCAAATGGGCCGATGCCGACTCCGTTACCACTGCGTTGCTCAACAAGCCCGGGTATGAGGCGACTCGATATCAGGGAGTTCGCGTGCGCTTCGACGCAAAGACGAGACTCCTTTATCTGGAAGGGAAACCCGCCGGAGTTTCGCGGGCGCAGACGCTGCTCGTGGGCGACACGATCATTTACAACGACCAGACCAAGCTCGTAGTAGCGCGTGGGGACACGCTGGTGCTGAGAGATCCCTCGCAGAACACCGCCGACGTCGTGTCGCTCGGGGAGCTGAAGTACAACGTCACGGCCCACCGCGGCAGCGTCACCAACATCAGCACCGCGATCACGAGCGGCGAGAAATGGTTCGTCAACGCGCATGAAGCGGCGTTCATCAGCGACACCACTCGCGGGCACCAGACGGCCTTTTACGCGCGCAACGGCTCGATTACGAGCTGCGACGACTCGATTCCTGACTACCACTTCGAGTCCAAGGAGATCAAGATGATCGCCAAGGACATAATGGTCGCCCGGCCGGCAGTGCTCTACATCGCGGACATTCCCGTGATGTGGCTGCCCTTCATTTTCCAGGACATGCGGTCAGGACGGCGAAGCGGCGTTCTCACCCCCCAGTTTGGCCTGAGCGAGGTCTTTCGCAACAGTCCGACCTACCGCCGCCACATCGAAAACCTCGGCTACTACTTCGCGCTCAACGACTACACCGACGCCCAGGTCTCGCTCGACTGGCGGAGCGGCGCGAACCCCGTTCCCGGAGACCCGGGTTGGGTGAGAATGAACACCGAGTGGCGGTACCGGTGGCTCGACCGCTTCCTCACCGGCCGGTTCGCGGTTTCGAAGCTGGCTCAGCGGGACGGTACGGGAAACACCGCGATCTCATGGGCGCACCAGCAGGATTTTTCCCAGTCGACGCATCTCTCGACGGACATCAACTACGTCACCAACACGGTGATTCAGCGGCAGACGACATTCGACCCGCGGCAGGTTCTGGCCACCATTCAGAGTTCCGTCAACTACCAGGAAAAGTTCGGCCCCGCGTCGTTTTCCATTGGTGGCAGCCGGCGGCAGTACCCGGGCCGCGACGAAGTGACGCAGGATTTTCCGAATTTCAACATCTCCACTCCGACACTTTCCATCGCGAAATGGCTCGACTGGACGCCGTCGCTCGATGTACACAACCAGGAGCAGCTCAAGGTCGACCAGATCGGCGAGTTTGCTTACCGCTATTTCGAAAAGAACGGTGTGCGCGACAGCACGAAGACGCAGGGTGACGCGAGAGTGACCGGCCTTACCTTCCAGACTCCGCTGAAGATCTTCGGGTTCACGCTCACGAACTCCGTGCGTATGTCCGACCAGGAGAACAACGCTCCCGTCACGATTGCCGTAATCGACCGCAACGATCCTACGAAGAAGGCCAACCGCGTGTTTGCGAGGACATACAGCACCGAGATGGACTGGCAGACATCGTTCGGCCTGCCGACTCTTCTCAACAACTCCTGGAAGCTGTCGCCCAACATCGGGATATCGAACGTCGATCCGGCCGGCTACTGGGTGCGTACCGAGCAGTCGGACGGGGTATATGTGCATCAGTCGAAGCGGCTCAACTACTCATTGTCAGCTTCGCCGACGTTCTTTGGGCTTTTCCCCGGGATTGGCCCAATCACCCGCTTTCGGCATTCGATCTCGCCCCGGATCAGCTTCCTGTACGCGCCGGCCGCGACAGTGAGCCGGGAGTTTCTCGCCGCGCTCAACCGCTCGCCGGCCGGCTACATCGGCTCGCTGGCGCAGAACCAGGTGTCGTTCCAGCTGTCAACGGATATCGAGGCGAAGCTGAAGGCAACGGATACCAGCGCCACCGCCGAAGGCCGCAAGCTGAAGCTTCTGTCCCTCAATTTTTCTCCCGTCACGTATGACTTCGAGAAGAGGCGAAAAACGGGCGGCTCGGGATTCACGTCCGATAATTTCAACTATGACGTCAGCTCCGATCTCCTGCCGGGCTTTCGACTTGGCGTTCAATACTCGCTGTTTCAGGGCAGTGTTCTGAGCGATTCGGCGGTCTTCAAACCATTTCGAACGGGACTGGACGCTTCATTTTCCATCAACGGACAGTCAGGTATCTTTGCCGCGCTGTCGCGCATCTTTGGAAAGGCTGTGCCCGAGGGCACGCCACAGATCGAGAAGCTCGGGCCGGGAGCGGACGACGCACTGCTGCAGCGGCTTGCTTCGACGCCCATTGCCGGCTCGGCTGTCCGCAACAAGCAGTACTCACTCCCCGAAACCCAGGCGTGGCAGGCATCGTTCACCTTCAACGAGTCGCGCCAGCGAGCCCCTACGGGTAATGGTCAGGTCGTCCTGGAAGACCCCCGAGCAAAATGCGCCGTCTACATCGGGATACCGCTTGTCTACGATCAGTGCATCCTGACCCAGGAGACATATCCAGTCGGCGCCGTACCCATTGGCCGGTTGACGTCGGGAGGCCCGTTCATCAGGGTCCCGCCCCGCGAATCCCTGCGGTCGCAGATGAGCTTCAACCTCACTCCAAAATGGTCGGCGCAATGGGGGACGACGTTCGATTTTCAATCGCACCAGTTCGCCGATCATTCAGTGACGCTTCAACGGCAGCTCCACGACTGGCGGTCGATCTTTGCCTTCACGCGCGGACCGAACGGGAACTTCGCCTTCAATTTCTTCATCGCGCTCAACGCGCAGCCGGACATCAAGTTCAATTACAACAAGGCGACGTACCGGCAGCCGGGCCAATAGGCTTGAGCGCCGACCGCGGTGGAACCCCGAGAGCCCAACCGCAACTGGAATGCGGACCGCATGACTGAGCTGGCTGCGATCGTGACCCTCGACGGCGAGAGCCTGACACTCGAGCAGGTTCGCGCAGTTGCGGTGGATGGAGCGAATGTCGCGCTCGCCGATGCGTCACGCGCCCGGATGCTCCGCACACGCGACATTGTCGCCGCCATCGTCGAGCGCGGAGACGTTGTCTATGGAGTCACGACGGGCTTCGGCAAACTGTCGGAAGTCGCGATTCCACGCGATCGACTATCGGAGCTGCAGGTGAATCTCGTGCGGAGCCATTCGTCAGGAGTCGGCCCGCTGCTTCCCGAACGCGAAGTGCGGGCGATGATGCTTCTCCGCTCGAACGTCCTCGCGAAGGGATACTCCGGTGCACGTCCTGACCTCGTGGATCTGCTCGCGGGAATGCTCAATGCGGGCCTCTATCCGCCCGTTCCGGAGCAGGGAAGCGTCGGGGCAAGCGGAGATCTCGCGCCTCTTGCGGCGCTGGGCGTCTCATTGATCGGGGAAGGCCTCCTGCGCTCGGGTGGCGAGTCGGGACGGGCGGACGAAATGTTGAAGGCCCGGGGTCTCGAGCCGGTGACGCTCGGCCCGAAGGAAGGAATCACTCTGATCAACGGCACGCAGGCTCACACCGCCATCGCCGCTCTTGCCGTAACTGATGCGCTCATGTTGTGGCATGCCGCGCACGTCGCCGGAGCGATGTCGCTGGAAGCGCTGCTTGGCACGCCGGTGCCGTTCGATGGGCGCATTCAGGATGCGCGCGGACAGACGGGCCAGGCGATATCGGCGGCGCTTCTGCGCGCGCTGCTCGAGGGAAGCGAGCTGAGGGAATCCCACCGCCATGGGGATCCACGAGTCCAGGATGCGTACGCACTGCGCTGCATGCCGCAGGTTCACGGTCCGGTTCTCGACGCGCTCAAATGGATCGAGGGCATCGTCAGCCGTGAGCTGAATGCGGCCACCGACAATCCGCTGGTGTTCGAGAATGGCGAAATATTGAGTGGCGGCAACTTTCACGGGCTCGCCGTCGCCACCGCGCTTGACCTGCTGGCGATCGTGCTGACAAACGTTGCAACCATGTCCGAGCGGCGGATCGATCGCCTGGTGAACCCCGACTTGAACCAGGGATTGCCGCCATTCCTGAGCCGCGATCCCGGAGTGCATTCGGGATTCATGATGGCGCAGGTCACTGCCGCAGCTCTCGCCAGCGAGTGCAAGGTTCTCTCGCATCCGGCGAGCGTCGACACGATTCCCACGGACGGCAATCGAGAGGACGTGGTGCCGATGGCGATGGGCGCTGCGTGGAAGGCCCGGCGCGTGGTGAAGAACGTGCAGCACGTGCTGGCGATCGAGCTGATGTGCGCGGCACAGGGAATCGACTGTCGCGCACCGCTCAAGCCGGGCCACGGCGTGCTGCGCGCTCACGCGGTGGTGCGGTCGCTCGTTTCGCCTCTCGACGCGGATCGGGTCCTGACTCCCGACATCGAACGACTCGCGGATGCCATCGGCGCCGCAAGCTTTCAAGGGGTGTGATCGAATGTCCCGGGTAATCATCGCAGACTCCGATTCCGTGGTGGCAGCAAGTCCAGCGAGCGCCACGCAAAGAGCGGCGGTTCGCGCACCCCGTGGCACGCAGATCTCCTGTCGCGGCTGGCAGCAGGAAGCGGCGCTCAGAATGCTGATGAACAACCTTGACCCGGACGTCGCCGAGCGTCCGGAAGACCTTGTTGTCTATGGCGGGACGGGAAAGGCAGCGAGAAGCTGGGAGGCGTTCGACGCCATTGTGCGCGAGCTCCGGCAGCTCGGAAATGATGAGACGCTGATCGTTCAGAGCGGAAAACCGGTGGCCGTGTTTCGCACCCACGCGAGCGCGCCGAGGGTACTGATCGCCAACAGCAATCTTGTCGGACGGTGGGCGACCTGGGAACACTTCCGCGAGCTGGAGAGGAAGGGCCTCATCATGTTCGGCCAGATGACCGCCGGCTCGTGGATCTACATCGGATCGCAGGGCATCGTACAGGGGACTTACGAGACGTTCGGCTCCGTTGCCCGGCGGCACTTCGGCGGTTCGCTCGCCGGCCGGTTCATTCTGACATCGGGACTTGGCGGAATGGGCGGCGCGCAACCCCTCGCCGCGACAATGGCAGGCGCGGCAATACTTGCAGTGGAGGTCGATGAGTCGCGCATCGACAAGCGCCTGGCCACGAAATACTGCGACCGGAAGACAGCGAGCATTGACGAGGCCCTCGGCTGGATAGACGAAGCGCGCGCGGAAAAGATGGCGTTATCGGTAGGGCTGGTGGGTAACGCCGCCGACGTTCTGCCCCAGCTCGCCGCCCGCGGCGTGGTGCCTGACATTCTCACTGATCAGACCAGCGCTCACGACATGCTGAACGGCTATGTGCCGGCGGGCATGCCTCTCAACGAAGCGCTTGCGCTCAGAGTGGCCGACCCGGCGAGATATATCGAGCTCTCCACAGCGT
>DATBZT010000016.1:0-2437 GCA_036513055.1 Gemmatimonadaceae bacterium | reverse complement strand
CATCCAGGAAATCCTCGAGTGCGCCGAACCGTACCTGCCTGTCTCCGGCGTCATGGGCGAAATGGTGCTCAGCGTCGGCAAAGCGGCATACCTGGCGCAGAAGGGCGCCGACGGCATCATCGACATCAGCCCCTTCACCTGTATGAACGGAATCGTCAGCGAAGCCATCTATCCGAAAATCAGCAAGGATTTCGGCGGGATCCCGATCCGCAATTTTTATTTCGACGGCACGCAGTCCGACCTCGACCGCGATCTCGGGATTTATATGGAGCTGGCGCGCTCGTACCGCGAGAAGAAGCAGTGGCCGCGGCGGTACCCGGCGTACTTCTCGGCCTAGCGGGTTATTTGCCTTTCACTGGTCACTCCACACCATGATGACGGCGACCCTCGGTTTCGCCTTCGCGTATGTCACAGCCTGTTGTGATAAGCTTTCCGGAAACACCCTACCGCTTCGGGGCGTCCCTAAGGAACGATCATGGCCAGCGTACCCGTTGAGATTTCGGAGCCGTTGCTCCTGTTCGTGCAAGGTGCCGAGCAGCGCCGCGTAACCGTCAGCCAGACCCCGTTCACCATCGGCCGCAAGGCCGACCGCAACCTCGCCATTGCTGACACCCGTGTGTCGCGAGAGCACGCGTCGATCGTGTACGAGAACGGCACCTATCACATCGTGGACCAGGGCGGCCGCTCCGGTGTTTATGTCAACGGCGTGCGCCGCGAGCGTCATCGGCTCCAGCCCAACGATCGCTGCGACTTCGGTTATGAAGATTTCTATATCGTCTTCAGCCCTACCGTCCCCGTCGCGGCCACGCCTTCCGATCTCCTGAGCCAGGTCTCCATGTTCCCGCGCACCGGTGGCGCATCGGAGTTGCAGCAGCTTCGTCTGTTCCTCGAGGCGGCCCGCAACCTGCGCTCGTCCGGCCTGCTCGCCGACGTCATCTCCACTCTCCTGGAGTGCAGTCTCCGGTTGACTCATGCGGAGCGCGGTTTTGTCTTCCTGCGCGGCTTCGGCGGGGAGCTTTATCTGGGCGCCGGACGCAACAGCAAGGGCGAGCCGCTGCGGGACGAGAGCACAATTTCGCACTCGCTGCTGCAACAGGCGGCGGATTCGGGTTCCGAATTTGTGATCGGCGACACCTCGAAATCTGCCGACATCGCTTCACGTGCCAGCATCATGGCGCACGATCTGCGCAGCGTGGTGGCCATCCCTCTGCGGCGGACCCATAGCGTTGTCGAAATAAAGGCAAGCGCCAGCGCGGGCAAATCGCCGGGCCTCTCGCCGATTATTGGTGTGCTTTACCTCGACAGCCGCTTTGCCTCGCGCGAGTTTTCCGCCGTCAGCCAGGACATTCTCCACGCCATTGCGAAAGAAGCGGCCGGACTGCTGGAGAACGCGCGTCTCGTCGAGGTCGCGGAGGGGGCGCGCCTTTACGAGCAGGAGTTGTCGATCGCAGCGCGCATTCAGCAGCGGCTCATGTCGGTCCGTATCCCCGACGTGCCGTTCGCCGAAGTGAAGGGACGCAACCTGCCGTGTCACCACGTGGGCGGCGACTTCTTTGATGTCGTGCGCACGCCCGATTCGATTTCCGTGGTGCTCACCGACGTTTCCGGCAAAGGGGTTTCGGCGGCTCTGCTCGGCTCCGTCATTCAGGGCATGATCCACTCGCAACTGGCGCACGGAATCCCGCTCGATAAAGCGGTGACTGCGGCCCACAATTTCCTGTGCGAAAAAGAGGTCGGGGAAAAGTACGCAACGATGGTGATTGCGCGATTGTGGGGGAATGGAGACCTGGAGTTGCTGAACTGCGGCCACGTCCCGCCGCGGCTGATTTCGGGGACGGAGGTCATCCTCCCCGACAACACAAATCCGCCAGTCGGATTAGTGCCCGATGTCAGCTTCCATAGCATGCGCCTGCAATTGAAGCCCGGAGACCGCCTGATCCTCACCACCGATGGCGTGGTGGAGGCAGAAAACGCGGACGGTGAATACTTCGGAGAAGAGCGCCTCGACCACGCCGTTCTGGCCGCTGGATGTGAAGGCGTTTTCAACGCGGTGAAGGAGTTCTGTGGTCCTCATCCGATGCAGGATGACTGCACGGTCGTGGAGCTGGTATACGTCACGGCCAAAGAGGTCGCGGCCTCCGCGTAAGTTCACAGCGCTCTCCCGGCCGCCGCTCCCGATGCCCATGCCCACTGGAAATTGAAACCGCCTAGCCATCCGGTCACGTCCACGACTTCGCCGATGAAGTACAGTCGCGGCACTTTCTTGCTCTCCATCGTCTTCGCCGACAACTCTTTTGTGTCTACACCGCCTGCCGTGACCTCCGCCTTCTCGTAGCCCTCGGTTCCTGCGGGCGTCACTGCCCACGCATGCGTCTGCCGTTCCAATTGCTCCAACGCTGCGTTCGTCCAACGCGCGGTCTCATGCAACTCCACCCAC
>DATBZT010000015.1:0-4793 GCA_036513055.1 Gemmatimonadaceae bacterium | reverse complement strand
GTACCCCAACGACACTTTGCTCAAGCTCAGGCCTGAGCGTGTCTACTTCATGACGGCCCGTGGCGTCCCGCCTGGAGCTGCTGAAGGAAGTGTGGGATCACCAGGCCGAGGTAATGACGCGGACGGTCGACATTCACATTGCGGAGCTCAGGCGGAAGATCGAGGACGATCCGGCGACGCCCCGCCACATTCTCACCGTTTGGAAGGCCGGCTACCGGCTGCAGGCTTAGGCGGCCGCGGAGCAGGCGGAGGAGGTTTCTGCCGCGGTCCTTCCGGCTTCACAACGAGCTTGTCGCCAATCCTGACCCTGTCGCCGGTGAGATTGTTCCAGGCCCTGATCTGGTCGTTCGTAGCGTCAAAGCGGGCAGCGATGCTTGATAGCGCGTCTCCCCGGCGCACAACGTAATAGATCGGCTCGTTGATCATCACCGCGACGTCAGCGCGAAGCTTTCGCTCTCTCCGCGCGGCTTCGCGCACTGCAATGATCTTCCGATCCACCGCGGCCACCAGCGAGTCCAGCGCACTCTCCTCTCCGGGCGCAGCGGCGATTATGGACGTCGGGATTCCCGGGTGGGAGATCCGGACTCCACGGGCCGTCATGAAGTAGACACGCTCAGGCCTGAGCTTGAGCAAAGTGTCGTTGGGGTACTCGTACTGAAGAATCGTCGCCGGTGCGTCTTCGTTCTCGAGCTTGTCGGCAGGCGCCACTCCGATGAAGATGACCCGGTCGTTGGTCGCGACCAGTAACCCGTTGGACGACCGGTAGTAGTCGGTGGGTCGCCTCTGGAAAGCTTTCGCGTAGCGCTCGACGTGCTCCCCGTAGTGAAGTGTTCCACCGGTGAGCTCGCGGGCGGCAGCGGTCCAGGCGCCGCGCGCGTCCACACGCCGCATGAACAGCGTGTAGCCCAGCACTCCCATGCCAATGATGACAATGGCGATCCCGATCAACAGGCGCTTGACGAAGCGAATGGTGCGGTACAGGCCTTCGGATTCCTTCATTTTGCCCTATTCATGGGGAAAGCTCGATATCACAAATGCGCCGGCAATCCCGCGTGCGGCGAGAAAAACGGGCCATCAAAGGCCTTCGGGGGTAGGAAGTTGCGCAAGACCGTGGGCAATCTCCATACCCATGACTGGCATGTTGGGTGCATACATTTGAGCGCATGTCAACCTCCGCAGACCAGCCGGCGGCCACGATAGCACCCGACGGTCCCGGGCAAGCCGAGCGGCGGCACTCCGAAGGGAGCATCTATACCAACGTTCGGCGGAGGCGAGACGAACGTACGGCGAGCCGCTGGCGCTCCGTGGCCAAAGCGATCGCGCATGGCGTCAGCGCCACCCTGCTTCTGGTGGCGGGGACTGTCTGGACGCTCAACCAGCAGCACCCCAAATACGTTCAGCCTGGCCGGCTCCTTCAATTGCCAGCGGCGATCGTGAGCGCAACGCCCTTGTCGGAGCAGGTCTTCAGGGTTTCGCAGGTTTTGCGGAAATACACGAAAGACACGGTGCGCGCGAACACCATTGCCGCCGCATTGGTGCGGGAGGGCACAAAGAAGAATCTCGACCCGGCACTCCTGATCGGCGTGCTTTTGACCGAGAACGCCAAGCTCGATCCAAGGGCGCGGAGCAACGTGAGCGCCCGTGGCCTGATGCAGGTGATGCCATTCCACGCCGGCAAATGGAAGGATTGCCCGTCGCGGGATCTGGCCGACATTGCGTCCAACATCTGCTACGGGACGAGCATCCTGGCCGAGTATATCAAGGGGGCGCCGTCGGTCCAGAAGGCGCTCCAGCACTACAATGGTTGCGTCCGGGGAACCAACACACCCAACTGCCAGACGTACTCCGGGAAGGTGCTCAAGTACGCGGATATGGCGGCGTCGGCGATGCTCAGCATCCCGTTCATAAATCCGGCAGAATAGGGCCAACTACGGAACTGCCCCATCACGTGAGGGCCGTCGGCTCGCTACCTATCCCTGGGCAAGGATGAGTTTCAACGCGTCAGCGACCGCCTTGCTCTCCGCATCGCCGGTGATGATGTCGATCGCATCGGCGCTTTCGACGCCGAGCTTGAGTTGGACGGCACGCGCGATCTGTTCCTGCTCGAAGATTTTGCGGCCCATGATGGCCTGATTCGCGCCAAGTGACTTGAGCATCGCGAGTCCCACGGCGTCAACAGCGATCCGATCGTCGCCGGCGATCACCACGTTGCCCGCCTTAAGCTCGCCGCGCGAAGGCCCCCCGTCAGTGAAGGCCGCCACTCCGTCGAGCACAATGAGATCCGGCCTGTAGCCGGTGTTCAGCTCCGCGATCATTCGCCGCATGTCGGGCGACGCGTGCATGCTCCTCCGGATCGACTTCGGCGTCAATCCCACCGAGAGTTTGAGCGACATGGTGAACACGCCGCCAGAGCCGTGCGTCTTGAGGCAGCAGGTCGAAACGTTGTAACCGGCGTCCACCACCAGACGGGGCAACGAAAAGCCCTGGGGCCAGTGCGCTCCCGGAAAACTCACCCAGTCCTTCTCGGCGATCTGCTCGTAGTCCACCACGTCGAAGTGGAAGTCCCGCGCCAGGTCGAATGTCCCCTTCTGCTGCATGACGCGGAGCGTCTGCGGTGGGCCACTCGACTCGCCCAGTGTGACGGTGCGCGCGTTCAACTCATGCAGCTCAGTGACCAGTTGCGACAGGGTGTCGTTGTGGGTCGAGCCCGGCGCTTCGTCGGCACTGTTGAAGTTCGGCTTGATGACGACCTTCTTGTCTCTGACGGCCTTGAGGTCGAGCAACTTGAGCGCAGCTTTGACGCCCCTTTTCCGGTCGCTGGTCCTGACGAGGCCGACGCGGCTGCGCCGCGGTCCAACCACCTGCGCCAGACCTGCCGTTCCAAGCGCCGGCATCAAGGCGAGGCCAGCCGTCATCATTCGGATGAAATCGCGACGGTCGAGTTCACGAGCGAGCCGAACCATAAATTCCTCCCGGCGAGCGCTAACGAGCCTGTCGCCGATGACATGAACACACAGCAAGTCCGGCGCCGCGGACCGCTTCTGGGTCGCTAGTGCTACGACCGGCCGGGAATGCTGCAATCCTGGTGCATAAACATTAGTGTAACGACTGCGCTTTCGGCCTTGTACTAAGCTATGAATGGGGTTACCGTTATACGTTGACTGTCAATGCCATTGACGCGATACGCGTATCCGACTGGATCGGGCGCGATCTCGAACGCCTCCGGAAACTGAGGGGTTTGAGAAGGGAGGACGTCGCCGCCCAGCTCACGGCACCCGTGTCACCGTCCACGATTCGTAACATCGAGCACGACGAGCACTACAACGTCTCGCTCGACTTGCTGCGCCAGATCGCCACCGTTCTTGGTGCCGAGCTGCGCGTGACCCTGGACGTACGCGAGGACGAGGGTTTTGCCGAAGGCGCCGACCCCGGCCGGCGGATGGTCGACAATGAGTACTTCATCCGGTACATCCGGGAACACTACCCCGAGTGTCCGCTGACGAACTCGCAGATTGGCCGCCGCATGTGGAGCTTCGCCGAGTCACGCGGAGCCGAGTTGGTGAGAGGCAGAAAGCAGTTGAAGAGAGTGGAAGGGACGGACGCGCTCAAGGGGTACCGGTCCCCAACCAGTGCTGCAGAGTATCAGGTTTGGGAAAAGGATTTTGTAGCATTGCAGCGTTTCGCCGATCGGCTGGGGCGGGCGTTTTCAGATGGCAAGGGCGGCTTTCTCGTCCCCGCCACGTGAGTTCACCACCCTTAACCTCTATCCGGGATGGCCAGTTGATGACAATCAAGGACAGGAGAAAGGCCGAACAGGTTCCCCGGCCGAGATGGAAGCGTTTTCTCGTCACTGCGGGCCGCGCTGGCGCCCTCATGGCAATGCTTGCCGCGGGCACAGTCTGGACTCTGAGCCAGCAGCACCCGGCCTACACTAATCCGGGCACGCTGCTCAAGCTTCCGGGCGCCATCATTCAGGCCCGGACGCCGACTGAAGAGACCTTCCGCATCGGCCAGGTGCTCCGGCAGTACACGCACGATGGCGGCACCGCCGACCGGATTGCCGACGCCTTGGTCACCGAGGGCAACAAACGCGACATCTCGCCGTCCCTCCTGGTTGGCGTAATGCTCGTGGAAGACGCGAAGCTCGATCCGCGCGCAAAGAGCTTCGTTGGCGCTCGCGGCTTGATGCAGGTCATGCCCTTTCACGGTGGCAAGTGGGGCTGCGGCTCATCCGACCTCTACAACATCGAGTCGAACATCTGCCACGGTGTGAGTGTGCTGGCGCAGACGATCAAGGATACGCCGAATCTCCGGCTCGCCCTGCAGGCGTACAACGGGTGTGTGCATGGCCGCAACACTCCGGGATGTCACAACTACTCGAGCAAGGTGATGAAGGCGAGAGCCCTCACCGAATCACAGATGCTGGCGGTCGACGCAACGCCCTGACCCGGTGAAACCCCGCTCGCCGGGCTGGGTGCTTGCAGCAGCACTGCTCGGCATCTCTTTCGCGGGTCCTCTTGTTCGACTGTCGGCGGCCGATCCGCTAGCCATCGCCGTATGGCGACTTGGCTTTTCCCTTGTAATTGTCGTCGCGTTCCTGATTCATGGCGGAGAGTGGAGACAATGGCGCTCGCTCTCTCTGCTCAATGCCGGTCTCGCCGCGGCTGCCGGCGTATCGCTCGCCCTCCATTTCTGGGCGTGGAACGCGTCCATCCATCTGACGACGATCGCGGCTTCCGTCACGCTGGTGAATCTTCAGCCGGCAATCATCGTCGGCATATCCGCGGCGTTCC
>DATBZT010000014.1:0-8653 GCA_036513055.1 Gemmatimonadaceae bacterium | reverse complement strand
TTCCGCTTTCTTGATGCGAGCGGAGACGGAGAACAGCTCGGGGTCAGCGTTGCTCGTGTTCGACGCTCCAATCCCATCAACCTTCTGCTCGCGCTGGACGAGCTTCTTGAATAGCTCCGACGTCGGTCCAAACCAGAGCGTCGCCACCATGTCCATTGCGGCGTTGTCGTTGTTGGTCTCGGAAAACGCGGGATTGTGGAAAGCGACGGAGAGATAGGGCAGCGTGGGGCTCGACCATGCAACATGGGCGTACTTCGGCCCCGTCGGCGGCGGCTCTTTCGGAATGTCCACCGAGAAGGTGCCATGCTTCCATCCACCCCAGTACTTCTCGATGAGCGGCATCACTTCGGCGGGCGTCACGTCGCCGGCGACGATGATCGTCACGCGCTCCGGGCGGTACCACCGGTCGAAGAAAGTCTTCGAGTATTCAAACTGCGTCGGCATGTTCTCGATGTCTTTGATGAAGCCCATCGTCGTGTGCTTGTAGGTGTGCGTTGTAAAGGCACTGTCGCGCATCACCTCGAAGAGTTTCTGGCCGGGATTCGCCGAGTTCTTGTTGTATTCACCGAGCACCGCGCGGGATTCGGTTTTGAAAGCGTCCTCGCTGTAGAAGAGATTCTGGAAGCGGTCGGCCTCGAGGCGGAGCATCGACTCGAGGTCCTCTTTGGCGAAGGTGATGTAGTAGTTCGTGTAGTCGTCGGTGGTGTATGCGTTCTCTCGCGCGCCCGCCTTGGTGATGAGCGCGTCTGCCTGCTCCTGACTCATCGTCTTCGTGCCGCGCGACATGATATGCTCGAAGAAGTGCGCGAAGCCCGACTTGCCCGGCTCGACTTCATTTCGTGAGCCTGTCTGCACGGGTACCTGGAGCGAAACGATATTCGGAAATCCGGTCGGGACGATGATGACCTTGAGGCCGTTTGGGAGTGTTCGCTCCGTGGCTTTGAACGGGAGGATGTCGCTGGCGGAGCTTGCGCTCGCGGACTTCTGCTGCGCGGTGACATTGCGGGGGCCGGCAATGGTCATCGCGACGAGGAGCGGCGTGAGAACCAGACGCTTGGTCATGGGTATTCCCTTAGTGTGTGCTGAAAGTGACGGCCGATCTTTGAAAGTCTATCTATATAGTAGAGGCTGATTTGCTCGCCAGCCAGCCGCCCAGCCGGCCATTCTATTGCTGAGGCGGGCACGGGGAAATGAGACCGGCAAGACCGATGAGAAGAACGCAACTTTATTGACTGCTGTAACAAAAAAATCCTCACCGGTCTTGCCGGTCTCCTGTTCCGTAACCCTTTCCATTGGAAGTAGCCGGAGGGGCCATGAGCCGAATAACGGCGATGGGTGCGGACAGGCGGCCTTCCTTATGATGGGCCCCGCAGCAATCCTTAGTGTCGAGCTGACAAGACGGCTGTAAACCCTTTCGCGCCAGCCAAGGGTCCAAAGTTCGGCCCCCTCAACAAAACTCATGCGCCATCGCCGACTGCTGCTGTTCCTGGGGATACTGGTTGCCTCTATTCTGCCCCGGCTCGTCCATGCCCAGGCCACGGACGTGATCCGCGGCCGAGTCACGGGCGCTGACAGTGCCGCGCTCGAGGGCGTCACTGTCACCATCACGTCGCTTTCCGGCAACGTCAGCCGCACGGCAAGAACAGACAGCCGAGGCCGTTTTACGGTGACATTTCCAAACGGTGACGGCGACTACATGGTGGCATTCGCTTCACTCGGCTACGCTGCCAAACGCTTCGAAGTGAAGCGGTCTGCCGACGAGGACGTCCTTGTTGCCGATACGCGCCTCACGCGGATCGGAACCGTTCTCGACGCAGTGCAGGTAAGGGCCCAGCGTGACAAGGTCCCGCGAAACGCTGTGACGCCCGACGTCGGCGGCACCGAGCAGCAGCTGAATAACGCAGCCGTGCCGGCAGATCTTCTCGGAGATCTGGCGGCGATGGCGGCATCGCTGCCCGGCGTACAGTCCGTGCCGGGACAGGACGGCGGCGCTGACGGATTCTCGGTGCTCGGCCTTGGCGCCGACCAGAACAACACCACGCTCAACGGCCTTTCGTTCGGAGGCTCGAACATTCCCCGCGACGCAGCCGTGAACAGCTCACTGGTGACGTCGCCGTATGATGTGTCGCGAGGCGGATTCAGCGGCGGGCAGTTCACTCTCCGCACGCGGTCCGGCTCGAACTTCATCACGCGCGGAATGAGTCTCAACGTCGACGAACCGCAGCTTCAGTGGAGCGATCGCGCAACGCAATCACTCGGCCAGGAGTATTCGAACCTTTCGCTTGGCGGGACTCTCTCCGGCCCGATCAAGTTCGACAAGGCGTTCTATAACGTCGCGTATCAACTTGGACGACGTGCCAACGACCTGCAGACTCTGCTCACCACCAACGCGGGCGGCTTGCAGGCTGTCGGCGTCGCGGCCGATTCGGTGGCGAGGCTGCTGTCGCTTCTTCAGACGGCGCACATTCCGCTGACGGCGGCCGGAATTGGCAGCCAGAAAACGAACAATCAGGGCTCGGTGTTCGGGAGCCTCGACTTTGCGCCGCCGTCCTCCACCACCGGCCAGGCGTTGAACATCACGTTCAATGGAAACTGGACCAAGCTGAGCCCGGCAACGGGTTTCGCGACGGAGCTTCCGTCGCACAGCGGAGACCGCATGAGTATCCGCGGGGGAGTTCAGGCCCGTCACAATACCTATTTCCACGACGCTTTTCTCAGCGAAACGACGCTCGGCGTGAGCGCGTCACGAGCGGAAGCAACGCCTTATCTCATGCTGCCGAGTGGGCTGGTGCGGGTGAATTCGACGTTCGACGATGGAACCAGCGGGGTCCAGAATCTGCTGATCGGCGGCAGTCAGTCGCTCAACAGCACGCAGACGACGAACACGGTCAACTTCCTCAACCAGCTTTCGTGGGTCAGCATCAACAACAAGCACCGCATCAAGCTCACGAGCGAGCTGAGGCGTGACGCGTCGGGCCAGGAGCAGTCGAACAATCTCCTCGGCACTTTTGCGTTTAATTCGCTGTCCGATTTTCAGCTTGGCCGTCCGGCATCGTATAGCAGGCAGCTCAGCCCGCGACGCCGCGACGTCAGCGAGCTGGTAGCCGGGCTGTCGCTGGGCGATTCGTACCGCCGCACTCCAAACCTTCAGCTGCAGTACGGCGTGAGGCTCGACGGCAACCGCTTTCTGACCGATCCGGCTTACAATCCGGACATTGATGCGGCGCTCGGAGTGCGGAACGACGTCGTCCCGAACAAAGTGTATCTGAGCCCGCGGTTCGGATTCTCGTGGACTTACGGAACAGCCGCGCAGATTGCCGGGTTCGAGGGTGCAGCTCGTGGCCCGCGGGCCGTAGTGCGCGGCGGAGTCGGGTTATTCCAGAACACGCCGTCGACGAACATTCTCGCATCGGCAATCGACAACACCGGTCTGGCGGGCGCGATCCAGCAGCTGACGTGTGTCGGCGGTGCCACTCCCGTCCCGGACTGGAACGCGTACGCGACGAATCTGTCGGCAATTCCAACGCGCTGTGCCGACGGATCAGTGGGAACGCCCTTCGCCAATGCCACGCCCAACGTGACGCTCTTTGCAAAGGACTTCGCCGCACCCAGAAGCGTAAGGTCGAATCTCCAGTGGAACGGGCCGATTCTGGCGAACAGGTTTTCGGCGACTGTCGAGGGCACGTACTCGCTCAACCTGAATCAGCAGGGATTGTTCGATCTCAACTTCAAGCCACAGACGCGCTTTACGCTTACCGACGAAGCGGGCAGGCCGGTGTTCGTGCAGCCGACGAGCATCGTGCCGGCCACCGGAGCAAACGCCTCGCAGGATGCGCGGGTCGCGTCGCAGTTCTCCCATGTGGCCGAGCTTCGCTCCGACCTCGAGTCGCAGAGTCGTCAGCTCAGCTTCCGGTTTTCGCCCTCGACATTCAGCTCGTCTCTCACATGGAGTCTGTCGTACGTCTACTCCAACGTCCGTGAGAAATTTCGTGGATTCGGCAGCACGGCCGGAAACCCGCTGGATGTGCAATGGGGAAGGTCGTCGTTCGACTCGCGCCATCAGATCGTCTACAACGTCGGCTACAACTTTTTCGACTTTATTCGCGTCAACTGGTTCGGCCAGTTCCGTTCGGGATCTCCGTTCACGCCGATGGTCGCCGGCGACGTGAACGGCGACGGATATCAGAACGACCGCGCGTTCGTCTTCTCGCCATCGACCGCAACGGACCCCGCCCTGGCAACGGCCATGAAGTCGCTGCTCGAGAACGGCTCGCCCGCGGCAAAGGATTGTCTGGCAAAGCAGCTGGGGCAGCTTGCCGCGCGGAACAGCTGCCAGAGCCCATGGAGCTCGAACGCGTCGATGTCGATCTCGTTCAACCCGATAAAGGTGCGGATGCCGCAGCGGGCGACGCTGTCGCTGCAGCTCTCCAATCCACTTGGCGCGGCCGACCTGCTGCTGCACGGATCGAGCGGACTGCACGGCTGGGGCCAGCCATCTTTCCCGGATCAGTCGCTGCTCTATGTTCGCGGCTTTGACCCCGCCACTCAGCGCTACAAGTACGAAGTGAACCAGCGTTTCGGGTCCACGAACCAGGCATTCGGTGGATTCAGAGTTCCGGTGACGCTCACGGCGATGATGCGGTTCGACATCGGGCCGACGCGCGAGCGGCAGCTTCTCACGCAGCAGCTCGATCGCGGACGAACGACTGCCGGAACGAAGATGCCGGAGCCGTTCCTCAAGGCGATTTACGGCAACGGCGGAATCGCCAACCCGATGGCCACCATTCTACGGCAGCAGGACACGCTGAAGCTCACCAGTGTTCAGGCGGACAGTATCGCCGTTCTCAATCGAATGTACGCGATCAAGAACGACGCGATCTGGGCGCCGGTCGCCAAGTACCTCGCCGATCTTCCCGACAGATACGACCAGGGCGCCGCATACGAGCGCTACATTGATGCTCGCCGGGCCTCAGTGGACCTGTTGACATCAATCGTGCCTTCTGTAAAGAGTCTCCTCACCGAGGAGCAGCGGCGAAAGCTTCCCGCATTTGTCGCGAGTTACCTCGAGCCACGCTATCTCGCGTCGATCCGCTCGGGCACGGCCACATTTACCGGGAATTCGGCTTTCGGCGGTTTCGTGCCCTTTGGCGGCGGTGGCGATGTAACAGTCACGGCTGGCAGTGGCGGCACAATTACAGTCATTCGGCAGTAGCTCCATCACGATTTGCCTTCATCATTCCTCTTCGAGCTGAACATGAGAGTCAAAACAGGTCTGGCGGCACTTGTCGTCGCAGTGGCAACGGCATCGTTCGCGGGCGCGCAGCAGCGTCCGCCCATTCGACAGCTTGGCGCCGTCACCGCAAAGTCCACCGAGATCCTCGGCGGCGCGACCAGTGTTCGGCAGCTCAGCACCGGCAAGGTGCTGGTGAACGACATGGCAAAGCGCCGCGTGCTGATGTTCGATCCGTCGCTCGCGGCTTTCACCGTCATAGCCGACTCGACGAGCGCCACCGCGAACGCGTACAGCGGACGAATTGGCGGCCTGATCAGCTATCACGGCGACTCGTCGATATTCGTCGATCCGACGTCGCTTTCGATGCTGGTGATCGACGGCAGCGGAAAGGTTGCCCGGGTGATGAGTGTGCCGAGGCCGCAGGACGCAATGATGCTGGCTATCGGCGCGACCGGGTTCGATGCCCTGGGGCGCCTCGTATATCGCGCGCAACCCAACATCGGCCGGCCCAACATCGGGCCCAACGGTACGTTCTCGCCGCCGGACATTCCTGACTCGGCGGCAGTTGTCCGGATAGAGCTGGCGTCGCGCAAGCTCGACACATTGGGGTTCATCAAGACCCCGAAGATCAAGTTCGATGTCAGTCGCGATGACAACGGCGGCATGCGCATCACGACCCAGATCAATCCGCTTCCTGTGGTGGACGACTGGGCGGTACTTGCCGACGGGTCAGTGGCGTTCGTGCGAGGGCATGATTATCACCTCGATTTCGTGCACGCCGACGGGACGCGGACATCGGCGGCAAAGCTGCCATTCGACTGGCAGCGCATGACGGACGAAGACAAGTCGGCTTTCATTGATTCGTTGAAGGCGGCGCGCGCGCGACAGGGCGCGAACGCGCCGACAATTGCGTTTGGCGGTGGTGCGGCGATCGGAGGCGGTGCGGCCGGCGGCGGTATGCAGATGGTGGTCATCGGGGGTCCGGCCGCACCGGGCGGTGACGGTCCCCGCGCGGGCGGCCCAAATGTCAGGGGTGGCGCGGGGGCTCCAGCGAATGGTCCCAGCGTTCAGCTCAATTTCATTCCGGCCAGCGAGCTGCCCGATTACAAGCCGCCGTTCTTTGCGAACTCCGTGCGCGCCGACGCCGACGGCAATGTGTGGATCAGGACGATTCCGACGAGCAAGATTCCGGGCGGCCCGGTGTACGACGTCGTGAACCACAAGGGAGAGCTGGTTGACCGCGTTCAGATTCCTGTTGACCGGACGATCATCGGGTTCGGGCCAGACGGATCTGTGTATCTGGCGGCGCGCGATGGCACGTCGGTCTACCTGGAGCGGGCAAAACTGAGATAGGCGAAAAGATTCCCGGTTTGGCCCGAGGGTTAGAGCGGATTTCTTGCCGCGTGTCGCGAGGCAAGGTAAAGTTCACGATGCCCCTTACTCCTCCACGTCGCGCGCTATCGTCAGACAACTGGGCCGGTGTGCATCCGGAGGTGTTCGCGGCGATGGCCGCCGTCAACGACGGCCACGTTCCTTCATACGGCAAGGATTCCTATACCGAGTCCGTGGTCTCGAAGCTCCGGGACAAGCTGGGAGCCGAGCAGGTGTTCCTGGTCTTCACCGGCACCGGAGCGAACGTTCTCGGGCTCGACAGCGTGGCCTTTTCCCACAATGCCGTTATCTGTGCGTCGACTGCGCACATCTTCACCTCGGAATGCGGTGCAGCCGAAAAGCACATCGGATGCAAACTGCTTCCAATTGCAACGTCGAACGGCAAGATCACGCCTGCTGGAATCGCCACGCACCTGCACCACATTGGCAACGAGCATCACGCTCAACCCAGCGCGGTTTCCATATCGCAGGCAACTGAATACGGCACCGTCTATTCCGTGGACGAGGTGCAGGTGATTGCCGGGTTCGCCCACGACCATGGCCTGTATCTTCACATGGATGGAGCGCGGCTGGCGAATGCGGCGGCCCATCTCGGTGAGCCGCTGGTGCGAATGGCCCGCGGAGCCGGCGTGGACGTGCTCTCGTTCGGCGCCACAAAGAACGGCGCGCTCGCGGCGGAAGCCGTCGTCTTCTTCAACGATGCGCTGGCAAAGGCGTTCGAGTATCGGCGCATGCAGGGAATGCAGCTGAGCTCGAAGATGCGCTTTGTTGCGGCGCAGTTCGATGCGCTTCTCACCGACGACCTGTGGCTCAAAAGCGCGTCGCACGCAAACCGCATGGCAGCTCGCCTCGGCGAGGAGCTGGCGGCCATCCCGGGCCTTCGTCTGACCCAAAAGGTAGAAGCGAACGAGGTCTTTGTGATTCTGCCGCGGGAGCACGTTGCGCGCCTTCAGGAACGGTGCTCGTTCCAGGTGTGGACCGAGGAGATCACGGAAGCCCGGCTCGTTACATCTTTCGATACGACGGACGCCGACGTCACCGCCTTTGTCGCGAGTGTACGCGAAGCTGTTGGAAGTTGATGATCGGCTCAATCCACTGGAGAAAGCGATGGACCTGAAACAGGCGAAAGCATTGGTGACTGGCGGAAGCTCGGGGATTGGATACGCCACGGCGCAGCTGCTGCGAGACAGAGGCGCCGAAGTCGCGATATGCGGCAGGCGCGCTGACGCGCTCGATGAAGCGGCTTCGGAGCTCGGTGCACTGGCGATTGTTGCCGATGTCTCCAACGAGGACGAAGTGAAGCGAATGGTCGCCCGAGTGGTTTCCGAGCTGGGCGGCTACAACGTGCTGATCAACAACGCGGGATGGGGACATTGGGCCCCGCTCGTTGAGACGACAGTCGCAGACTTCCGGCGTGTGTGGGAGACAAACGTCCTCGGGGCGATGCTCGTTGCGCGCGAGTCGGCCCGCCATTTCGTAACGAAGAACAGCGGCAACATCGTCAACATCGCTTCGACGTCGGGGCTGCGCGGGTCGCCCGGTGGGACGACCTATGTGTCGACCAAATTCGCGGTGTGCGGAATGACGGAATGCTGGAGGGCCGAGCTGAGAAAGAACAACATCCGGGTGATGCAGGTGAATCCGTCGGAGGTCCAGACAAATTTCTTCGTGACTTCAGGGCGCCCGGCGCGCCCGGCGAACGAGACGAAGCTGAAAGGAGAAGACATCGCCCGCACGATTTGCAGCATGCTCGAGCTCGACGACCGGGCACTGCTGACCGAAGCGACTGTTTGGGCGACCAACCCGAAAGACTGAACTCCCAACCTTGCCACAGAAACACAGAAACACAGAAAACTGCGGGAATTGTTTTTTGAACTGCGCTCGGTGTCTACAGATCGCGGCGCAGTCTGATGTTGCTGCTGCTGTTGCTGTTTACAATCAAAGAACAGATTACTCTTTGCTCAGGTCGACCTGTTCGCAGCGCAGCGTGGCCCTCTGTGTTTCTGTGTTTCTGTGTTTCTGTGGCAG
>DATBZT010000013.1:0-2531 GCA_036513055.1 Gemmatimonadaceae bacterium | reverse complement strand
ACCATGATGAAGAACACGGTGGACCCGATGGCGACGCAGTCTGGCATGCTGGCCGCACTGCTGGCCGAGCAGGGCTACACCGGGCCCGAGCACGTGGTGGACGGAAAAGAGGGCCTGACGCATTGCTTCGGACCGGAGTGGAAGTTGAATGTCCTCACCGATGGACTCGGTGACGGGTGGCGCATCACGCAGTGCGGCATGAAATTCTTCCCCACCGAGGCGCTCACGCACGCGCCGATCTCGGCAATCCTCGACCTGGTGCACGAGCACGATCTGAAGCCGGAGAAGGTAGAGAAGGTGACGATCCGCTCGCTGGCGCGTGCCGCCGACATTTTGAGCGACGCCAGCAAGTACGATCCGCACACCAAGGAGACCGCCGACCACTCTTTGCCCTACGTGATTGCCGCCGCACTGGTGGACCGTCAGGTGACGCCGGCGCAGTTCACCGTGCAGAAGATCATGGACCCGACGGTGCGCGCGCAATTGAAGAAAGTGGTGGTCGTCGCCGATCCGGAGATCGAGAAAGTCTTTCCCGCCTTGCAACGCGTGGTGGTGACCATCCGCACGACGGATGGGAAAGAGTTCACGAAGCAGCTCGATTATCCCAAGGGCGACCCACGCAATCCGCTTACCGACCGTGAAATTGAAGAGAAATTCGCGGCGCTGGCGGGTCCAGTGATGGGAAAAGCCGCGCAAAAGAAGGTGCGCGACGCGGTGTGGAACTTGGAGAAGTTGGACACCGTGGGCGGGCTGATGAAGCTGCTTCGGGCGCGAAAGGTGCAAGAGGGCGCGGAGGGGGAAGAGTAGTGGGCCAGACCGTCACTGAGAAAATCGCGCAAACGCACCTGGCGGAAGGGCCGAAGCGTCCGCTGCGGGCGGGAGATTTTGTCTCCATCCGGCCAAAGCACGTCATGACGCACGACAACACGTCGGCGGTGATGAAGAAGTTCAAGAGCATCGGCGCCGCGCGCGTGCACGATCCGTGCCAGCCCGTTTTTGCGCTCGATCACGATATTCAGAACCAGTCCGAGGACAACCAGAAGAAGTACCGGATGATCGAAGCGTTCGCCCAGGAGCACGGCATCGATTTTTATCCCGCCGGCACCGGCATCGGGCACCAGATCATGTGCGAGCGCGGGTACGTCACGCCCGGGTCATTCGTCGTCGCCTCGGATTCACACTCCAATATGTACGGCGCGCTCGGCGCGGTAGGTACGCCGGTGGTGCGCACCGACGCGGCTGCCATCTGGGCGACGGGCGAGTTCTGGTGGCAGATTCCGCGCACCGTGCAGGTGGTGCTCGAAGGCAAACTGTCGCAGGGCGTCACCGGGAAAGACGTGATCGTCGCGCTCTGCGGCCTCTACAACGACGAGGTGCTGAACGCAGCGGTTGAGTTCAGCGGCCCGGGCTTGGCGTCGCTCTCGATGGATGCGCGGATGACCATCGCCAACATGAGCACCGAGTGGGGAGCGCTCGTCGGGTGGTTTCCGTGTGATGCGACCACGATCGAGTGGCTGCGGACACGGAGAAACGAGCGGATGGCGCGCGGCGAGGCGGAGCGCTATTCAGAAGAATATCTAAAGAAGTGGACGAAAGAAGCCACGCGACCGGACGCCGATGCCGAATATGCCGGCCGCATCACGCTCGATTTGAGCGATCTAGCGCCGCATGTCAGTGGGCCGGACACGGTGCAAACGATGTCGTCGCTCGCGGATTTGGAGCGGCAGAAGATCGCCATCCAGAAGGCATATCTGCTGTCGTGCGTGAACTCGCGGCTCGAAGACCTGGAGGCCGCCGCAGATGTTCTACGAGGTAAGACGGTAGCCGCCTCGGTGAAGTTCTATCTCGGCGCGGCCAGCAAGAATGTCCAAGACGAGGCCGAGCGGCGCGGCGTATGGAAGACCTTGCAGGACGCGGGCGCCATCACGTTACCGGCAGGATGTGGACCGTGCATCGGGCTGGGAGTGGGACTGCTGGAGGCGGGCGAGGTCGGGATTTCGGCCACCAATCGCAATTTCAAGGGGCGCATGGGCTCGCGCGATGCGAAGTGCTACCTGGCGTCCCCCGCGGTGGTGGCGGCGAGCGCGTTGGCGGGATTCATCTGTTCACCTAATTCTCTGTCATCCCGAGCGACGACGCCGCAATCAGCGTCGCCTGGGGTTGGCGATGCACGCGGCGTCGGAGTCGAGGGACCCCTTGTGTCTCCCGCGCTTCAAAAGCGCTACATGCCACTCGCCACCTCCACCGTTACCGAAAGCGTCGAGATCGTTCCCGGCTTTCCCGAGCGGGTGCGCGGGCGCATGGTGTTCCTGAACAAAGACAACCTGAATACCGACGGAATTTACGCGGGCGCGTACACCTATCGCGAGAACATGACGCCCGCGATGATGGCTGCCGTCGTGTTCGACAACTACGATCCCGAACTGACGAAGACGCTTGCGGCGGGCGATGTAATCGTCGGCGGCTACAATTTCGGGACCGGTTCGAGCCGCGAGCAGGCGGTCACGGCGCTGAAGGCGCGCGGCATTCCG
>DATBZT010000012.1:0-2980 GCA_036513055.1 Gemmatimonadaceae bacterium | reverse complement strand
CTCGCGGAAGAAATCGCGGGACAGCTCGGCGTGGATCTGTGCAAGGCAACTATCAATCGCTTCGCCGACGGCGAAGTGTTCGTCCGGATCGATGAGAACGTCCGTGGGGCGGACGTGTTCATCGTTCAGCCGACCAACCCGCCCGCCGAGAACATCCTGGAGCTCTTGCTCCTGATCGACGCGGTGAGGCGAGCGTCGGCGGCACGCATCACATGCGTCCTGCCGTACTTCGGCTACGGACGGCAGGACCGAAAGGACCAGCCGCGAGTCGCCATCGGCGCGAAGCTCATGGCGCGGATGATCGAAACGGCGGGTGCGGATCGGGTTCTCGGACTCGACTTTCACGCGCACCAGCTGCAGGGGTTTTTCGACCTTCCGGTCGACCATCTCTACGCAGCACCCGTGTTCACGGCGCATTATCGCAAGAAGCAGCTGCAGAACTTGGTGGTGGTCGCGCCCGACGTCGGGAGCGCCAAGATGGCGCGGGGGTTTGCGAAACGGCTGAACGGGTCGCTCGCGATCATCGACAAGCGGCGGCCCAAGGCGAACGTCGCGGAAGTGGTGAACGTGGTTGGTGAAGTCGAGGGGATGGATTGTCTGATTCCCGACGACATGATCGATACGGCGGGGACGGTGAGCGAGGCGGCGCGGGCGCTGAAGGCGTTGGGCGCCAAGGACATTTATGTCTGCGCGACGCATGCGTTGTTGTCGGGGCCGGCTCGCGAACGGCTGGCGGCGGCGCCGATCACCGAGGTGGCGGTGACGAATTCGATCAAGATTCCCGAGGAGCGGCGCCCTCCGCAGCTGTGCGTGCTGAGCGTGGGAGAACTGCTGGCGAAGGCGATCCGGTTTACGCATGCGGACCAGAGCGTTTCTTCACTCTTCGAGTGAGGACGACAGAGGGCAGAAGACAGAAGGCAGTACAGCTTGCGCCGCCGGGCCGGCGAATGACCGGGAACCCACGTTGCGCACGATTTTCGATCAAGCAGACATCCTGATATGGCAACCGCAAATCTCGCCGCGAAGGTCCGCAGCACCGCCGGCAAAGGCGCAGCGCGCAAGCTCCGCGCCGTAGGTGAAGTTCCCGCCATCGTCTACGGACACGGCCGCGAACCGCAGTCGCTCGCGATCAACACGTACACGCTCGAGCGCATGCTCGAGAAAGTCTCGTACAAGACGACCGTCATCGAGCTCGAGGTCGCCGGCGCTTCCACCGCGAGGACGCTGATCCGTGAGATCCAGCGCCATCCGTTCAAGCG
This sequence comes from Gemmatimonadaceae bacterium, assembly GCA_036513055.1. GTDB lineage: Bacteria > Gemmatimonadota > Gemmatimonadetes > Gemmatimonadales > Gemmatimonadaceae > UBA4720. Next base: position 1,721 of record DATBZT010000012.1, on the reverse strand, counting down.
CCACATCCTCCACGTGGACTTTCAGGAACTGGTCGTCGGCGAGAAGGTCACCGTGCGCGTTCCGCTCGTCTTCGTCGGAACGCCCGAGGGCGTCCGCACCGGCGGCGGAATTCTCGACCAGGTCATGCACGAGATGGAAATCTCATGCGATCCGGCCGATATCCCGAACCACATCGACGTGGACGTCAGCCTGCTCGTGATCGGACACTCGATCCACGTGGGCGAGGTCAAGGTTCCGGCTGGCGTCGAGGTTCTCGACGACGCTTCGGCACCGGTCTGCGTCTGCTCGATTCCGAAGGCGGTGGTCGAGGAAGTGCCGGCAGCCGATGCCGCAGCGGCGCCCGCGGAGCCCGAGCTCATCCGCAAGACGAAGGAAGATGAGGAAGGCGCGGAAGGCGAGGCGGCGGCTCCGGCAGCAGAGAAGAAGAAGTAATCGCGCAGCTCAAGCAGAACTGAGATCGGGTTCCGGTGAAGGTCATCGTCGGGCTGGGGAACCCCGGCCGCGAGTACGCCGGAACCCGTCACAACGTCGGCTGGTGGGTCATCGACCACCTGGCCGACGTTTGGCGTTTTGATGGCTGGAAGAAGGACGGCGAGGCCCACGTGACCACCGGCACGGTGCACGGGAAGCGCGTGCGGCTGGTGAAGCCCCAGACGTTCATGAATCTCAGTGGCAATGTGCTCGTGCGGTACGCGCGGCGGCCGTTCTGGTCGGCCGCGCAGGATCTCCTGGTGATATCGGACGAAGTGCAGCTCCCGGTGGGGCGCTACCGCTTCCGCGCGAAGGGATCGGCGGGCGGGCACAACGGGCTGAAGAGCATCCAGGGGCAGCTGGGGACGCAGGAGTACGCGCGGCTGCGGGTTGGGGTCGGGCCGGCTGACGATGAGCGGAAGGTCTCGGTGCTTACCGATTACGTACTTGGGAATTTTGGAAAGGCCGAGGCGGTCACGGTTCGGGAGTTGCTTCCTGATTTCGTTGAGGCGTTCGAGCTTTGGGTTGTGGAGGGGATACTGCCGGTGATGAACCGGTTTACAGGGAGAGAAGACAAGACCAAGGACGAGTAGAATCGTTAACCACTAACTGTCACTTGGTTAATGGTTCTTCGTTAACGATAGGCGGGGTTGGCACTCTTGCGGGGCGTTTGCGTTCACGGAGATCGGCGTTGTGGCGGACCTTCGACAGAAGAGAGCTCAGCATTCTTGTCACCAGTTCGGTTCGCGCATCGAGCCTCGCATAATCCGACTTTGACAGCATCCCCAGATCCGCCGCCAGCTGCAGGTGGTAGGTGAGCTCGAAGGCGGATGCGACGGCGATTCCGAGAAATCGCGACAGTTCTCGCGATCCCGCGTGACCGCATCCCTCGGCAATGTTGGCCGGAATCGAGGCGGCGGCCCGCCGAACCTGTGAGGTCAGTCCCGGGAATTTTCGATCGGGCACGGTCGCGGTCGCCTCGTAAATCAGCAGCACCAGTTGGTGCGACTTGGTCCAAACGCTCAGCTTCCGAAAGTCTTGCATCGCCGCCTCCTTTGCAGGGAGGTTGTCATGCGAGCAGAGCGTCTGCGTCATCGATTCGCCGCCAGCGGTTAGCTTTCCACGCAGGGCTAGTTGCGGCGTTCGATGCCCGGACAAAGAACCTCGGTTAACCCACCAACAAAGAACGTTTCAACTCGCTTTTAGAGAATGCTAAGACTAGGAATTGTCGGCCTGCCGAACGTAGGAA
>DATBZT010000011.1:0-2403 GCA_036513055.1 Gemmatimonadaceae bacterium | reverse complement strand
GCAATCGTATCTTCCACGTGGTTCCTGCAAATAACCGACGAATTCAGAGCGTTCGAAAGCGACTACATTCGGCTGCCGCCACGATCGCCGAATTTGAGCGCTTTCGCCGAGCGGTTCGTGCGTTCAATTAAAGAGCAGTGTTTAAGCCGGATGATCTTCTTCGCACCGGCATCGCTTCAGCACGCGCTCCGGCAGTTCATGGCGCACTATCCATACCGAGCGCAATCATCAGGGCCTAGAAAACCGACTTCCGCAGCCAATGTCCGTCGCTGCCCTACCCCATCACCCTGTTCAACGCCGACAGCGCCTCGGCCGAATGCTCAGCTACTACCATCGGGTCGCAGCCTGACGAATGTCGATTCTTTTTTTTGGACAATTCGCGGTGCTGTAGCGCTGCTCATCGATGCCGAGGAGCCCTGAGAGCGGCGACTGTTGCCACCGTCTTAGTGGAGTGTGACGGCACGGCCCGTCGTCCCGTCGCGACTAAAGTCGAAACGAATCTGCATCAGGCGTCGGGACTGAGTGTCGATCGGTGGAAACGTCCATTTCTTGGCCGCCTCGATGGCGAGGCGCCGGATATACCTGCTGGGACCGATTCGATCCGCAGTGGCGGTGAACACCGAACCGTCCTGGTCGACGATGACTCGGACCCACACTTTGATATGTCGTCTGAGGGTTCGACGGGCGCTCTGAGGAACTTCAGGGATCACCTCATGCAGTGCCGATGGTGACGTGGCCAGGTCGCTCCGACTCGGCTTCGGAGGCAACACCGTAGAGACGGGTTCCAAAACATCTGCTGCCACTGGTGCGGCGGCGCCCGGGGTCTGTGACAGTGAGCTTTCCGGAGCTGGAGATGGAGCCGGAGTCCAATGCGATCTAACCATGCGCATTCCGGTCCAACCCAGCGCGAGAATCACGACCGCTCCGAGCACAGCGGTAACCAAGGCTCGCGGGTTCGGGGACTTCGCCATGGACGGCGCGGGCCTCGCCGTTTCGGGAGCCGCCGGAGGGGGTGTAATCCGCCGCGGCGCCGGCTCGGGTGTCGTCGGCTCCAGCGGTTCGATCGCCGCGGGTCGAACGGTCGCGTCGGGCGCAGACCCCGCCGCTTGCCCGCGGGCCCAAGCCACGAGCTCCGTCACGCTGGGACGGTTCTGCGGGCTGGGATTCAGACAGCGGGCCACGACGTCTCGGAATGCCGGGGAGAAATCGGCCGGCAGCGCGACGGCTTCGCTGCGTTCGCCCCAGCCCGAAGGCGGACGGCGAGTCAGCGCTTCGAACAGGCAGACGCCGAGCGCCCAAATATCCCCAGCAGGGGAACTGCTTCCGTGCCGCGCTTCCGGAGGATCGTACACAGTGGGCGCCTTAGCGCTCATCGTGCCTTCGCCGACGCGACGGATCGTGTCGCTTGCCAGCTTCAGCTGATCTCCAACCACTAGAATGTTTGCTGGCTTCAACTGGCCTTGCACCAGGTTTTGGCCGTGCATGAACGCGAGTGCGTCCAAGGTTGGCCGCAACATTTCTCGCGCCTCGTCATCCGTCAGGGCGCGGCGTTGCAACACCTGCGCAAGAGTCTGATCGGCGTACTCCATGACTACATAGAGATAGGGCAGCCCGTCCAGCTGGCACCCGCCCCACTGAAACAATCTAAGCAGGTTCGGATGAACGATGCCGCCAGCCCTCTTCCATCGCGGCAGCTGTGATTCCGCCAGGGCGCGATCGGCGGGAACGAGCTTGACCGCGACTTCCGAAGGGCCTGGCGCCGCAGACTTAGTTAGGAAGACGCCGCTGTGATCCGAACAACCGAGACAGCGGCCTAAAGGGAACATGTCGTGGATGACGTGTCCCTGCCACCGCGTCCACACTTCGCTCATCAATTCACTTGCTTCCACGCTCATATGCCCCCCAAGCCGCAGCTGAGCATCAGATATGGTCCAGTTTTACATCGGCGTTGGCAGCATCGGGCACTGTCGCCTTCCCACGACAACGCATGCCACGCTACGCCTGACCATTTTCTAGTCAGCGGCCGGAACGATACCCCGTGCGGGGCTCACTGTAATGAGCGCCAGCCCTCGGAATCTGCGAAAAGTTCATCACCACAATCAAAGCGTGCGTGTTCCGCGGAGCCTCCACGGCACTGCAAAAAATCACGACAGCGAGAGCCTCCTCCGAACGGCGATCCGACCCGGAATTCGGAGCATCGACACAGCGTCTCGAAAGCCGACCGGAAAATTAGCAGGGCAAGAAGACATCCTCGCGAATGACCGCTTACAGGAACCTTTAGCTAATGGCCCAAGTGCCCGCTCTTGTTAAGGATTGTCCGACCTGTCTACCCGACTCGAGAGTTGGCCATCTTTCCGCAACTCAGCTAACTATATCGCCGCGTTCGTTCTCCGCCCAGAACTG
>DATBZT010000010.1:0-3264 GCA_036513055.1 Gemmatimonadaceae bacterium | reverse complement strand
TTCGTGTTGGCGAACTTCGGGATCGCGATCGCGGCGAGGATGCCGATGATGACGACGACGATCAGAAGCTCGATCAGGGTGAAGCCCTTCTTCGATTTTACCATTGTCTCCAGTCCTCCAGGGGGAATTTGCAGCTTGGTCACGTCCCCTTTTCGACGAAGCTTCCCCAGTGAGGCAACGCGATTCCGGCCCCGGAAAGGCGATCTTAACGGAATCTTAGTGTGAGGGATTGATGCAGATTATATCCATGAAATCTTCCGCTGCGACTTTGCTGGTGATCGAGGACGACCGTCAGATCCGACTCGCCGTGGCGGAGGCGGTGCGGGCGCACGGAATGTTCATCATCGAGGCGGATACCGGTGCGGCCGGGATCGCCGCCGCCGAGCGCTCGGATGTGGACTTGATCATTCTGGATCTCGGCCTGCCGGACATTGACGGCCTCATTGTCTGCCGACGGATCCGCGCGCGCTACACCGTCCCGATCATCGTTCTCACCGCGCGCGACAGCGAGAGCGAGACTGTGGCGCTGCTCAATGCCGGCGCCGACGACTACATCACCAAGCCGTTCGGCACCAGCGAGCTCGCTGCCCGCGTTTCCGCGCAGCTCCGGCGCGCGGGGACACTCAAGGTGTCGCCACAGGTTGTGAGCGCCGACGGACTCAATATCGACATCCCTGGGCGCAGCGTCACCCGTGCCGGCCAGCCGATAAAGCTGACGCCAATCGAATGGGAGCTGTTGGTGCTCCTCGCGTCCGATCCGGGCCGGGTGTTCACCCATCAGCAGCTGTTCGACGCCGTGTGGAAACGCTCATACGGCGACGCCCGCCAGTACCTCCGCGTCCACATGACAAACCTGCGGCGAAAAATCGAGCGCGACCCCGCAGACCCGAAGATCGTGATCACCGAGCCCGGCGTCGGCTACCGATTCGCATTGTTGCCCTAGAGCATGCAGTGGACAATGTCCCGCCGGGTGACCGCCTGGCTCGTGCTGTTCATCCTGGCGACGCTGCTCATGATTCGCGTGAGAGGCCAGATCGAGCAGGTGCACGTGGTGCTCGTCTACCTCCTGCTCGTGCTCGCCGCGAGCGCCGGCGGAGAGCGGTGGCTCGGGTTCATCGCCGCATTCGCGGGACTGCTTGCGATCAACTACTTCTTCCAGCCGCCGTTCGACACGATGGCGGTGTCGAAATCGCTGGACGGAGTGGTGCTGGCCGCATTCCTCGTCACCGCACTCGTCGCGACGCAGCTCCTGTCGCGGGCGCGGGCCGAAGCAGACCGCGCGCGACTGCACGCGAGTGAAGTCGAGCGCCTCTCCAACGAAGTCCGCGACGCCGAGCTTCTGCGCGAGGCAAACCGGATGAAGGACATCGTGCTGGCGTCGGTGTCACACGACATCCGGACTCCGCTCACCTCGATCAGAGCGTTGGCGCAGAACGTCGCAACCGGCGCCGGTGACGCGAGGTCGCAGGCGGAGACAATCGTCGAAGAGGTGGACCGGCTGTCGCAGATGGTCGCGAAAGTGCTCGATCTTTCGCGGCTGCGCGCGGGCACGTTCCCAATCAATCCCGAGCCCAATACGGCGGAAGATCTGCTCGGCGCAACGATACGGCAATTTGCCGGCGTCACCGGCGCCGAGCGGATACGAACGGAGATCGACTACTCGCGCCCGGCGCTCACCGGCGAGTTCGACTTCGTGCAGTCGCGGCGAATACTGACGAATCTCATCGACAATGCACTGCGTTACTCGCCGGCCGATGCGCCGGTGACGATCGAGGTCACCGTTCACGATTCGCGTCTCCTGTTCCGGGTGAGAGACCAGGGCGGCGGCGTTCCGGCGTCGGAGCGGGAACGGATCTTCGAGCCGTTCTACCGGCCGCAGGGCACCGGGCACGACCTCGGCCACGCCGGGCTGGGGCTCGCCATTGCGCGACGGTTGGCCGAAGCGCAGGACGGCGCTGTCACGTACGAGACTGCCGACGGGGGAGGGAGCGTGTTTATCCTCGCGCTTCCTTTGGGGAAGAACAACAACACCTAGATGACGACGCACGCGGATTCCTGGCCCGCTCTCCCTCTCTCCTCCTGGCAAAGCACCTACGAAACGGTGCACCGCTGGGTGCAGATCGTCGGCAAGACTCGCCTCGCGCTTGCACCGATGCAGAACCACTGGTGGCAGGCGGCGCTCTACGTCACCGCGCGCGGGTTGGGGACATCGCCAATTCCGTGGGGCGAGCGGAACTTCGATATCGAATTCGATTTCATCGATCATCTCCTCGTCGCCCGCACGAGCGAAGGCGAGACACGGGTGATGTCGCTCGCGCCGCAATCAGTAGCCGACTTCTACGGAACGTACCGGGCGATGCTCGCGTCGCTCGGCGTTGCGCCGAGGATATGGCCGGTGCCGGTGGAGTTGGCGGATGCCACGCGATTCACCGACGACCGCGCGCATGCATCGTACGATGCCGGCGCGATGCACCGCTGCTGGCGCATTCTCGCTCAGACTGATCGCGTACTGAAAAAATTCCGCGGGCGGTTCATCGGCAAATCGAGCCCGTCGCACTTCTGGTGGGGAGCCTTCGATCTCGCCTGCACGCGATTCTCCGGACGACGCGCACCGCTGCATCCCGGTGGCGTTCCCAACACGCCGGACTTCGTGACGCGTGAAGCGTACTCGCATGAATGCATCAGCGGCGGATGGTGGCCGGGCAGCGCCGGGTCGCCGGTGGAGGAACCGGCGTTCTACGCCTACGCCTACCCCGAGCCGGCGGGCTGTCCCGAGGCGACCATCGGCCCCAGCGGCGCGACGTACAGCATGGCAATGCGCGAATGGATCCTGCCATATGAGACCGTGAGAGGAGCCGGTGATCCCGATGCGATGCTGATGGAATTCCTCGAGACTACATACTCCGCTGCGGCAAGTCTTGGCGGGTGGGACAGGGAGGGGCTTGAGCGGACAGTGTAGTGCGAGTCTATGTGGGAGGGACTACTCCTATTGCCAGTTTTGGCAAGAGCGATGCGCTGGCGTGTTGTAGCAGGAGTTGCGGCGATAGCCGTGATCGCGGTCGTCGCGGTTGTGTGGCCAAGACAGCGCGCGCACTCCACATACACTCCCAAATCCGCAGCGCTTCGCCGGCCGGACATTTTTCTCTATGCACCGCGCTCGCTGCCGCCCACCGCGCTGGTGTTCTTTTTCGGCAATGACATCGGGTTCTGGCAGGCGCACCAGGAGATCGCCGAGTTCCTTGCCGACAACGGGTACGCGGTGGC
>DATBZT010000009.1:0-2285 GCA_036513055.1 Gemmatimonadaceae bacterium | reverse complement strand
TACCCCGGGACCAACCTCATCCTGCGCTACGAGATCAAAACCCGGCCCTGAACCCGCAGAGATTAAGGCTCCATGTCGAGAGCCCTGAGCGCAGCCGCGACGCGAAACGGGCTCCGCAGGGGGGAGCCTCGATGACTTTCGCGCTGTACTTCCCTGCCGTACCGGCAGCAGAATAACCCAGACCCTGGTGGGGCCCAGTCCGTGACCTGCAGTCACTTGAGTCGGGCTAACAGGATTGAACCTGCAGCCTTTTCGTCCCGAACGGGGGACCACAGTTCGCTGCCGTGCCATTGAGCACGGGCGGTGGTGTTCCGAGCACGATAACGATGCGTCTGGTTCGTCCAGTGCGGTCCGGTGGGCCCGGGTTTGTTCCTTTTCTGTTCCCTGGCTTCATGTCCGCTTCGGAGGCGACTGACGTGCGCCGCATGACGGACGTGAGCGGGATCATCTCCGGGCCGGGCCTACGGACACTACATCTGGCGGCAACTCCTTGACCTGCGACGCACTCGTACGAAGGTTCGGCTTGCGGGACCGCCATGCATGCGTGAGCCACCCGAGATCGATCAGCGGTCGGATGTTCGCCACCCAGGCCACCTTCTTGCTCCTGATTCTCGGCAAGCCGCACCTGGATGATGGAACACCTGCGGTGGCTGGCGTTCACGACTCGTGCGCCTGATCTGAGGTCTCTAACCGCGCCCGAGAAGTCTGCTCATCGCTGCTTCGATCGCTTCTTCGGCGTCCTGATCCGAGGAAGTCACCCGCCATGCAACGACGCCGTCGGGCCGGACGATGACGGCACCGTCGGTGGGAATGCCGTACGAATCCTCGAACATACCCTCCGTAGCGATGGCGTCACCGTTCGGACCCACGGTCACAGCTGAGAGAGGGAGGTCGCTGCGTGCGGCAACCGAGATCGCCGCATCGCGCCAACGCTGGCCCCCCGATGCAGCGAGCAGAACGTATTTGTCCCTGAACAGATCATGGATCGAGATCGGCGTTCCGTTGCGCAGGAGAGACAAATGGGGGCCACGGGCTCCCACTGGTGTCATCGGCGCCCGTGGATCGTGGACGGCAGTTTCTTCGTCATCACCATATGGATCGGCGTTATCGTCGATCACGCCTTTGGAGTGATAAATGCTGCCGAGCTCGACGCATTCTGGGGGTAGCGGTGTTGCGAGCGGCTTGGTATCGGAGGTCGCCCGTTCCGCGTAGCGCCCAGCGTAGATTGCATAGGCCTGCTCCATTGTCATAAGCCCGCTGGGCCGCCGCTCGGCGTCATATGTATCGAGTAGCGAGGGGTCAGCTGAACCATCGAGAACCATCGCAAGCTTCCAGGCGAGGTTGTGGGCGTCGGCGATTCCCGTGTTTCCGCCCCAACCACCCGTTGGTGGCATTGTGTGGGCAGCATCGCCCACAAGGAAGACCCGACCTTTGCTGTAGCGTCGGGCGGAACTGGCAGATGCCTCCCACTGTTGTACGTTTTCAATCTCGATCTGAGTATCCGTCGAGCAGCCGAGCGCTGTGCGGACGTAGTCGATGCATCGTTCGTCGCTAAGGTCGGCGACCAGATTCCTGTGCTCGCCCGTCTCCGGATCGGTCACGGAGAAGATTGAAAGGAAGCCAGATCCGGCGTCGAACGAGAAGCGGAAGAATCCGAGCAGGTGTGGATTCAGCACGTAGACCACGCTGAGGTTGCGATCACCAATCATCTCGCGCATGTCCGCTTTGAAATAGACAGTGATGCAGTCGGAGCTGCCGTGTCCGCCCATTTCGATCCCGATCTGTCTGCGGATGGTGCTGTGAGCACCGTCCGCCGCGACGACATACCGCGCGCGGATCGAACGAGTGTGTTCGTCGTCACGCGACCGGACCACGGCGGAGACACCGTCGTCATCTTCGGAGAGCGAGACTAGTTCCGTCCCGTAGTTCTGGACGCCTCCTCGCTCGGCCGCTTCCTGTCTCAAGATTGGCTCGAGACCGACCTGTGTGATGAACAAACGTGAGGTTGCGCTGAGGTCTTCGACGCCTTCGTTCCAGGATTTGTAGAAGTATTGAAGTTCTTTGCCGCTGAGACTCTCGACGGCGACTATGGCACCGTTTTGCACAAACTCCAGGGCGGCCGCCTTTTCGATGACATCTTGTACGGTGGACTTTCGCACTCTTGGGCTCGGTCTATGCGGCGTAGGCGAGCGTGTCGAGTAGGGCGTCGGTGATTTTCGATTCCTCGGCTCCCGGGCGGGACATGGTGGTAATTCGTTGCGACCACAGCACGCGGCGGAGCGCGG
>DATBZT010000008.1:0-10252 GCA_036513055.1 Gemmatimonadaceae bacterium | reverse complement strand
CAGCGCGTTGGCTACCTGAGCGCGGAAAAGCGCAGAAATGGCGGATCGTCCGAGGTGGATGACGAGATCCGGAAACTCGGGGAACGCTACGGGATTCCGACGGAGTTCTCATCCTATCTCGTGGTTGAGCCCGGCATGGATGCGCGCCGTCGTCTGGGGGCCGCGATGAACGCACCGACTTCGGTCGGAGGAGTACGGCTCGAGCAAGTGGTCGTGACAGGAATTGCGGTTACCTCGAAGCGCGGAGACGACGCAAAGTCGTTCGAAGCAGCGCGCACGGCAGCCGCACAGCGGTCTGCGACGACGCTTTCTGCGGCAGATGCGGCATCCGCTGTCATCGACGCCGGAGGAGAGGTGCGCCGGGCCGGCAACAAAGTGTTCGCAATGCGCGACGGTGTCTGGACTGACACTGCTCTCAGGGATTCCACAGTCGGGGTGAAGGTACGCGCCTACTCGGCGGCCTATTTCAGGATTCTGGATTTGCTTCCGGAGCTGCGGGAATCATTTGCGCTTGGCGAAAGGGTGATTGTCGCGGGGCGCACCATTGCGATCGAGATCTCTCCAGCCGGTGCTGAGTCATTGAGCGACTCAGATCTTCGCAGCCTGCAGGCAAAGTGGTGATCAGTTGACCGACGTTGACCGACTGTTCCGGACCTACAACACCGCGCTCGTGCGATACCTGACGCGGAGACTCGGGGACCGCGATTGGGCCGAAGAAGTGGCGCAGGAAACCTTCCTGCGTGCGCTGAGACAGGAATCACTGACCAATGAGAGAGCCTGGCTGTTCGCCGTGGCGACGAACCTGGTGCGGGATGAAGCGCGAAAGGCATCACGGCAGCGAAGGCAACTGGCGCTGCTCGCCGAGGAGGATCGGGAGACCAGTGTCGAGCCAGAGGAGGCGACACTAGAGCGCGCGCAGGAAGCGGCGCTCGCCCGCAAGGCAATCGATGTACTGGCGGAGCGGGATCGTCTGGCGCTGCTGATGCGAGAGGAAGGACTGAATTACTCGGAGATCGCGGAGGCACTGGAGCTATCGCCCGGGTCCGTGGGAACGACGCTGTCGCGCGCCCGCCGCCGATTGGTGGAGAGCTACGAAGCGCTGCAGAAAGAGCGCGAAGAGAGGGAGAAGAATGCAGCATCCTGATGAAGGGACAATTCACGCCTGGCTCGACGGCGAGCTGCCGGAGGATCAGGCAAATGAGATTGCAGCGCACGCGAATGAGTGTCTCGAATGTTCGGCGATGGTGGCCGAAGCGCGTGGCCTGATTGCGGCATCGACGCGCATTCTGACGGCGCTGGACAATGTTCCGGCGGGGGTGATTCCCGAGGGAGCCGCGCGGCCGCCGGCCCCGGTTCGGAGGCGACGCTGGTACGATCGTACGGACATCCGCGCCGCGGCAGCGCTGTTGATTGTGGCAAGTGCGTCGTATCTGGTAGTAAAACGCGACTCGGGAGCGAGCCGTGAGACTCTCATGGTGGCCGACAAGGTTCAGCCGGCTCCGGCGCCACTCGCTGCACCCGCGTCACCCGCCGACAAGCCTGCCATGGAACAATCGGTTGCCCCGCAACGGGCCGGAAACGTGGCCGCTGGCGGCTCTGCGGCGGTGACGGGGATCAACAAGGCCATGTCCAGGGAAACGATCAGCGGACGCGAAGCTCAGACTCCGCCGGCCTCGCGTGCGGATGAGACTGTCGCAGTGCCAGATGTCGCTGAGCCAAGGTTGGCTCCACCGTCCGTGCAATCATCAATCAGCGGTGTCGTGAAGATGACCTCGAAACGAGGCAGGCTCGGCGACTCGGCGTTCCTTTCAGAAAAACGCTCGATTGCAGACGCAGCTCGCGCGACGAAGCCTGCATTTGGCGTGGTGGAGGGGCGAGTCATCGATCAAAGGAACGAGCAGGGTCTCGCCACGGCACAGGTCGTTCTTCCCGGTAGTCCACTCGGTGCCCTGACCGACAAGGACGGACGCTTCAGCATCACCAACGTTCCAGCGGGTGAACAGCATCTTACTGTCCGGCGCATCGGCTACGAGGCGAAGGATATTGCGCTCGTAGTGCCTGACGATGGCAGCGTGACGGCAAACGTCGTACTGGCGCCACAGTTGACGACGCTTTCACAGGTGGTAGTTACCGGAGCCGCAGCTGCGAGGACTGCCTCCAGCCTGTCGCTCCGCGTGAAAAGTGTGGATAGCACCAGTGCAACACGTCGCACCGTCTACGAGATTTCACCCGGCGTGCGGGTTACACTGGCTGAAACACCGGTAGACAGCTCGAGAGCGACCGAAGCCCGGTGGGTAGCCGGAGGCGCGGTAGCAACAGCGCTGGGAGCGACGCAGTCCGATGCGAAAGTCGCCCAGCCAACCACGGTAGCGGCTGCTCCTGCGGCTGCCATCAATACGATCTCATGGACGGATCGCGGCCGTCGCTTTGTGCTGTCTGGCCCTGTGCTCGTGGAAACGCTGCAGGAGCTCAAGAAGCAACTGATGCAGCTGCGCCGGTAGGTTCTACTTCTCCGGCTCCAGTATCTGCTTGATGCTGGCTCGTGCGTCGAGAAGGTGCAGGCGGGTCTCGCGGTTTGAGGTTCGTGGAATCGCCTCACGAAGTGCCGCGTCGAGATCGAGTAGCTCCCCGCGCATCAACGCCCGGACATCGCTGTTCGGTCCGCTTCCGATACTGGATCGAGCAGGCAAGCGCCCGCTGCTGATTATCATCGCCGGTGAAGCATTGATTTTTCCATCAGCTTGCGAGAGATACGAGCGCTGCAACGCGCGACGAAATGGATCTATCGCCACATGTGGTGAAGCCAGCTCGCTCCAGATACCACGCCTGACGTCCGCAAGGAACTCTGGAACGCTATAGACGTCGACCCTGGAGCCGACGGATCTGCCAGCCAGTGCCTCGTAGTCCGAAAGCCGGCCAAGGCGATCAACGTCCAGCAGGTCGGCGAGAATTCGCGACTGGGCACCGCCAATTCGTTTGAGCGTTCCCTCCGGCTCCATTCGCCTGAGAATGCGTGTGTCGAGAAAGAATGTCGGCGTAGTGAATGCGTGCTCGTTGAGAAAACGCACCGCCTCCAGTTGTCGCGATCGGGTAAGTGGAACGAATCGTGGCCCGGGTTGCCCGCCGTATTTTTCCCGCGACTCCGCACCGCCGACAATGTTCACAACGTGCTCCATCTCATGACTCCACTGGTCGACGAGCCGCTCGTACATGTCGACGAGGTCGGAGTTGTCCTCTTCGGGATGCAGTGTGGCAGACATGAGCAGCGGCATTACGCGCTGGATATTGCGTAATCCATAGCGGGTAGACCGGACTGCGTCGGCGTCACCGACCGCTTCGCTCTCGTCGCCGGGGTCCACATCCGCGCCGCCGGACGTGGAATAGCGGTACCATGGCACAGTGTCCTGCATTTCTGCCCAGCTGTTGAGAGCCGGGCGCTCGGCGTCGGGAGTGAGCGCGCCCGGCACGGGTTTGTACCCCCACATCGTAGCGAACACATCATACGGCCCAACGCGTGGAACCAAGTCTGCAGGATCGATCCTGTCCTCGGGTTGGGCGACGTAGTTGAGCCGGGCGTAATCCATGAGCGAGGGCGTATGGCCCATCCGGTGCACCCAGGTCGCGCTGCGGACACTGTCGGCCGGATAGGTAGAGCTTGCCTTCATGTTGTGCTGAAGGCCGAGGGTGTGTCCAATTTCGTGGGCAACTACGTATTCAACGAGTCGACCCATCAGTGAATCGGGGAATGGCAGCCGCTGCGCACGGGGGTCCAGCGGCGACACCTGAGTGAAGTACCAGGTTCGCGCGAGGTTCATTACGTTATGAAAAAGGCGTGCCGACCCGTTGATGATCTCGCCGGTACGCGGATCGTAAACAGTGGGCCCGGTGGCGTTTTCAGTAGTTGACGGCAACCACCGGATGACGGTGTTCCGAACGTCGTCCGGCGACCAGTTCGGATTATCAACCGGAGAGGGAGCATCCCTGGCCACGATTGCATGCCGGAAGCCGGCAGCCTCGAGTGCCGGCTGCCAATCCTCCACGCCTCTCTTGATCCAGGGAATCCACTGCGCCGGTGTGGCCGGGTCCACGTAATACACGATTGGCTTCACCGGCTCGGATAGGGCAGAGTCGGGGAATTTCTTTTCCAGTCTCCAGCGGGTGATGTACAACCGTGGCACAACGCGCTGTTGGCGTGTTCCGTAATCGGTCTGGGTAACGGTGAAATAACCGACCCGCTTGTCGGCGAGGCGCGGCATCATCGGTCGTTCGGGCAGCCGCACCATGCTCCAATGCGCGAGAATGCTCGAAGCGGGGACGGGTCCTGATACACGCCCGGCTTCCGAAGGCGTGTCAGGCGTCGCAGTCTGTGTCGCTTCCACTTCGACGTTGTCGGGGAATGCATTCACCCGCTCGATGAAAGAGCGCTTCTCGTCGAGCGATCCGCGTGCGCCGATAAATTCGGGAACATTCGTGGTGTAAAGTCGCGTGACGTCGATCACCGCGGCGCTGTCAGGCCCGTAAGTCTCCACCGGAAATACGGCAACTACCGGCGGATAACTCGCCTGTGCGACGGCGCGATATACGGGGAGCGTCGAATCCGCAGTGATCTCGAATGAAACGCTTCGCAGCAGAATGCGATTTTCCTGCTGTTCCCACCGCAGCACTCGTTCAGTGAACTCGTCCCCGCCAAAGCTCTGCCCTCCGGCACTTGCGCGAGCGAACCGGCCAACGAGGAGGAGATCGCGGTTCAGCTCGCGCCGAGGAATCTCGAAGTACAGAGTGTCGCCGACGCGATGCGTGAGAAACAGGCCAATGGTTGTTCGCGCTCCGGGGGTGACGATTTTATTGTAGGGCTTGAGTCCGGTGGCGTGCTCGATGCTGTCGGCGATCTCGGCCTGTCTGGCAGCAGCGCTCTTTGGGGTCGGGGCAGCCGCGTGCTGCGGCAGGATGAAGCAACCCTGCGTGCTCAACAGGACTATGCACGTGGCGAGGTAGCGGCGAAGCACGGTCAGCTATGCAATTGCGGGTGTTAGATCGGAAGGGTACTACTGCGAGCTACAGCGAGCTCGACGTTGTGGGAACGCCGACAACAGCCATGCCCATGGCGTGATACCCCTTATCCACATAAACGGTGGCTCCGGTGATGCCACTGGCCAGCGGGCTCGACAGGAAAGCGGCCGCCATCCCGACTTCGTCTGCGGTGAGGGCATCCGTGAGCGGTGAATTAAGGGCACAGTAGTCCACCATCTGTTCGATGATTCCGATAGCGCTCGCCGCCCGCGAGGCATAAGGGCCGGCTGAGATGGTGTTGACTCTCAGGCCGTACTTCCGGCCGGCCTCGAAAGCGAGTGTACGAGTGTCGCTCTCGAGTGCGGCCTTGGCGGAAGACATCCCACCTCCGTAACCCGGGACCACTCGCTCACTGGCCATGTAGGTGAGCGAGAGAAATGATCCACCAGGCCGCATCAGGGGCCCGAGGCGGCTCACCATCGAGACAAGGGAGTAGGCGCTCACGTTCATAGCCGCGAGGTACCCCGATCTGCTTGTCTCGAGAAGAGATTTTTTGACCTCCGGCGCGTTAGCCAGGGAGTGGATGACGATATCGAGCGAAATGTCTCCAAAATCGGCCCGGACGTGATTGACCAGTCCTTCAACCGAAAAATCTCCCGTATCGCGGTAGCGCCTGCTGGCGCGGATGTCTTCGGGCACTTCGGACAACGTGTCGAATGCGGCATCCAGCGGGTATATCTTCTCGAACTCGAGTATTTGGCCCGACGAGAGCCGCCTGGACTCGTCCATCTTGCCGCGCTTCAGGAGATTCATGAAGATGTTGAGCGCCGGAGGCCAGGTGGCCACGCAGACACTGGCACCGGCCTCGGCAAGGGCCTTCGCGATGGCGAATCCGAAGCCGCCGTCGTCGGCCACCCCGGCGACGAGCGCCCGGCGCCCCGTGAGGTCGATGTTTAACATTCTGGGGATATGTCCTTTTGCGGTAATGGCGGCAAGGGGTGTGGCAAGCGTGGCAAGCGGTGTGCTATGTATTTCACCGGTTAGTGCATCTCGAAGGCCTGAACATCGCGAGGTTTGTAGTGCGAAGACTATTGTACGGCGTCCTGGTACTGGCGTTGGTCTCAAGCAGCATGGCCCAGGCGCAAACGAATGACACGATCAACGGCCAAAAGCCGCTGTTCACCCTAGGTGATTTACTCACTGTCGGGGGGTTCACGCTGGCGACGATCGGACTGGCACCGCTGGATCGCCATGTCACTACCCAGCTTCAGAAGCCGGCCAGGCAGTCCAGCAAGATACTACACACCAGTGCGACCGTCTTTCGGCTACTGGGTGATCCGGGAAGCATCATAACGGCTTCAGGCATCTATTTCGTGGGCCGGTTCGATAACCAGCGGCGCACCGAAGATCTCGGCCTCCACACCGTCGAGTCCATCGTTCTCGCGGACATGGTAACCGGGACGCTCAAGTTTACCGCAGGACGCGCTCGTCCGTACGCCAGCATGGACAACGCGGCCAACTTCCAACCGTTCCGGGGCTTCAAGAGTGATGACTATCGCTCGTTTCCTTCAGGCCATACCACCAGTGCATTCGCGTTTGCCGCAGCGGTGTCGAGCGAGACTGAGCGCTGGTGGCCACGGACGCGGTGGGTTATCGGGCCCATCGTATATGGGGGCGCCGCTCTTACTGGTATGTCGCGGATATACAACCGGCAGCATTGGGCGAGCGACGTCATGGCCGGGGCGGCAATTGGAACATTTGTAGGAGTCAAAGTCATCAGGTACCAGCATTCGCATCCCGGCAACTACCTCGACCGGAAACTCCTTCGGGCCGGCGTAATCCATGTCGATGGGGGGGGCTGGTTGCCGATGCTGTCGTCGGTGCATTACTAAGGCGTGCAGCTCAGCGGAATCTTCATCATTGCGGAGTTGGGGGGAGCAGCGGGCGAGCAGATAAAAGCAATCAACGAACGGTTCGACCAACGGCTTGCCCGCTACAAGGCGCCCCATGTGACGATAACCGGGTCATCCGGTGTTGGTCCGATACCAGGATCGGTAACGACAGTCGAATTGTGGGAGAAGCTGGCGCCAATCGCGTCGAGCACGGCGCCCATGACATTGCGATTCGGCCCGCCGGTGAGATTCATGCAGACCGAGATAGTCGTTCTGCCGCTCGAGCCTCACGGGCCGCTGAGGGCTCTTCACGACAGGCTGGCGACGAGTGGCCTCATGTTCGGGCGTGCGCGCTTCACCTTCAGCCCGCACTGCACCCTGAGTCTCTATCCTACGCTGACACCTCAGACGGCGCGTGAGCTTCTGGCTATACGCGTGATGGACCCCGTTGTCATCGATCGCATTCATCTATTCCAGGCGCTCGATCCACAACCTTCGAGAAAACTGCTGGAGCTGCCGCTGACAGGTGGATCCGAAACAGCTTGAGCGCGCATGGCGCGCAATGTGGATGCGCGCCATTGGACGGGCGCTACCTGGGCCGCGTAACGTGGACCTCGCGCGGTTTGATGCGCGCCCCCTGCGGACGCTGTTCGTCAGATACGAGCGCATCGGCGACATGATTATGGCCACCGGTCTGATCCGGGTCCTGGCGCAGGCGAGTGAGTTCGGCACGGTGGATGTTGTCGCCAATCCCTCCACCGCGCCCGTGCTCGAGGGAAACCCGCACGTTGGCAAGGTCTTCACGCTCGATCGTCGGTCGTCTCTGAGCTATGTGAAGCTCATGCGACGGCTTCGCGCCGAACGCTATGACGTGATCGTTGACGGGCGCATCAACAACCCGGAGATATTCACGTCGACTCCGATGCTGATGCTTGCGGCACGAGCGCCCTACAGAGTGGGCGTGAGTGGCGGTAACAACGACCTCGTCTACAACGTTGGGGTTGCGAGATACGATCGCTCAACTCCGTACATTCGTGGGGCGCAGGCATTATCGGCTCCATACGGCGTGGATGCGAGCAGTGTCGACTGGCAACCCGAGATATTTCTATCCGATGTGGAGCGCCAGGAAGCAGACGTCCGATGGGATATGGCAGCGACCCTTGCGACCGAAACGACTTTGCCCGCAGAGGGAATCGTCTCCGGCGGCGGTAACTTGCGGCTGGGTCGACGCCTGCTGGTAAATCTGTCGGCATCGGAAGCGAAGCGGCGGTGGGCAGACGTAAACTTCATCGACGTTCTCAAACGTGTTCGCGCCCTCGCCCCCCGCCTCTCGATGGTGGTTATCGGATTGCCGAGTGAGTCAGAAAGCGTCAAGCAAGTGGCCAAAATGGTGAGTGCGCTCTCCGTCATGACCCCTCGGTTGCGTGACGCCCTGGCCCTCGTCGGCACCGCAGACATGGTTTTCACTCCAGACACGAGTATCTCGCACGCCGCGTCCGCGTTCAGGAAACCGGCAGTGGTGCTGCTCAAACGAGATCATCATCCGTACGCGCCGTACAACATTCCGGGCGAGAATGTTTTCTGGGACGGTGCCGAAATTCATGGGCTGGCTACCGAAAAGGTTGGTGCGGCGGTTAAGCGGCTGGTAGCTCAGTTCGGCAACGAGTAGAGCACTACCAGCCAGCGAGTCCGCGACGCATCATTCAGAGAATCGTATCAGTCACAAGAGAGTAGAATGATGTTCCCACCGAGAAAAACCCCGGCTCGCTCGCGAATCATTGCAGCCGCTTTCATGCTGGCCACTGCTTCGAGCGCAGCGACTGCCCAGAGCGCCCACACCATACGCCCAAAGGTTTCGACAATGAGCGACATGGACATGAGGGCGATGGCAGAGCACATGGAAACCACGCCTTACCGACCTGTCACTGTCGCCGACTCAATTCGCGCGAGCACCGTCGTGACTGAGCTCCGGCAGGCGATTGCGAAATATCGTGACGTGAGGGTTGCCGAAGCAGATGGCTTCAGAATGTTTGCGCCGCAGATCAAGAATCAACGCGTGTATCACTTTACCAGAAATCTGTGGGCGCTCGAGAACCAGTTCCGCTTCAACCCCGGTAAGCCGACGTCGCTACTATATAAGAAAGATGCCCGCGGCGGTTTCCTGCTGGTCGGGGCGATGTACACCGCGCCTAAACGCTTCTCGGCGGACGATCTGGACAAGCGCATTCCGATCAGCGTGGCGCAATGGCACAAGCACGTGAACTGGTGTCTGCCGCCACGTGGAGGCGAAGACCGCTGGCCGGAGGTGCAGAACGGACGCCCGGTGTTCGGGCCGCTTGGCGTTGATACACGAGAGGCGTGTGACTCGGCCGGCGGCAGGTTCGTAAAGCAGGTGTTCGGATGGATGGTACATGCGAACGTCTTCGAGAGTAATGATCCGCGACTGATCTGGGATGACGATCTCATGCGGGGAGACGAGATGATGGAAAATCGTCACGAGGGCCAGCAACTGTAGGGGTCGCGCTATAGCCGCAAAGCCGGGGACGGCTATTATTGGTGCACATGTCCCGACTCTATTTCCTGACGGCTCTTGCCCTGGTCACGGCTCAAGGGTGCGCGTCCGCTGCAGCTAGAGCACCGTCAGGTACTGGAGCGCCGGAAGGCGATCTTGCCGTCTCGCCTGCGCGGGCCATCGAGCCTCTTCCCGCCGAGCATCACTTTCGATCCATACGCCAGCTCACCTTTGGCGGCGAGAATGCGGAAGCGTATTTCAGTAATGATGGTAAATGGTTGACACTTCAGAGCACGCGAAACGGATATCCGTGCGACCAGCAGTACATCATGCGCACCGACGGGACGGGCGCCCGACGCATCTCCGACGGGCGCGGCAAGACCACCTGCGGCTGGTTCTTTCCAGGCGATCAGCGGCTTTTCTTTGCGTCCAGCACAGCGCATGACTCGGTCTGTCAGCCGAGGCCTGATCCCTCGAAGGGATACGTGTGGCCGCTGGATCGGTATGACATTTACACGGTGAACCGCGACGGCACCGGCTTGCACCGCCTGACACACTACGACGTGTACACTGCCGAGGGAGTGCTCTCACCCGACGGCAGGCGGATAGTGTTCACGTCGCTCAAGGATGGCGATCTCGATATCTATACGATGAATGTTGACGGAACCGACGTTCGGCGCCTCACCAATACGCCCGGCTACGACGGCGGCGCCTGGTGGTCACCGGATGGCAAGCAGATTGTCTATCGCGCCAATCACCCCACGGACTCGGCTGAGCTGCGGGCGTATCGTGATCTGCTGGCGCAGCGGCTCGTGCGGCCGGCAAAGGTCGAGCTGTT
>DATBZT010000007.1:0-17295 GCA_036513055.1 Gemmatimonadaceae bacterium | reverse complement strand
CATGCTTTGCGCGGACGACGAGGCGTCCCTGGCCGATGCTTTCTCCGCGTCTGCAGACGAAGTCATCGCGCCGGGCCTCGCCGCTCATGCCGTGCGGTGCCGGCTCGACGCCCTTCTCGCGCGCTCCGACCGCGACCTCGGGGTTCATCCTTCGACCCGCCTGCCCGGGGCCGGGGCCATCGAAGCAG
This sequence comes from Gemmatimonadaceae bacterium, assembly GCA_036513055.1. Taxonomy (GTDB): domain Bacteria; phylum Gemmatimonadota; class Gemmatimonadetes; order Gemmatimonadales; family Gemmatimonadaceae; genus UBA4720. The sequence continues at coordinate 17,107 of DATBZT010000007.1, read as the reverse complement.
AAATCAAGCGCCGTCTGACCACCGCCGGGACGTTCGCGGTGTGCTACGCGGACCTCGATCATTTCAAGGAATTCAACGACCGCTACAGCTACAATCAGGGGGACCGGGTCATCCGGATTCTGGCCATGATTCTCCATGACGTCGTCAAGGGAATTTGTGGTGAGACTGGATTTGTCGGGCATATCGGCGGCGATGATTTTATCTTCATCATTCCGTACGACGCGGTGACCGAAGTCTGCCAGGAGATCATCTCGACGTTCGACCTTCTCATCGAGTATCAGTATTCCGAGATGGATCGGCGCACCGGATATTTCTTTGGCAAGGACAGGCGGGGGGTGCTGGACAGGGTGCCGTTGATGACGCTGTCGATCGGCGTTGTAACCAACGCTCAGCGTGCCCTTAAGGAAGCCCGCCAGATCAGCCAGCTCGCGACGGAAATGAAGACTTACGCCAAAACCCTCACCGGATCGGTATTTTCAATCGACCGCCGGACGGACGAGCGGCCGCCAGTTTACGATACGCGTCATCCAAGCATTCACGGTGCCGCAGGAGAGGATGAATGAACGTCAGTTGCCCGCAGTGCTCGACAGTCTATCGCGTGGATCCCGCAAAGGTGCCCGCGGATGGGGTGCGCGCGCGATGCTCGGCATGCGGAGGAGTGATTCCCGTCGGAATGTCGGGAGAACGTGCGGGCGCCGGATATCCGGCCCATGAGCATGCGGCCGGAGGGCCGGCCAGCCGTCCCATGACGCCTGTTGCGACCCCGCGCTACTCGCCAGTGCGGCCTAGCCACCAGACGCCGCCGCGACCCGCGGCCCTTCCGCCGCTGCGGCCGACGCCGCGCACTCCCTGGCCGCCAGTATCTGCCACGCCTCCGGCTTTCCCGACGCCGCCGGCAGCGCGGCCGTTCGTGCCGTCCCCGACTCCGGTGTCTGTGCCGGCCGTCACGCCGCCTCCGCCCGCGCCGGTCATTGCCCGCGCGCCGGTACAATCCGCCCCCGCCGCGTCTTCGGCTTCGGGCGCCCAAACGCACATTCCGTCGACATTCACGCCGGCGGCCGGCGCGCGGGGGGTTCCTGCGCCGGGCGAGCGCAGGCCGATAAACCCGTTCCTTGCGCGCGACCCGAGTCTTCGCGCAAAGCGCCTTGCGCGCGCGCTCGTTTCGGACATGGTGGCCTACTATCCGGCCAAGCACTCCGAGGGATTGCAACGGGGAACGCTCAAGGAGCTCTTTCGCGAGGAGATAAAGAAGAGCTACGATGAGTATGTTATGCAGGTAGGATCTGAATTCGCGCGCACGACGGCGTATTTTCAGGAGGCGTTGAACGAAGTGTTGGGCGCCGGCAAGCGAATCTTCTAGGAAGCGAAACGAATGGCAGACACGATTGGAGAGCGGGGCCGCGCGCTGGCGGGAAGCGCCGAGCGCCTCTCGGAAGTGCGGAGGTATCTTTGACATCGACGGTAAGCGCGAAGCGCTGAGCTCTCTCGACTTGGCGATGGCCGATCCGGCTTTCTGGTCGAAACAGGAAGCGGCCCAGCGCACCCTCCAGGAAGTAAAGGCGCTGCGGTCGTGGATCGATCCCTACGACAGGCTGGAATCACAACTGCATGGAGCCGAGGAGCTGCACGAGCTTCTCAGCGACACGCCTGACGCCGACCTCGAGAAGGAGCTCGACGCCATGATCGAGTCGCTCGATTCTGAGATCGACTCCTTCGAGCTCAAGACGCTGATGCGCGGTGAAGACGATTTCCGCGACGCGCAGGTGGAGATCAGCGCCGGAGCGGGTGGCACTGAGGCGCAGGACTGGGCGTCGATGCTCGTCCGCATGTACACGCGCTGGGCCGAGCGAAGGGGGTTCGAGATCGATCTGCTCGATGAGAGCGAGGGTGAGGAGGCGGGCATCAAAGGCGCAGTGCTGGAGATCCGCGGACAGTACGCCTTTGGATTTCTTCGCGCCGAAACGGGCGTCCACCGGCTGGTGCGCATTTCGCCGTTCGACTCGGCGGCGCGCCGCCACACGAGCTTCGCGTCGGTGTTCGTCTATCCGGTGGTGAATGAGGAGATCAACATCGAGATTCGTGATGAAGACCTGAAGGTCGACGTTTACCGGGCCTCGGGCGCGGGCGGTCAGCACGTCAACAAGACCAGTTCGGCGGTGCGCATCACGCACCTGCCGACCAACACTGTCGTTGCGTCGCAGCAGCAGCGATCGCAGTTCAAGAACAAGGCACAGGCGATGAAGATGCTGAAGAACAAGCTGTACCAGGCGGAGGTGCTGCGCCGGGAGCAGGAAAAGGCGGCGCTGGATTCCACCAAGGCCGACGTGAGCTTCGGCAGCCAGATCAGGAGCTATGTGTTCCAGCCATATACGATGGTCAACGACCACCGCACGGAGCTGAAGATTCCCGACGTGCAGAAAGTCATGGATGGAGGAATCGATCCCTTCATCACTGCTTACCTGAAGCAGTCGGGCGGCGGAGTGACCGTTAGTTGACCGACGACCTGAACTTCGTGCTGCGCGCGCGCCGCGAGAAGCTCGACGCGCTGCGCGCCGCCGGTGTAGAGCCATTTGCCTACTCCTACGACCGCGGGCAAACTGCCGCCGCCGCAGTTGCGATGCTGCCGCCGGTGCATGCGGGGACGGCGACAGATGCGACGGCGCCCGCCGCGGCTGCGCACGGAGCGGCAGACGGCCCTCGCGTGAGCGTTGCCGGCCGGATCGTGGCCTGGAGGGCGCACGGAAAAACCGCGTTCGCGCATCTGGCCGATCACACCGGGCGCATCCAGCTCTACTTTCGGAAGGACGAGCTCGGCCCCGAACGTTATGCGCTGCTGGATCATTTCGATCTTGGTGACATCGTCGGCGTTGCCGGCTCCTTGTTTCGCACGCGCACCGGCGAGGTCACGGTTCGCGTGTCGTCGTTCGAGCTGCTGGCGAAATCGTTGCGACCGCTGCCGTTCGGAAAGGAAGAAGAGGTCGACGGGAAGCTCGTCCGCCATTCCGGGTTCAGCGATCCGGAGCAGCGATATCGCCAGCGATACGCCGATCTCGCGGTGCATCCGGAAGTGAGGGGGCTGTTCGTCGCACGGTCACGAATGATCACGACGATGCGGACATTTCTCGACGGGCTGGGCTTCATCGAAGTCGAGACCCCCATTCTGCAGCCGCTTTACGGTGGCGCGGCGGCGCGGCCATTCACGACGCATCACAACTCGCTCGACATGCCGCTGTTTCTCCGCATCGCCGACGAGCTGTACCTGAAGAGACTCATCGTCGGCGGCTTCGACCGGGTGTACGAGATTGGGCACGATTTTCGGAACGAGGGGATCGACCGGACGCACAATCCCGAGTTCACGATGCTCGAGTTCTATGAAGCGTACGCCGATTACACGACCATGATGGGAAGGGTGGAGTCACTGCTTGGAGATGTCGCCGCATCGCTGAGGTCGGTGCCGGAGATTGCCGCCGCGGTTCCGGTTTTCTCGGCGCCTTTTCCGCGCCTCGAGTGGGTGCCGGCGCTCAACAAGGCGCTCGGTACCGACGTGCTGGGCGCCGACGAAGCATCACTTCGCGAAATGGCGCGGCGGGCAGGCGTGGAGAAGCCGGACGCGCTCAGCCGGCCCAAGCTCATGGACGAGCTGTTCCAGGCGCTTGTCGAGTCCACGATAATGAACCCGACGTTCGTGGTGGACTATCCTGTCGAGCTGTCGCCGCTGGCGAAGCCCAAGCGCGGCAACCCGGCGCTGACCGAACGGTTCGAGCTGTTCGCCAACGGCAGGGAGATGGCGAACGCCTTCAGCGAGCTCAACGATCCCCTGGACCAGCGTGAGCGTCTCGAGGCCCAGGCGGGTCTCCGCGCCGCTGGTGACGAGGAGGCCGTCGGCGTGGACGAAGATTATCTTCGAGCCATGGATTACGGCATGCCGCCGATGGGCGGAGTAGGCGTCGGCGTGGACAGGCTGTTCATGTGGATGACCGGAACGGCGAGCATTCGGGACGTGATACTCTTTCCGACGATGCGCCCCGAATGAGTCGCCTCGAGCTTTCGATCGCATGGCGGTACCTGCGCAGCCGCAGGGGGTCGCGGCTGCTGTCGCTGATCAGCCTGATTGCCATTGCCGGAGTGATGGTCGGAGTCAGCGCGCTCATCCTGATCATCGGTGTGATGAACGGCCTCCAGCGCGACCTTCGCGAAAAGATTCTTGTCGGCAGTCCGGATATCCGCGTTTTGAGCTACGGCGAGGATCTCAAGATCACCGACTGGCCGTCGATACTCGAGAAGGTCAAGCGTCAGCCCGGTGTCGTCGCGGCGGCACCTTTCGTTCTCGTCGAGGGCGGCATGAACGCGGGCCACGATTACGCCGGCGCGGCATACGTGGTCGGCATCCCGCCGGAGGCGCGCGGCGTGCCCGATGTCACCACTATCAGGCAGCACGCGACGTCGGGAGATTTCCGCTTTGCCTCGAGCGACGGGCAGCACCAGGGAATAGTGCTCGGGAAGCTCCTTGCGGCGCGGTACAATGCGTGGCCCGGCGACAAGATCAATCTCATTTCCATATCCGGAGTGAAGCCGAACCCCGTGACTGGCGGCTTTGTCCCGCGGGTTTTTCAGTTCGAGGTAACCGGCATCGTCGAAACCGGCATGTACGAGTACGACAACTCGTATGTCTACATCGCCCTCGACAAGGCTCAGGAGTTTGCCGCCCTCGGCGGCGGCGTCACTGGAATCGAGGTCAAGACAAACGATCGCTGGCAGGCATCGGGTGTCGCCGAGCGGCTCACCAATGTGCTCGGCTGGCCGTACCGCACGGTGGATTGGGAGGAGCAGAACCACTCGCTGTTTCAGGCGTTGAAGCTCGAAAAGCTGGGAATGGGTGTGATCCTTCTGCTGATCGTGATCGTGGCGGCCTTCAACATCGTCAGCACGCTGACGATGGTGGTGACGGACAAGACGCGCGAGATCGGGATCCTGAAAGCGATGGGGCTGCCTGCCCGCTCCATTCGCCGGGTGTTCCTGGCGCAGGGCGTTGTCATCGGCGGGGTGGGAACCGCGCTCGGCCTGGTGGTCGGCTTCGGCGGGGCATTCGCGCTCGAGCGGTACAAGTTCATTCCGCTCGACCCGCAGATCTATTTCATCGATCACCTTCCGGTCGCGACCCAGCTGTCGGACGTAGCGTGGATCGTGCTGGCGAGCATCGTCACGGCGACCGTGGCGACGATGTATCCGGCGATTCAGGCGTCGCGACTATATCCGATCGATGCGATAAGACACGAATGATGCCCGTACTCGAAGCACGCGACATACACAAGACCTACGTCGGGGGCGACGGAGGCGCGATCAACGTACTGAGCGGCGTGGACCTTACGCTGGCGAGGCGGGAGATGGTGGCCGTGGTGGGTGCGAGCGGCGCCGGCAAGAGCACGCTGCTTCACGTCCTCGGCGCGCTCGACAAGCCGACGCGCGGGTACGTCGTCGTCGCCGGCCAGCCGATCAACGGGCTCGACGAAGACGAGCTTGCGGCGCTCCGGAACAGATCGGTGGGATTCGTGTTTCAGTTTCACCATCTGCTTCGAGAGTTTTCGGCTCTCGAGAACGTGGCGATGCCGATAAGAATTTCCGGTCGTGACGACAGGGCGGCTCGCAGCAGGGCGGCGGAGCTGCTGGCGCGAGTGGGTCTTTCGGCACGAATGCACCACCGGCCGGGAGAACTCTCGGGCGGCGAGCAGCAGCGGACGGCAGTAGCACGGGCGCTCGCGATGGACCCCAGGGTGATTCTGGCCGACGAACCTTCAGGAAATCTCGACCTTGCGAATGGCGAGATGCTTCACGAGCTATTAGTGGAGGTCGTGAATGACCTGGAGATCGGGATGATCGTCGTGACTCATAACAGGAGTCTCGCTTCCCGCGCCGGGCGGGTGCTCCTCCTGGAGGGTGGCAAGCTTAGTGAAACGGTGCTGGGAGAGGTGGTAGTCTGAGGTTGCGCGGGAAATGAAGTCACTGCGGGTGCCCCGCCGTGAACGGCGGGGGAGGTAGGGTCACGTGGTCTGCGACATCTGCAAGGAAGCCGATGCGGTGGTTCAGCTCACCGAGATCGAAGGGACGGGGGTAAGGCTTCTCCATCTCTGCGAGCGGTGTGCTGCGGAACGCGGAGTGGAAACCACCCTCGCCGCAGCCAAGCCGGAGGTGAGCAATTTCCTTCAGAGCGTTCACCAGCAGATGCAGGCAACGCAGGGCGACGCCGCACGGTGCACGTTTTGCTCTTCGACATTCCGTGATTTTCGCACGTCCGGACGGTTGGGATGTGCGCATTGCTACGAGGCATTCGAGAAGAGCATGCGTGATCTCCTCCGTCGCGTTCACGGCAATTCGAAGCACTTGGGACGCCGGTACGTGCCGCCGTCGAGCACCGGACTGCCCGGCGCCGGCACGGTGAACGAGCTGCGCGACCGGCTGCAGCGCGCCATTCAGAGCGAGCAGTTCGAGCTGGCAGCGGACATTCGCGATCGCCTGCGGGACTTCGAATGATCGACCTTTCGCTGATTCCCGACGGCGGGGTGGGCTGGCTGGACGCGTCCGGCGAATCCGCGGACATCGTCATCTCCACGCGTGTCCGCCTGGCGCGCAACCTCGAAGGCTATGCGTTCGCCGGACGCGCACGCGACGGTGAGCGGCTGAGAGTGCTGGCTCAGGTGAGAGAAGCGATGGGCGGCATTCGCAGTCTCGCCCACGGGGTGCTCGTACGCGTGGACGAGCTGCCGCCCGAGGACAGGCTGCTGCTTCATGAGAGGCACCTGGTGAGCCGGGAGCTTGCCGGACTCGATCCGCAGCGGCCGGTGCGAAGCGGCGCCGCGGTCTATCTCACGCGCGGAACGAGCGTGATGGTGAACGAGGAAGACCACCTTCGCCTCCAGTCGCTGCAATCGGGGTTTCACGTCGCCGACGCGTTTGCGGTAGTGGAGGCGCTCGACGTCGAGCTCGGAGAGCGCGTTCCGTACGCATACCATGAAGAGTTCGGCTTCCTCACCGCCTGCCCAACGAACGTGGGCACGGGACTTCGCGCATCGGTGCTGATACATCTGCCCGGCCTCGTGCTGACGAAGGAAATCGCCAAGGTGCTCGCCGGCCTGCAGCAGGTTGGCCTCACGTATCGCGGACTTTACGGGGAAGGCAGCGAAGTCGTCGGCAATTTTTTCCAGATCTCCAATCAGACGACGCTCGGCCGCTCGGAGGGCGAGCTTCTCGATTATCTGGTGCGCGTGGTGACCCACGTCATCGAGCGCGAAGAAGAAGCAAGAAAAGTCTTGCTTAGAGACGCCGGTTATATTATCGAAGACAAGCTGTGGCGTGCGTATGGAACACTGCGCTACGCTCGCAGCCTTTCGTTCGATGAAGTGATGAGCTACCTCAGCAGCGTGCGGCTTGCCGTCGGGCTGAAACTGATCACCGATCTGAGTGTATATACCCTCAACAAGCTCCTGATATTCAGTCAGCCAGCCCATTTGGTGCATGCCGAAGGGCGTCAGCTGACAGAGAGCGAAGCGAACATTGCTCGCGCCCGATTCGTGCGCAGCATACTCGCTAACGACATGGGGTCTACACGATGAACGGATATAACTTTACCGAACGCGTTCGCAAGGTCCTCGCAATGGCGCGCGAAGAGGCAGAACGCCTGAGGCACGAATACGTCGGCACCGAGCATATTCTGCTCGGCTTGATCCGCGAGGGAGAAGGCGTCGCTGCGGCGGTGCTCCAGAGTCTCAACGTGGACCTCGACGAGATTCAGCAGAAGATCGAGGACACGGTCAAGAAGGGAAAGGCGGCGGCAGCCACCGGCCCGGATCTCCCGTACACGTCGCGCGCCAAGAAAGTGCTCGAGCTGGCAATGGCGGAGGCGCGGGATCTCACCCACAACTACGTCGGCACGGAGCACCTGCTCCTCGGCTTGCTGCGGGAAGAGAAGGGAATCGCGGCACAGGTGTTGACCGATGCCGGAATCAATCTCGACGCGGCCCGCGCTGAAACCCTGCGGCTCCTCGGCACCGACATGCCCCAGGGCGGAGCGGCAGCGAGCTCGTCGCCGGCGGCGCCGGGCGCACCCGCAACTTCGTCCGGCAAGGGCGAGAAGAAGTCGAAAACTCCCGCTCTCGATCATTTCTGCCGCGATCTCACGCAGCTCGCCGCGGAGTCGCAGCTCGATCCAACCATCGGCCGCTCGAAGGAAATCGAGCGCGTCATGGAAATCCTCACCCGCCGCAAGAAGAACAACCCTGTGCTGATCGGCGAGCCCGGCGTGGGCAAGACGGCGATTGTCGAGGGTCTGGCCCAGCTGATCGCCAATGGGACTTGCCCCGACAGTCTTCGCGAGCATCGAGTGCTGTCGCTCGACATGGCCGCCGTTATCGCCGGGACGAAATACCGCGGGCAGTTCGAGGAGCGTCTCAAGGCGGTCATGAACGAGATTGCCCAGAACAAGAACATCATCCTGTTCATCGACGAGCTGCATACTCTCGTCGGGGCAGGTGCGGCGGAAGGCGCCATCGACGCGAGCAACATGCTCAAGCCCGCGCTCGCGCGTGGCGAGCTTCAGTGCGTCGGAGCGTCGACGCTCAACGAGTATCGCAAGTACATCGAGAAGGACGGCGCGCTCGAGCGTCGCTTCCAGACCGTGATTGTCGAGCCGCCGACGGTGGACGAGACAATCGAGATACTCAAGGGACTTCGCAGCAAGTACGAGGATCACCACAAAGTGACGATCCCCGACTCGACACTCGTCGCTGCCGCCAAGATGTCGGAGCGCTATATCACCGATCGGTTTCTGCCCGACAAGGCAATTGACGTGATCGATGAGGCCGGCGCGCGGGCCCGGCTGGCCACTCAGGCTCCTCCGCCAGAAGTCACCGCGCTCAAGAGCCAGCTCGACGCCGTCAACACCGAAAAGGAAGCGGCCGTCCGTGATCAGAATTTCGAGCGCGCCGCTTCACTGCGCGACCGCGAGCGGGAGCTGCAGGGCGACATCAGGCGGAAGCAGGAGGAGTGGGAGAAGCATCGCCAGTCGCACCGGCCGGTGCTTGGAGAAGAGGAGGTTTCGTTCATCGTCAGCCGGTGGACCGGGATTCCGGTGATGCGGCTGCGGGAAGCGGAGACGGCGCGTCTCCTCCGCATGGAGGATGAGCTGCACCAGTCCGTGGTCGCGCAGGATGAGGCAATTCGCGCCCTTTCGCGCTCGATTCGGCGCAGCCGGGCTGGCCTCAAGGATCCCAACCGTCCCATCGGGTCGTTTGTCTTTTCCGGGCCGACGGGCGTAGGAAAAACAGAACTCGCGCGCGCTCTCGCCAAGTTCCTGTTCGCTGATCCGCAGGCGCTGATCAGGGTGGACATGAGCGAATACATGGAGAAGTTCTCGGTGTCCCGCCTCATCGGCGCCCCTCCGGGCTACGTTGGGTACGAGGACTCGGGCACGCTGACCAAGGCTGTCAGGCGGAAGCCCTACAGCGTGGTGCTTCTCGACGAGATCGAGAAGGCGCATCCCGATGTCTTCAACATCCTGCTCCAGGTTCTCGATGAGGGCCACCTGACCGATAACTACGGCCGGGTGATCGACTTCAAGAACACCGTTGTGATCATGACGTCCAACGTTGGCGCGCGCGACATCACCAAGAACCGCACGATGGGATTCGCCGCGCCCGATGGCAGGAACGCGTTCGAGCGCATGGCGGAAAAGGTGAAGGAGGAGATGAGCCACGTCTTCAACCCTGAATTCCTCAACCGCCTCGACGACGTGATCGTTTTCCATCCGCTTTCCGAGGAGCATATCTCCCAGATCGTGGGCATCCTGCTCAAGGAAGTTCAGCAGCGGCTGGGTGACGAGGAGTTGACCCTCAAGCTCACCGAGGCAGGCTCGGCCCTCCTCGTCAAGAACGGATTCGATGAGAAGTATGGAGCGCGGCCGCTCAAGCGGTCCATCCAGAGGTTCATCGAGGATCCTCTGTCGGAAAAGATTCTTCTTGGAGAGTTTGCAAAGGGAGACGAGATCGAGGTCGACATCGCGCCAAGCGGAGACAAACTCGAGTTCCGGGTGCTGACGAGTTCGACGAAGGCCTGAGGCAGCCGAAACGGGCCACAGAAACACAGAAACACAGAAGTTGAATTTGGGGACGCCGGGCCAACGCATTGGTTCGGCGTCCTCTTTTTCTTGGTTGTGACTCATCGCGGCGATCAGCGGGCGTAGCTGCGCGCGTTTTTTCCATCAAGCCCTTGTTCTGTGTTTCTGTGTTTCTGTGGCATAAGTCCTCGTTGGAAATTCCACTGCGGCAACGGCTTGGGCGTGGCGGATGTCTAATTTCCGAGTGACCCGCCGAAGGACCCTCCACACACGATTCGTGTATATTTCATCAATGCAAAAGCTTGTAGTCTCCCTGCTGTTTTTGTGCACAGCGGGCTCTTCCGCCCTTGCCCAGGACGTCGCTCCCGGCGCATGCACGACCCCCGATACGGTGGTCGTCGCGGGCAACACGCGAGTAGCCGACGCGACCATTCGTGCTGCGGCTGGACTCACACCTCGCACGATGCTCAACTACCGTGACATTCAGCGCGCGATCAAAGCGGTATTCGCCACGGGCCAGTTCGACGACGTCCAGGTGGTCTGCCTGGTGCCGCCGGCCGCGCCACGAATCTCCCTCTCCATTCAGGTTCGCGAGCGCCCGGTGCTTGCCGGCTACACCGTCGTCGGACCCGATCGAGTCGATCCCAAGGACGTCAAGGATCGCCTCGCTCTGGCAATCGGCCGCCCGCTCGATCCGGGTGTGGTCGCCAAGGCCGTCGAGCGCGCGGATTCACTCTACGAGTCCAAGGGCTACTATCTCGCCCGGATTCATGCCGACAGCACGATATCGGGCGACAAGATAAACATCGCCTTCCGCGTCGAAGAGGGCCGCCGCCTCGCAATCTCGGGACTGCGCGTCACTGGAAACAAGAACGTTCCGGCCGCCGACATCGAGAGCGTCATGGAATCGAAGCCCGAAGGATTCTGGTGGTTCCGAACAGGGGAGTTCGACGACTCGAAGTACGCTTCCGACCTCGGCGAAAAGATTCCGGCACTTTACTCGAGCCGTGGTTTCATCGACTTCAGGGTTCTCAACGACTCGCTGATCATCGACCGCAATGCAGGCAAGGCGATCATCGATCTTACGGTCAGCGAAGGCCCGCGGTACACCATCGGAAGCTTCGAGGTGATCGGCAACAAGCGCTTTTCGACCGAAGAAGTCCGTCAGTATTATCCGTTTGGGGACCAGACGACGACCATCACCCAGAAGGCTGTCGGTCTGGTGCGGCGCAGTTACCAGAATCCAAAGAACACGTTCGACGCCCAGAAGTGGGAAGACGGCGAGTCCAAGATTCGCGACGCCTATAGTGACGAGGGCTACATTTACGCGCGCATTCGCCCGGTGGTCGAGCGTGTTCCCGGCGGCGACTCCGTCAGAACGGTCAATCTCAGATGGGAGATCGACGAAGCTGCGCCGGCAATCGTCAACCGCATCGACATCGAGGGAAACGACTTCACCTATGAGTCGTGCATCCGCGAGCAGATCGTTCTCGCTCCCGGCCAGGTCTTCAACCGCAACTACCTGCTGCGGAGCTACCAGAACATCGGCAACCTGAACTTCTTCGAGACACCGATGCCCGCGCCAGAGACGCGGCCTAACGGCGATCAGGGTGACGTCGACATCATCTTCCACGTGAAGGAAAAGCGCACTGGCAACGTGAATTTCGGAGCGTCGACGGGGCAGGGCACAGGGGTTGGCGGCTTCATCGGCCTCGATCAGCCCAACCTGCTCGGCCGTTGCAAGCGGGCCCAGCTGCAGTATCAGTTCGGCCAGTACATCAACGACTTCAACGCGACGTACACCGATCCCAACATCAACCAGACCCGCGTTTCCGGAAGCGTAACGCTGTACAACACCCAATCCCGCTTCCAGCTCGCGGACCTTGGCCAGGCGACCCGCAGGGGCGGCCAGGTGCAGGTCGGCCTCCCCGTTCCTGGTTCTCTCTACAGCCGGATTCTTCTCTCATATGGGGCAGAGGCCGTATCGTACGGCGACTCCGGGCTGCTGAGCACCGTTGCCAACGGATGCTCCAGCTGCTTCCGCTCCACCGTCGGGGTCACCGCCGCTCATGACACGCGAGTCGGACTTCCATTCCCTGCCGAAGGCGGATCGCAAACGATCATCGCCCAGTTCAACGGCGGACCTCTTGGCGGAACGGCAGCGTTCCAGCGTTATACCTCTGAGCTGCACTCGTACGTGCCAATCGGCGCAATCGGGGCGAGCGGGCTGGGCAGCGAACCGATGGCGATCGTGCTCGGCTTGAGTGCGCGGTCGGGAATGTTGTTCGGCGACTCCGGACCTTTCTTCTATTCGCAGGCGTTCTCGCTGGGTGGCACCCAATACGGTGAGCCACTTCGCGGGTATGACGAGTTCTCCATTACGCCGAACGGTTATGACGCCAGCGCCGCCAATGGCGCGGGGGCCAAACGTTCCTCGTTTGGCAACGCATTTTTCACCGGCACGGCCGAGTTGGGCCTGCGCGTGAATCAATCGCTTTATTTCAATACATTCTTTGAAGGTGGTAACGTATGGGGTCATCCGCGCGAATTCGATCCCACTCGGCTTTTCCGCAGCGCGGGATTCGGCGCGGCTCTGGTGAGCCCGCTTGGACCGATTGGGATTGACATCGGTTATGGTTTCGACAAACTCGACACAGCGGGGCGACCGGCGCCAGGCTGGAAATTGCACTTTAAACTTGGTCAGGGCTTCTAACTTCGGAGTTTTCATGGGTTCCATCTTCCGTGCGACGACGCTCGCACTCACTACGTTTGCGCTGTTCGGCGGATCGCTAGCCGCGCAGACGGCGCCAAAATTCGGGTACGTGAACTCGTCGGCCATTCTGGCGCAGGCGCCGGGCCGGGCTGAAGCCGAAGCCCAGTTCAACTCTGAGGTGAAGGTCTACCAGGGCCAGCTTCAACGGATGAGCGATTCGCTTCAGCTGCTTACGACGAATTTCGACAAGGAAGCGCCAAAGCTCGACAGCGCCGCTCGCGAGACCCGGGCAAAGTCCATCCGCACAAAAGAGGCTGACTATCAGGCCCGCGCCCGTCAGCTCGACGAACAGATGCAGAATCGTCAGGCCGAGCTGATTCGGCCGCTGATGGAGCAGCTGCAGAAGATCATCGAGGCGGTCCGCGCCGAGGACAACTACGCGATGATCTTCGACGTCGGGTCGCAGACAAGCGTCATCGTCGCCGCAGACAAGAATCTCGACATCACGGATAAGGTCATGGCCCGCCTCAAGGCGGCACCGAAGCCGGCCGCAGCGCCTAAAGCCGGCGCCACACCCGCTACCCTCACACCGAAGCCGGCCGGAGTATCACGACCCCCGGATCGGTGACGCCAGCCGAGCTTCAGTCTCCACATCTCAGCGGTGAGCGTGCTTGCACGCTCACCGCTCGTGCCATTGCGGATATCGTCGGCGGAAAGCTCATCGGTGCGCCGGGAACGGTTGTGGGCGGAGTAGCGCCCCTCGACCGTGCCGGCCCGGGCGACGTCAGCTTCGTGGCCCAGACACGCTATGCTTCGCTTCTTCGCGACACCGCCGCCGGGGTGGTGCTGATCACAGCAGAGCTCGCAGATTCACCCGGCAGCGTGGCGTCACGCGTGGTTGTCGCGAAGCCTCACGACGCGCTGCTCCAGCTCATTCCGCGATTCTATCCCGAGGTCGAGCGAAAGCCTTCGATTCATTCCACGGCCACTGTCGGACGCGGCGCCAGGATTGGGCGTGATGTCACTCTCGACGAGTACGTGGTGATCGGGTCCGGCGCGTCGCTGGGCGACGGCGTCTGGATCGGCGCACACACGGTTGTCGGCGACGGGGTTCGCATCGGTGAGCGGTCGCGAATACATCCGAACGTCACCGTGTACGCGGGAACGGACATTGGCGCGCGTGTCCGGATTCATTCCGGTGCCGTGCTCGGATCTGATGGCTTCGGGTACGTCCTGCGTGCGGGACAACACGCCAAGATCCCCCACGTGGGGCGGTGCGTCATTGGCGACGATGTCGAGATTGGCGCCAACAGCACGGTGGATCGCGGCAGCATCGACGACACGGTGATCGGTGCCGGAACCAAGATCGACAACCTCGTCCAGATCGGGCACAACGTCCGCGTCGGCCGTCTCTGCCTGATCATATCGCAGGTAGGGATATCGGGATCAGCGCGCATCGGGGACGGCTGCGTGCTGGGTGGGCAGGCGGGAATCGGAGGCCATATCACAATCGGCCCGGGAGCTCGCATCGCCGGCCAGGCCGGCGTATTTGGAGACGTTCCGCCGGGAGAATCGTGGTCCGGCTATCCGGCGCGTCCGCACCGTGAGTCGCTGCGGGCAACTGCCGCGCTGCTCAAGCTGCCGCAGCTGCTGAAGAAGATCGAGCTCCTGCTCGACGGCAAGAGCCCCGGTTGACGCGACTCACGGTCGCGCAGGAAACGAAGCTCGAAGGCCCTGGCCTGCATCTTGGCGAACGCTGCCGTCTGACCTTCAAGCCGGCGCCGGCGGGTCAAGGAGTGATTTTCGTCCGCGCGGATCTTCCCGATAGCGCGCCGATTCCCGCGCTCGTGAGCCATGTCTCGGCCAGCGAGCGGCGCACGCAGCTCGGCATGGGCGCCGCGTCGGTTCACACCGTGGAGCACGTCCTTGCTGCCGTATCGGCGCTTGGAATAGACGATTTGACAATTGCGATGGATGCGCCCGAGCCTCCGATACTCGACGGCAGCGCACGGCCGTTCTTCGAAGCGCTCGAACGCGCGGGTCTTGCGGCCCTCGAAGGCCAGCCGGATTATTTGACACTGCTCGAGCCGGTCAGGATCATCGACGGAGAGTCTGTATACGAGGCGTACCCGGCACCGTCACTCGAGCTGGACGTAACGATTGACTTCGAACACCCGAAAATCGGGCGTCAGTCATCCCAGGTCGGCATAACTCGCGAAACCTTCGGCAGCGACATTGCCGGGGCACGAACATTCGGATTCCTGAAGGAGGTCGAATGGCTGCGCGACCGCGGGTTGATAAAGGGGGCGTCACTCGACAACACCGTCGTGCTCGACCAGTCAACCGTGCTGAGCGGGCCGCTGCGGTGGCATGACGAATTCGTCAGGCACAAGATGCTCGATTGCGTCGGTGATCTCGCGCTTGCGGGGGCTCACGTGCAGGCGCGCATCGTCGCACTCAAACCCAGCCATCGGGGAACTGTGACGCTGGTGCGGGAGCTTTTGCGCACGGGAGTGCGACGTAACGGCAATGGCGCGTCCGGCGTCAAGGCAAATCAAGAAGAGTGGAGGAAGCCCGTGTACGACATCGAAGGGATCATGAAGGTGCTGCCCCACCGTTATCCGTTTCTCCTGGTGGATCGCATCATCGAGCTGGAGGAAAACAAGCGCATCGTTGGAATCAAGAACGTCACCATCAACGAGCCTTTCTTTGCCGGCCACTTTCCCGGTCATCCCGTGATGCCCGGAGTGCTGATTGTGGAGGCGATGGCTCAAGTTGGCGGAATGCTTCTCATGGGCTCGGTGAAGGACGCCAACAGCAAGGTGGTGTACTTCATGTCGCTCGACAAAGTGAAGTTCCGACGACCCGTGAAGCCAGGGGACCAGATCCGCTTCGAGCTCGACGTGATCCAGATTCGCGGCATGGTCTGCAGGATGCGCGGAGTCGGAAAGGTCGACGGCGAGATTGTGGTCGAGGCGGAGATGGCGGCAATGGTGCGCGACCGGTGAGACGTGCGGCAGCTGTTCACCCAACGGCGATCATATCGCCCCGGGCGCAGCTCGGATCGCAGGTCGAGGTCGGTCCCTTCGCGATAATCGGCGATGGCTGCGAGGTCGGCGACGGATGCATCATATCCGCCCGAGCCACCCTCGAGCGCGACGTCAAGCTGAGCGCCGGTGTCAAGATCGGGATCGGCAGCGTGATCGGCGGCGCGCCGCAGGATTTGAAATATGCCGGTGAGCCGACGTCAGTGGAGATCGGCGAAGGAACCGTCGTGCGCGAGTATTCGACGATCAACCGCGGGACGGCGCAGTCATTCAAGACGACGGTGGGGGATCACTGCCTCCTCATGACCTACGTCCACATCGCTCACGACTGTCACATCGGCAACGGCGTCATCATGGCCAACGGGGTTCAGCTCGCAGGTCATGTCACCGTGGATGACAAGGCGACGATTTCCGGATTGTCCGCAGTGCATCAGTTCGTCCGCATTGGACGCTTCAGCTTCATCGGCGGATGTTCGCGGGTGTCCAAGGATATTCCCCCTTTCCTCAAGGCCGTGGGCAACCCCCTCAAGCTCTATGGACTCAACACCATCGGGCTCCAGCGCAGCGGTTTTCCGGAGAGTGTCGTTCGCGAGCTGAAGCGTGCATACCGGTTGTTCTTCCGTTCTGATCTCAATCTGACGCAGGCCATGCAGCGGGCCGAGACTGATCTCGAGCAGTTTCCCGAAGTCGCCGAGCTGGTGCAGTTCGTCGAGGCAAGCGAGCGGGGAGTGGTCATTTGACCAGCCCTGTGCGGATGGGAGTCGTGGGTGCCGGCAGTCTGGGCTTTCATCACATTCGGATCCTTCGCGATCTCGCGGGCGTTTCTTTCGTCGGTTTCGTCGAGGGGCGGCCCGAGCGTGCGGCGCAGATCGCGGCCGAGCTTGGCGTAAAGGCGTACGCCAGTCTTGAAGCTCTGCTCGACGATGTCGATGCCGTGACGATTGTCGTTCCGACTCCCGCGCATTTCAGCGTCGCGAAGCAGGCGCTCGAGCGCGGCCGGCACGTCTTCATCGAAAAGCCCATCACGACGACGCTGGATCAGGCGGACGAGCTGCTCGCCATCGCCCGCGATCGCAAGGCCATCATTCAGACCGGTCACGTCGAGCGATTCAATCGCGCCGTCCGCGCCGCACTTCCCTATGTGTCGGGACCGAGATTCATCGAGAGCGAACGGCTGGCGTCGTTCAATCCGCGCGGCTCGGACGTGGCTGTCGTGCTCGACCTGATGATCCATGACATCGA
>DATBZT010000006.1:0-31735 GCA_036513055.1 Gemmatimonadaceae bacterium | reverse complement strand
ACGCGGCCGCTGTTCCTGGAAATGCTCCAGTCCGCGGCAGCCGACAGCGGCCGCCGCATTGCGCTGCGGGAGCTTCGCGGCCAGCCGCTGGATCACCCGGAGATTCTGACAATTCCGGAGACCGGTTACATAAAGGGGGCGCTGCTCGAGGCGCTCGACTGATGCTTGCCACAGAAACACCTGCCACAGAAACGCCTGCCACAAGAAACACAGAAACACAGAAAGCCACATGGCGCTGCGAATGGGTTCGACTTCAAGGGAAACGCTTTTTTCTTTTCTATTTCAACTGCAACTGCGCGACGAACTCTCCGCAGCTGGTGTCGTTCCTCAAAGAATTCCCGCAGTCTTCTGTGTTTCTGTGTTTCTTGTGGCAAGCAGTTATGATCGTTGGCATTTCGGGCAGTAGTACGTTGATCGCCCGGCCTGAATGGTTCGCTTGATTCGAGTCGCGCACACCCGGCACGGCTCTCCCTCACGGTCATAGACACCAAAACGATGGCGGTTCTCTGTGTCGGTGTACCGGCCAGGCGGGCGGTTCTCGGCGGAGAGCACCGCACGGATTGCCTCCACGAGTCGCGCGAGGCGGGGCTTGGAGATAGACGACGCCGTGGCGCGCGGACTGATGCGCGCTCGCCACAGCGCTTCCGCTGCATAGATGTTCCCCAGACCAGCGATGATTTTTTGATCCATCAGCGCCGGCTTCACTGGTCCCCGGCGGCCGCTCAGCGCCTTCGACAGATAGGCCACGTCGAGCGCGTCATCATCGGCTTCGATGCCAAGCGGCGGCAGAGCATTCTCGCCCGCGGCGTGAAACGTGAGTGCGGACAACGCTCGGCTGTCGTTCAGCTCGATGCGCGTTCCGTCGGTGAGATCGATCACCGCCCGCGTGAATCTGTCGGGCGCGTCGGCGGTGGTGCTCATCACCCAGTCGCCATTCATTCGGAAGTGGGCGTGAAGCGCCGACCCGTCGTCGAGGTGAAGAAGCTGGTGCTTGCCGCGCCGCTCCACGCGCACGATCCGGCGCTGCTTCAGTCGGCGGGCCTTCGCCGCGGGGAGCTGTCGCTCCAGCGACGGATGAAGCGCCCGCACCGTGCCGATCGTCTTGCCTTCGACGGCCGCGCGCAGACGGCGCATCGCATTCTCGACTTCAGGTAGCTCTGGCATTCTGGATGACTCGCAAAAAAAAGAAATACTTGCGCGGCCCGCTAAGTGCTCTAGTTTCACACTCGCAGCTCTCCGGAGTGTACGCAACCTCCGACCCCGCTAGATGGATCAATCGGCTCCACGGTCGCTCAAATACGAGTACGATCTGTATATCGAAAATGAGGTCGAGACTTACAAGGACTCGATCTCACGTACCGATCTTCTCAAAATTGGAGACGAGGCGGTGGCTTCGCTTCAGTCTGCAGCCCAGTTCTCGATGAACGAGCTGCTGCTCGTCGTCGAAGTGGACAAGATCATTCGGAAGCGCATCGGACTCCCATCGTACAACACCTGGCGGAAGAGAGAGCTGAAGCGAATCAAGGAGCGCGAGGAGTTCATGCGTCCAGAACACTGGGGCCTGAGCCCCGACAGCCCGGTGGCTCGCGAAATTCACGCCTCTTCGGAATCGCGCGTGCTGGTGGCCGGTGCCGATGTCACCAATGCCGCGCTCTATCTGGCCGCCAACGGCTGCGCGGTGACGACGATCAACGCCCAGTCCGAGCCAGACGGCAGCCCTCGCAATTACCCGGACCCATCCAACCTGCCCGGCCGCATCGACCATCATTCTGAAGGACTGAATGAATGGTTGCCGGCCGCCAAGGAATTTCTGACGGCCGTCGTCTGCACGCCGGCGGCATTTGCCGGGCTGTCCGCTCGCCAGCGGGCGCACGTGATTGAGCTGCTTCAGAGCGCCACTGAAGACGGAGGCGTTCACCTGGTCGAGACCATCGTTGCCGGCCAATCCGGAGTTTCGCTTTCGGAGCTCAGAAAGAACTACAGGGGATGGCAGGTGTCGGTGCTCGAGGACGGGACATCCGGGAAGTCGTTCCTGGCGCGCAAAGCAGTCGCCTAAAGCGTATCGTTTCGACACAGAGTGTCCTGGTTTCGCGTGTCAGTCCGCGACAAGAACAGCGACCGGCTCGGCCCCCCGACGTTCTAAGCTACTCCAGCACAACAACTTAGGATTCCTGCCCCGACTGGCATCATGGGTGCCTTAGGTGCTCGCGCTTGGGCAAGGCCCGAGCCGACACCCAAGAGGGACGCATGAAAAGGGAAAGTCAACCGACCGAACACCCAGAAGCGCTCGGAATAATCATCTCCAACGGAGACCGGGAAGAGTATCCGACGCTGTTCTCCGCCTATATCTGGGGGCCGGCGCCCGAGCCGAAGGCCGATCAGGGCTCAAAGGCGGCATAGACTCTACTATATAGTTGATAGTTGCCGGATGCCCGAGGCCCCGTTGAATGACGGGGCCTTTGTTTTGGGACGGCAGCCCGTAGTTCTTTCCCAACCCGCGCCGATTGCCTTATGATACGCTTCCATCTGTCCACGTCCTCCACTCAAACGGTTCCGGAATTGGAAGAAGCTTTCGCCAACTGGGAAGGCGAGCGCCGCAGCCTGATGGCGCGGAAGATCTCCGACTTCGGTCTCGCCATTACCGGCAGCCGGGTGGAGAAAATGGTCGACCAGCTCTACGCCGAGCTTGGCGCAAAGGGACTCGCATTTCGGCCGCCCGTTTATCTCAGCGATCAATGGGGCTGTCCCGACGGGACCCCGCTGATTGGCGTTCCATTTTATCTCGCCGATCCGCGACTCGCCCACATCGAGGATGACCTGGCGCTCGGCGTCGAGTCGGACGACGACGCCATGCGCTACATGCGGCACGAAGCCGGGCACGCCTTCAACTACGCGTATCGTCTCTACGACCGCGCCGACTGGCGGCAGACGTTCGGCCCGTACTCGCGTCCGTACCGCGACCGGTACCGCGCC
Organism: Gemmatimonadaceae bacterium; assembly: GCA_036513055.1. GTDB lineage: Bacteria > Gemmatimonadota > Gemmatimonadetes > Gemmatimonadales > Gemmatimonadaceae > UBA4720. The sequence goes on along the minus strand of DATBZT010000006.1, from coordinate 28,762 downwards.
GATCCTTTCTCCCACGATTTTGTCCGGCACATCCTCGGCTGGTACGCGCAAAAACATCCCGACGAGGATTTTGCTGAATCGTTTGCGGTGTGGCTCACCCCGGACAGCGACTGGAGAAACGCCTACGCGGACTGGCCGGCCCTCGCGAAGCTCGAGTATGTCGAGCGCGTGATGAGTGACGTTGGCGAGGAGTTGCCGGCAACGGTCGAGCCCACCGAAGACGATCTCCCGGTTTCGGCGATGAGCTATACCGTCGAGGAGCATTACAGGGACACGGAAGACACGATACCAATTCGCGATCGCCGTGTATTCGACGGCGATCTGCGGAATCTTTTCGCTCTCGCGGCCGAAGCACCCGATGGACAGCCAGCCGCGGATTTCATCGCTTCGCATCGTCGCGAGATTGTCGCCCGCATTTCATACTGGACGGGCGAGAGTAGCCACGTCGTCCGCCAGTTCATAGACTTCCTCCGCGAACGCGCGGACTCACTCGGACTGAGAGTTCGCGGTCTCGAGGCGTCCACGCTCATCGAGCTCACCGCTTTCGGAACCGCCGTGATAATGAACTTCAGGCACACCAACGTCATCGACGGAACCGAGGGCGACGAGGAATGAAGGTCGCGCTTCTCCACACCCAGGACGCGCTCGAGCCACCGGTGGATCCGGTGCTCGACCAGATTGAAGGCGCTCTGCGGACAAGCGGGCACGAAAGCCGGCGCGTCGTCGTCAACGACAAGATCCAGACGGTGATCGAGTCGCTGACTTCGGATCCGCCGGAGCTTGTGTTCAACATCGCCGAATCGTTCGCCGGCAAGAGCGCGCTCGAGTCCAACATTGCGGCGCTGCTCAATCTGCTGAACCTTCGCTACACCGGCTCCAGCCCTGCGGGACTGATAGTCGCGGGCGACAAGACGCTGACGAAAAAGGTGTTGTCGTTCCACGGTATTCTCACGGCGCGCTTTGCGACAGTCTTTCGCGGCAACGTTGATTGGGCGGGCGACATCGACTTCCCGCTCATTCTCAAGCCGCCCCAGGAAGACGCTTCACTCGGCATCACCCAGAAGTCCATCGTGCACGACGTGAAGGAGCTGCTGCAGACGATCAGCTCGCTTCAGACGGAGTACCAGTCGCCCGTTCTCGCCGAGGAGTTCATTGACGGCCGGGAGTTCTACGTGGGCGTGCTCGGCAACAGCAACGTGCAGGCGCTGCCGGTCATCGAGCTCGATTTCTCGAAGTTCCCGAAGGGCTTGCCGAAGATCGCGAGCTGGTCGGCCAAGTGGGGAGATGACGGCGAGGGAAAAGGTGCGGAGTTCGCCGGCACCGAGTCGGTGTTTCCGACGGACCTGCCCGAAGAGCTGGACAAGCGCATCAGGCAGGTTGCGATAGACGCCTTTCAGGCGCTGCGGCTGCGGGACTACGCGCGGGTGGATCTGCGCGTCACCGATTCGGGAAAGATCTACGTGATCGAGGTCAATCCCAACTGCTACCTCGAGCAGAAAAGCGAATTTGCCACCGCGGCGCAGAAGGAAGGCATCGAGTATCCGGCGCTGATCAACCGGATCGTGGAGCTGGCGAGCGCGCGGTATTCGCGCTGAGGGGGTTTCGCCCGGGGAGTGGATCCAGAGGACAAAAAAGCCGGCGGAGCGCCGGCTTTTCTGTGTGCTCAGCTTGCGGTGCTAGCGTTTCTTCTTGGCGGATTTCCTCTTCGCTGCCTTCCGGCCGCCCTTCTTCGCGGTGCTTTTCTTTCGCGACGACTTCTTCGCGGCCTTCTTTTTTGCAGCCATTTGTGCCTCTCCATGATGGAGTTGAACTATCGGTCAGTCCCCCGGTGGAACTGCCGAGCAACGCAGCGTCCGAACGGGCCCGCATGGTTACGTCGCAACGCAACAGCATCCGCGATGCATTCGTAACCACGCGCGAATATATGAGCAACAGAAAATACGCGCAACAACTATTTCATCAGTACGAGCTTGCCACAGAAACACAGAAACACAGAAACCTGCGGGAATATTTTGGGAACTGCACTCGTTGCCTGACGATCGCGTCGCATTTGCAGTTGTACTTGCAGGTGCAGTTTGAAATCAAAAAGGAAGACTCAGCCCACGGATCGAACTGTTCGCAGCGCCATGTGGCTTTCTGTGTTTCTGTGTTTCTGTGGCAAGCCGTTCAGGACGATACTTCCAAACACGGCGCACGGATTGCACCTTACCACCCGCGCCGCACGGCGGCGAATCGAATAAACCGGAGAAACGTGAAAGCTCTAGTTAAGGAAACGGCAGGCCCGGGAATGGTGTTGCGTGATGTGCCCGAGCCGAAAATCAGGGACGACGAAGTCCTGATCCGCGTGAGGCGCGCGGGCGTTTGCGGAACCGACGTCCACATTTACGACTGGGACGACTGGGCGAGAGGCCGCTGCAAGCCGCCGTTCGTCGTCGGGCACGAATTCGCCGGGGACGTCGCCCAGGTGGGGCGGCTGGTGACGGACGTGCAGGAGGGCGACCGCGTGACCGCCGAAGGCCACATCGTGGACGGACGCTGTCTCCTCTGTCGCACCGGCAACGCCCACGTCTGCCCGTACACGAAAATCATCGGCGTCGATCGCGACGGCTGTTTCGCCGAGTACATCGCGATGCCGGCGACGAATGTCTGGCACCTGGACGACTCCATCAGCTACGACGTCGGCGGGATTCACGACCCGATGGGCAACGCTTTCCACACCGCTCTCACGGCCGACATTCCCGGCGCGACGGTTCTCATCACCGGATGCGGGCCCATCGGAATCTTTGCCGTCGGCATCTGCCGCGCGGCGGGCGCGTCGCGAGTGATTGCATCGGACATCAACGAGAAACGGCTCGGCCTGGCGCGCATGATGGGAGCGCACGACGCGGTGACGCCCGGCGAAGTCGAGGCCGCCGTCAAAGCCGCCACCGGCGGGCTCGGCGTGGACGTCGTGCTCGAGATGTCGGGAGTACCGGCAGCAATCCATCAGGCGTTTGCCCTGGTGAGAGTCGGCGGGCGAATTCAGATGCTCGGCATTCCGGTGAAGCCGATCGAGCTCGACCTCCCCCGCGAAGTGATCTTCAAGGGCCTCACCATCTATGGCGTCGTCGGACGGCGGATGTACGAGACGTGGCACCAGATGACACGGTTCCTGCGCGCCGGCGAGTTCGATCCGACGCCTGTCATCACGCACCGCTTTCCGATGTCCGAGGTGGACGCGGCAATCGCCGCGATCAAGTCGGGTGAAGCGGGCAAGGTAATTTTCGAGATCGCGTAACCGGGAGATCGGCAGGTGGCACTCAATCGCAAATTCGACGACGAGCTGAAGGCGAACATCGAACAGCTCAAGCGCGACAACATCTACAAGCGGCTCAACTACATCGACTCACCGCAGTCGGCGCGAGTAAAGATGGAGGGCCGCGGCGAGGTGCTCATCCTCTCGTCGAACAATTACCTCGGCCTGTGCGCTGAGCCGGAGGTCGTGCAGGCCGGAGTAGACGGTCTGGCCAAATACGGCGCCGGCACGGGGAGCGTCCGCTTCATCTGCGGCACGTTCACGGTGCATCGCGACCTCGAGAAAGAGATCGCTTCGCTGGCCGGAACGGAGGCTTCCCTTTCCTATGTGTCCGCGTGGAACGCCAACGAGGGCCTCACGGCAACCGTCGTCGAAGCTGGCGACTTCGTGGTCAGCGACGCGCTCAACCACGCCTCCATCATTGATTCGCTCCGCCTGGCGAAGGCAATCACCAAGTGCGACACCGCCGTTTACGCCCACTCCGACATGGACGACCTCGTCGCCAAGCTGGAGTCGGCGCGCGGTGCAAGGCGGCGCATCATCTGGACGGACGGCGTCTTCTCGATGGAAGGGAGCATCGCAAAGCTGCCCGAGATTCTCGAGATCGCCCGGACACATGACGCCATCGTCGCGGTTGACGACTCCCACGGCACCGGCGTGCTGGGCGCCACCGGCCGTGGAACGGCCGAGCATTTCGGAGTGCTTGGCGAAGTGGACGTCATCACCTCCACACTCGGCAAGGCGCTCGGCGGCGCGGCAGGGGGGTATGTCGCAGGACCCGCCTCACTGTGCGACATGCTGACGCAGAGGTCGCGGCCGCAGCTGTTCTCCAACGCTTTGCCACCAACTGTGGCGTCGAGTGCGCTGGCGGCAATTCGTTTTCTGCGCGCCCATCCGGAGCGCGTGGAGAAGCTGCGGGAAAACGTCCGTTACTTCCGCGGTCAGATTACCGAAGCGGGATTCAAGCCCCTGCCCGGCGAAACGCCAATTATTCCGATAATCGTCGGCGAAACGGCCTCCGCCATCCGGATGAGTGACATGTTGCTGGAGGAAGGCGTCTTTGTAACGGGATTCGGCTTTCCGGTGGTGCCGCAGGGGCAGGCGCGCGTGCGCTGTCAGCTCAGCGCGGCCCATTCACGCGACGATCTGGACGAAGCGATAGCGGCGTTCAGGAGCGTGGGGAGGAAGCTGGGAATAATCTGAATCGTGTGACCCACCCAGTCACACCAACAGCCGGCGGCAAGCTCCACCGGCAGGGGTATCTGCACAATGCGAACGACGCGATGGTTAATCGCCGGCCTGATCTGCTCGGCATCTCTTTCCGCAACCGCTTCGGCGCAGCAGTCACGCAATTTTGACGACGCGTGGTTCTGGGGCGTGAAGAGCGGAGTCGCGACATTCTCACCCACACTGGGCGGAAACGAGACCGCGGCGACCTACGGGGCCGAGTGGCTCATCACGCGGACGCAGGGCGGCCTGTACGTGTCGTTCGACCAGGCCAACGTTTCGACAGTATCGGCGGTAATCGATGCCAACACCAGCGACGGTTTCCGTCCGGTGACGGTAGACAAGCTGCGGAGAATCGGATTCGCCGCACTCGCTTTTCCAAAACGTTTTGGCCGCCTGCGACCGTACGCCGGGCTCGGACTGAGCGTGGACGTGGTTGGCAGTGCGACCCCCCAGCTCACCGCGAAGGAGAATGGCGTGGACGACGCCGTCTCCCAGCGGATCGACGCAAACCGGAGCCAGGCCGGAGTGCTCGGCATGGCAGGTCTGCAGGTGCAGTTCGAGCGGCTGGCGATTTTCGGCCAGGCGTCGGTGGTCGGCGGGCAGTCGAGCTTCCTGCTCGGCAACAGCGCGCTTGGTTTCTTCGAGGGCGGCGTGCGTTACAACTTCGGCAGCTCCCGCGAAGGATCGCGCTAGCCGAATCTCGAGCGGGTGCGCGACACGAACTCGTTGTCGCGCACGAAGTAGCGAAGGGGCCAGTCGGCTGCGCGCGTGATTCCAATGCGCGCGCTCGTCGCAACGTCGCGGTCCGGCACCATCTCACCTTCGCGAATGACAAGAGGATGACGCTGCAGCGGCAGTCCATTCATCCGGCTGTCGACGCCGAGCGCGGCGCAGAGCTTCCCTGGTCCGTTGGTGAGATCGCGGTCACTTCGCGCGCGCAGCCGTCTTTTCCGCATGAGTGCCAGCCCCTCTAGCGGCGTCAGCGCGCGGATCAGCACAGCGCTCGGCAGACCTTCACTCCGCGTGACGGCGTTGACGCACCAGTGCATCCCATAGATGAAATACACGTAGGCATTGCCGGGCGGCCCGTACAGCGGCTCGGTGCGCCTGGTGCGCCCGGCAGTAGCGTGACACGCCGCGTCGTGCTCACCAATGTATGCCTCGGTCTCGACGATGATCCCGCTGGCGCGCCCACGGGGGGTGTCACACTCGAGAATAGCGCCGAGGAGCTCGCGCGCCACGATCTCGGTATCGCGGTCGTAGAACGCGCGCGTCAGGATTCTTCCCATTAGAAACGATCAGGAACAAGGCAACGGCATAACAGCAACAGCTTTATAAAGGATTGGGCGGATTGAACGGATTAGAAACGGAACTGCATTCTTTATTTGAACAGCAGTCCGCCGTTAAAAAAGAAAAATCGCAGTTGTGTATTTGATCCGTTCAATCCGTCAAATCGTTTTTCTAGTCTGTTTCCGCCGTTGATGTTGTAGTTGCTTTCTTACGTCCCCCGCGCGATGCTCGTTTGCGAGGAGCGGGAGTCGCAGCCTCCGTCGGCGCGGCCACGGCTTTCGTCGAGGTTTTCTTCGCGGCAGGCGCCCGTTTGCGCCCGCGCGCCGGCTTTTTCGCTTCGGCAGCCTCGGTACCGCTCTCGACTGACGCAATTGGCGACGCGACAGCCGCCGCGGCCGCCGGAGCGGCTGCTGTGGCCCCTGCTCGCTGTCCAACAACTCCGATATTGAGAATGTGCGCCGGCGGAGCGCCGGCTCTTCCCATGGGCCCGCGACCGCCGCGTTGACCCATGCCCCTTCGCGCTGGCGCAACTGGCGCGGCCACCGGTGTGTTGGCGATTTCCGCTGCGGCGAGCTGCGCCGCAACAGCAGGGGCGCCGGTTGACGCGGCCACTTCGTAGTCGGTTCCGCGCCGTCTGAGGTCAACGACGTCAGCATCATGCGCATCCTGAAGGATGCGCGTAAAGTTGCGCTCGCTCAGGCTTTCGCTGTCGCGGCCAAGTAGTGCGCGGGCGGTGGAGCGGACGAGACTGGCGGGGGCGGCGGCGTCGCCGCTCACCAGTGACTCGACTGCGCGGCGAACGAGATTGAACGCCTCCTCCCGAGTGAGGCGGAGTCCGGTGCTGCCGATCTCCGCTGCTGCGGACGGACGTGGTGCGGCTGGTCTCGAGGGCGCCGGAGCGGCCGGAGCCGACGCAGCAGGAGCGGACGGCGGGGGAGCAGATGCAGTGGCGCCGGCTGCTTCCCGTACACGGGCTGACGTTGCCGATGGCACTGCTGCCGGTTTCGCTGCCTGATCGCCCGTGGCGGCCGGACGCGCGCCACGCGGCACACGATCGCGTCCGCGGCCGCCGCGACGGGAGCGTCGCAGCTCGCCATTCTCCGGCGCTTCGGCACCTGTCGCGCTCTGGCTTGGCGGCAGCCCTCCGTCGCCTTGCGGAAGATCGACTTCGTATTGCCCGTTCTCGAGCTTGGTGAGCGAGAGAAGTCCCTTCTTTGCCGCCTCAGCGACGAACAGCGAGAACTTCGACTTGCCGACGTTCTTCTCGTCGAACGAGCTGTCCATCTGCTGCATCACCTGCTTGAGCCGGTCGGCGCGCATCACGTCACCGTTACGCTTCATCCGCTGCACCGCTTCGCTGACCAGCTCCCACGGATCGTGCTTGACGACTTCCTCTTCGCCGCTTTTTATGAGGCCGGCGAGTGAGTTGTAGCTGTAGTACTCGTCGCAGTTCATCACCAGCAGGTCGCTGGACGATTCGCGGATGCCGACGCCGATGACGTACTTGCCGTATTCCTTGAGCTTGATGACGAGGCTCGAGAAATCGGAATCGCCGGAAAGGAGAATGAAGGTTCCAATCTCCGGACGGACGAAGACGAGCTCGAGGGCGTCGATGGCGAGCCGGATATCGGTGGCGTTCTTTTTCGCCGATCCGTACGCCGGCGCCATGATCATGTCGATTGACGACTCGGCGAGGGGGACGATGTACTGCGGATAGCGCCGCCAGTCAGCGTATGCCCGCTGGACCGAGACCTTTCCCTTGATGATGTCGGACGCGAGCAGGTTCTTGAGCTCGGTCTGGAGGTCCGAGCGGATACCCATCGTGACGTTGTCGAAATCGATGAGGAGCGCGGCGTTAGGTGCGTGGTGGATCGGGCTGCCAATTTGCTGTTGCGATACTGCCTGAGGCCCTCGGTGTATCGGGGCAACGGGACGGCGCGGGGATGTGGGCGCGGTCCGCGGGGTGCGGAATGTCATTAAAGGTTGTGTGTAGTACGGGGCGGCGATCCGCGCGGTAAGCGCGGGGGAGTTTCGCCAGCCGAATGATCCCGCGACAGCGTGCCGCGGGGCACGCGTCTTCAGGTCCTGGCGGGGAAAGGCAGCCACCCTTTGGGTTGCCGCTCAATCCCCCGAATCCTCGAAGTCGCGTCCAGACAGGTAATTTATACCGTAATTGTGATGAAGCAACTCCGCTTCCGTACGCGACTGATAGTGATCCTGTCGCTGTTCGCGATTGTGCCGGCCGCAATGCTCACCCTCATCTGGAGCGGGACAGTGAGCACAGCGCTCCCCCTCGTGAGCGGCCGCGGAGCGTGGGAGAGCGTCGCCGCGTCGGGCCAGCGGGCCATTGCCTCGGTGCGCACGGCACCTCTGACCGCCGCCCAGCGCCAGCTCGTTGACGCGCACGAGCGTGAGCTTCGCAGCTCGCTCGAGCAGGCGCGCCGCTACAGCTTCCTCGCCGGACGCTCCGTGCGCCTGGTGGCTGTGGTGGGACTGTTCGCCCTGATCGTATTTGGCGTCGCCGCCTCGCGCGTCGCTGGTCACCTGAGCCGGCAGCTCAGCCGCCCACTCGACGAGATCGTGCGGTGGACATCGTTGATCGGCGAAGGCAAACCGCTTCCGCCTCCCGGCCAGCGCCCGGCCCGGGGCGCGCCGGAATTCGCCACGCTCCGCGGAAGAATGCGCGAGATGGCCACCGCTCTCGAGACCGGGCGCCGCCGCGCCGCAGAAACGGAGCGCCTGCGCGCCTACCGCGAGAGCGCTCGCCGCGTCGCCCACGAGCTCAAGAATCCGCTCACTCCCATTCGCTTTGCCGTCGACCGGCTGCGGCGCCAGGCGCCGCCTGAGCTTCGCGACACAGTCGAGGTGCTTGCTGTTGAATCAGAGCGGCTGGAGCGAATTGCGAAGAGCTTCTCCGCTTTCGGACGGCTGCCGGAAGGTCCGGTTGCAGAAGTGGACATTGCGGACCTGTTGCGTCATTCCGCCATGGCGTCGCTGCCGCCGGGAATCGAGCTGGTGACACGAATTGACGACGACCTTCCGCCGATCACCGGACATTACGACGCACTGAGTGGCGCGCTCTCGAATGTCGTGCGCAATGCCGTGGACGCGTGCGATGGCAAGGGCACGATCACTGTCGAAGCTCATGCAGTGAGAAATGGAGTTGGCACGGCGATCGAGATCACGGTCGCCGATGATGGCGCCGGCATCGATCCGGCCGAGCTGACGCAGATCTGGGAGCCGTACGTGACCCACAAGCCGGGCGGCACGGGCCTCGGGCTGGCGATTGCGCGACAGGCGGTGCTGGCACATGATGGAACCGTGGATGCGACCAGTACATTGGGAAAGGGTACGCTCATTCGTTTCGTTCTGCCCGTTGAGCCGGCACAAACACATAGGAGTTGAGCTGATGGAAGATCTGGCAATGCGGATTGCGTCACCAGTCATCCGGTCGAGCGCCGACTGATGGGGCCGGAAATGATCGGACTGTTTGTCCCGCTTGGATTCTTTGCGATGGTCATTGCGATTGTCGTCGGACGGCCGATGATCAAGGCTCTTGCGATGCGCGTGGAGAACGACTCGAAGCGGCCGCAGGTTCCCTCCGAAGTCATGTCGCGCCTCGAGCGCATCGAGCAGGCGGTGGACGCGATCGCGGTGGAAGTGGAGAGAATCTCCGAGGGACAGCGGTTCACGACCAAGCTGTTGAGCGAGACGCAGCGCAACGCACTGCCTGGCCCGTCGTCGGGGTCCGGCGCCGGGCCGACCTGATCGCGCGTGGCTACGGTCCTCATCGTCGATGACGAGCCCAACATTCGGCGCATGGTCGGCGCGCTTCTCGCCGCCGAAGGCCACGAGGTAATAGACGCCGGCAGCGGCGCGCAGGGCGTGGCCCGCGCCGAGGAAGACGATCCCGACGTGGTGCTGCTCGATCTCATGATGCCCGGAGAAATGGACGGCATGGCCGCCCTGCAGCGCCTCAAGGAGCGGCACGCCGACCTCCCCGTGATCATGATGAGCGGCCGCGCCGGGCTGAGCGATGCCGTGACGGCAACCAAGCTCGGCGCCATAAACTTCCTCGAAAAGCCACTCACTCCCGAAAGCGTGCTGTTCGCCATCGGCTCGGCGCTCGAGCTGCGGCAGACACGCCGCGTGGCGAGAGAGCTGCGCGAGGAGCTCGGTCTCGCCGGCGACATGGTCGGCGACAGCCCGCAGATGAAGCACGTCGAGGAGCTGATCGCGCGCGTCGCGGCAACCGACGCGCGCGTTCTCATCACCGGAGAATCGGGAACAGGCAAGGAGCTGGTCGCAAGCGCCATTCACGACGCGAGCACGCGCCGCGATCGCCCGTTCATTCGCGTGAATTGCGCCGCCATTCCGCGCGATCTCGTGGAGAGCGAGATGTTCGGACACGAGAAGGGAGCGTTCACCGGCGCCACCCAGACGCGCATCGGACGCTTCGAGCTGGCTCATACGGGAACACTGTTTCTCGACGAGATTGGCGATCTCAGCCTCGACGCGCAGGCGAAGCTGCTGCGCGCCATCGAGGCGAAGGAGATCCAGCGCGTTGGCGGAAACCGTGCGGTACGGGTGGATGTGCGGATAATTGCCGCCACCAATCACGACCTCGCGCGTGCCGTCAACGAGGGCCGTTTCCGCGAGGACCTGTTCTTTCGTCTGAACGTGATCCCGCTTGACTTGCCGCCGCTGCGCGACCGTGAAGGCGATGTCCCCCTGCTCGTGCGCCATTTCTCCCTTCTCCACTTCAAGCGCACCGGCCAGGTGCCGCCCGCATGGACGCCGGAGGCACTGGAAGAAATGCAGCGCTACCCGTGGCCCGGGAACGTTCGCGAGCTCGCCAACATCGTCGAGCGGTTGTCAATCATGCAGCCGGGCGCGGAGGTCACCGCGACGCGAGTGCGGGACGTGCTGCAGCCGGCCACGTCCGCCAGTGATGCTGCCGTCTCGCGCGCGTGGGGACTGGCTGACGCTTCCACAAAAGCGGCGCCGGATGCACAGGCCGCGGCGGGCGCTTCGCTGTCAAAGATTCTCGACGACTATGAGCACGAAATGATCGTCAGCGCCATCGACGCCGCGCGTGGCAACATCGCGGAGGCCGCCCGCCGCCTCCAGACGGACCGACCAAATCTCTACCGTCGAATGAAACGCCTCGGCATCGGGGGAAATCAGGTAGAGACCGTTGGAGACGCTTCGGAGACTAATGAGCGAGACAAAGTCTGAATCGACAGAAGACCGGTAAGACAGGGAGAACTTCTTTAATGGGAACGACAAAAACAACAAATCAGCGGTTCTCACCGGTCTCACCGGTCTCATGTTTCCATGCCCGGATGATTGTTCTTGTGGCCTGGATGGCGACAGTGATCGGAGCGTTCGGCCTGCCACAGCGCGCGCTCGGCGCTCAAGTTCCCGACACGACGCAGCGCGACTCGACCTTCGACCTGCGATCCCTCCTCGGCGATCACGGAGGCCGAAGCTCGCTCACGCTGACGTCGGGAAAAACGTACAACCGCGTGGAAGGTCTGCCGATCATGTTCGGCGCAACCTTTCGCGGCGGGATCGGGCAGGCCGCGATTCGCGTTGCCGTGCTCGGTATCGTTCGCACGGCGCACTCGGCGCACTGGGACCCGGAGAACATCGGGCACCGCCTGACTGCGGAAGTGCGCAGCCGTGGCGAGCGCGGCTATTCGATTGGCGGAACGCTGCTCGACGTCGTCTCTCCCATCGAGCGGTGGCAGCTGCCCGAGCCCGATGCCGGACTCGCCGCGTTTTTCTTCCAGCGCGATTACCTCGACTTCTTCGGCAGGCACGGCGCCAACCTGTTCGCGACGGCGTTCGCCGGGGACTACATGACGTTCCGCGTGAGCTACGGTGACGAGCGATGGAGCTCCCGGCGCGCGCGGGATGTGCCCGCGCTCTTTCGCGGCTCGCGGGACTGGAGGATCAACCCGGCAGTGGACGATGGGACGATGCATTTCCTCGAGACGCGGTTCCTGCTCGACTCGCGCAATTCCGAGCTCAACCCATGGGCCGGGTGGTACCTGGACGCGCGGTACGAGTACGGCACCGGCAACCTCACGCCGCCCGCAGTCGTCACGCCGGCCACGAATCTCCAACTCCGCGGTGATGAGCCGCCCGGACCCGCGCACGTCTCTTACGGCAGAGCATTCGTCGACGTGAGGAAGTACAACCGCATCTCGCCAAGGACGCAGCTGAACGCGCGCCTGGTGCTGGGAGGATGGCTGCACGGCGACGAGCTTCCGCTCGAGCGTCGCTTTTCCGTCGGCGGTATCGGCACGCTCCCGGGATTTGATTTCCGGCGCACCGGTATCGGGACTGACGTCGGACAATGCTCTTCCTCGACCACAATGTTCGCCGGCCGGCCGGCGCAGTGCGATCGCGTTGCGCTTGGCCAGGTGGAATATCGCGACGAGCTCCACTCCGACCTCATTGACATGTTCAACCGCAACGGCCTCCGGGTGCGCGGCTCCGTCTTCACCGTTCGCCCATCGGCGGTTGCGTTTGTCGATGCCGGTCGCGGCTGGCTCGTGGGCGAGCGGCTCGGAACGCTTCGCTATCCGTCCGCGTCGCTGCCGCCATTCGATACCTATCGCGCCGACGTCGGTGTTGGAATCGACCTCGGAATCGCCGGCCTCTACGTCGCGAAGGCAGTCTCGTCGACGGAGGAGCCGGCAAACTTTTTCATCAGGCTTCACAACCGCTTCTGAGAAGGTGAGTCTCCGCCTTTACGCCGTAGCGGGCGTCATTCTGATTGCGTTCCAGGCCGGAGCGCAAAAGCCGCAGGTCCAGATAGTCCTGCCGGAGAAGACCGCGCTTGCCGAAGAGGCGCCGTCGGTTCGTTCGGTAGCTCTCCTGCTGGACGGACCGATGCGAGACCTTCTCGTCAACGGCTTTCCGGCGCGGCTTCACTACACGATGGAGCGCTGGGCCACGGGCGGCTGGTTCGACGACATGAAAGCGACGACCGAGTGGGTCGTCGTCGTGAAGTACGATGCGCTCGGCAAGCGGTACCACGTCTTTCGCGGAGTGAAGAACCGGGCGACGGAGCTGGGCAGCTACGAGACTCTTGCCGAGGCCGAGGAAATGGTGGACGCCCCGTTTCGCGCGCCGATCACACCGGCCAAGCGCGGCCAGCGGAGCTACTACAACCTGGTGCTCGACATCGAGACACTCTCGCTGACTGAGCTCGATGAAGTGGAGCGATGGCTGCGCGGCGAGATGAAACCCGCTGTTCGAGGACAAGAAAATCCTGGCACTGCGGTATCACGCGGTGTCCGGACCCTGGTTGTGCGACTGCTTGGCGGCGAGAAGCGGCGTTACGAGACGCGCTCGGGCAAGTTCCGGCCATGAGCCGGGTGACGATGCTCCAGGTCCTCGAGATGGTGCAGCGTCTCTTCGCCGTAGAACATTCTGATGTAGCGAGCCTGCGTGGGCGTCAGCCGCCGTACAGCCCAGCTCAAATGCACGAAGTGCGGCTCAACCGGAAGATGCATCGGATGCATTCCGATTTCGTTCGGCAAGCTGTTCGCCTTGCGCGTGTTGCAGGGGCTGCACGCCGTCACGACGTTGGTCCACTCATTGGTGCCGCCGCGTGACAGCGGAATGAGATGGTCGCGCGTGAGTGACTCGCGCGGCTTGAGCTCCAGCTGCATCCGGCCGCAGTACTGGCAGCGGTACTGATCGCGGGCGAATAGGAACGTGTTCGTGACCTGGCGGCGGAAGCGCCTCGGGACGTGGATGAAACGCATGAGACGGATAACCGCCGGACGCGGCAAAGTAAGCCGCTCGGAGCGCACTACGCGCTCGGCATCGGCCTCGACAATCTCGGCCTTACCGTCGATCACCAGCCTGAGCGCGCGCCTCATGGGCACCATCGTCAGGGGCTCGAACGATGCATTCAGTGCAAGACAGCCTACGATCAAGCACTCCTCCAGTTCGTCTTGTTACGACGCCGGAATATACAATAGGTACGGTGGAAAAGCGTCTAACACATCAAACGGCAGAACAACGGGCTACCGGCTAACAGCCGGCAGCCCGTTGTTCTGCTCTAGATGCCCGCGCCAACCCCTGATGGCACGCGTGTGAGCCAGCCATGCCTATCCTCGATCTGTCCCTTGGCGATCCCCAGGTACTCCTTCTGAATCGCCAGCGCGATCGGCCCGGGCTTGCCGGTGCCGATTGGAATGCGGTCGACGGACCGAACGGGGGTGATCTCCACCGCCGTTCCGCTGAAGAACACCTCGTCTGCCAGGTAGAGCATCTCGCGCGGAATTGTCTGTTCGACGACCTCTATCCCCATGTCCCGAGCCAGCTTCAGCACGGAGTCGCGCGTGATGCCGTTGAGGATTCCCGAGCCGATGGTTGACGTGAAAAGTTTTCCGTCACGCACAAGAAACACATTCTCCCCGCTGCCCTCCGAGACGAAACCGAACGAGTCGAGCATGATTCCTTCGGCGTACCCGTCGATGCGTGCCTGCATCAGCGAGAGCTGCGAATTGAGATAGTTGCCACCGGCTTTGGCCAGCGCCGGGAACGTGTCGGGAGCGGCCCGCCGCCAGCTCGAGACGCAGACGTCCACCCCATCATTGAGACCGGCCTGGCCGAGGTACGCGCCCCATTGCCACGGGATGATGAACACCTCGAGCGGAACTTCGCCGGGGAAGACGCCCATCTGCTGTCCCGCGCGGAGAGCTACAGGACGGAGGTAGCAATGGGGAAGGTCGTTTTCCGACACGGTGTCGAGACACCCCTGCACGAGCGTTTCGTGCGAGTGAGTGAGCGGCATGCGGTAGATGCGGCACGAGTCGGCGAAGCGGCGCATGTGATCGCCAAGACGGAAGATCGCCGGGCCGGCCGGTGTCGAATAGCAGCGAATTCCCTCGAATATGCTGGAACCGTAATGAACGACGTGGCTCATTACGTGAACCGTTGCGTCCTCCCAGTTCACGAAGGTTCCGTCGCGCCAGATTCTATGGGTGTTGATTGGAGGTGCCATCGTTCAAGAGGAAATTGGTTTACCCGCTATCCGCCGCCCGGTACCCGGTACCGGGTAGCTGGTCTGTTAAAAATATATCCAAGCGGATCACCTGCTGACGGTTGCGGGAACCCACGTCGCCGCTCTCTCCCACTGAACGAGCGAGTCTCCAGCAGCAGCGACCCTCGCCCGCAATGCAGGATCCACCGACAACGGCTCGCGCTCGGCCAGCAGCGGCCGCCCCTTTACTGCCACGAAATTCGCGCCGGTACCGGCTACCGCAAAGAGTATCGCGGCGATGACGTCGCCAACCGGCGTGACGCGCGCCGAAGAAAGTGGAAACGCCGCAAGGTCGGCGTCCTTGCCAACCTCGAGCGAGCCCACCCGATCATCGAGCCCGAGCGCGCGCGCCCCATCGATCGTGGCAAGCTCGAGTGCCTGACGGGCGGTGAATGCGCGCTCGCTCCTCTTCAGCGCGCGCTGAAAGAGAATCGCGAGGCGCGCCTCCTCGAGAATATCCATGCGGTTGTTGCTGGCAACCGAATCCGACCCCAGCCCAACGGTCACGCCCGCGGCAAGCAGGTCGGCAACCGGGGAAATGCCATGGCCGAACTTGGCGTTCGATGCCGGACAATGGGACACCGAGCACTGGTGCCGCGCAATGGCCGCAATGTCTTCAGCGTCCAACTGGACGCAGTGAATGAGAAGTGGCGACGTCGCCAGGCAGCCGGTTTTCTCGAGCAGCGCGATGGGAGACCGCGCGCGCCTCTCGACCGTCATGCCGCGCAGCCGCCATTCAAGCGCAAATGGACCCGAGCCCGAGCAGACAATTTCCGTCTCCGCTTCACTTTCGGCGATATGGAGACCCATGCGCAGCCCGGATTCAGCGGCAAAGCGGGCGGTCTCCGCGTAAAGCTCGTCGCTGATTGTGTACGGCGCGTGCGGAGAGATGCCGACGCGCACGAGATCGGTCTGCTTCGCCAGCAGCACCGCTACGCGGGCGCGGAGAACCGCCATCGCGCTCTCGCACTGTTCGGGTGCCGAGCCGAAGGTCTCCTGAAACATGATTCCGCGCACGCCCATCTCAAGCATCGCGTCCATCACCAGGCCCGCGGCGCAGGTGTCCGCGTAGGTGGTAATTCCGGCGTGAAGTCCCTCGACGATGCCGTATCGAGCCGAGTCGAGGAGCATTTCCTCGGTGAGAGCTTCCTTGCGGCTCGAGCGCAGCTTGTCTATCCAGTCGTTGAAGCAAAGGTCCTCGAGAAAGCCGCGCATCGCGGTGAGCTCGAGGTGGGTGTGAGTGTTGATGATCCCGGGCAGCAGCACACTCTCGCCGAGGTCGTGGTCCTCGCCCGATGGTGCGCCATCGATGGGCCCGACGTACTGAATCACGCCTGAGTCTTCCACCACGCAGCCGTTCTCGATCGGTGAGCTCGTCACCGGGACGACCCACCTCGCGAGGTAGCGCTTCATCGTGGCAGCGGACGCCGGAGGCTTTCTACGCGGTTGGTGTCCGACCGGACCGGTGCCGCTCTGGCCCGCGCCCGTGCTGAAGTATCGAACACGGTGCGCGAATGGCTTGTGTCCTGGCGTGGTGGCGCGGCGCGGGGTACAGGCGATGCGCCAGGAGCGACGCGCACCTGCGGTGGTGGCGGACGCGGCGCCGCCCCACGGCCGAAGGTGTCAGGCGCGCGCCCAAGAGTGTCGATATCGCCGGGCGACCCGTATCCCGTGTGCTTGTTGCACTCCTGCGTCGGCTCGGTTCCCGGAATGTAGAACTCCGTGCGGATGAGATCCCGCGGACAATACGGCGTCTGCAGCATGCCGGTGCTGACGTCGATGTCACGCGTGATGATCGATGACGGCATCGGCCAGTCCGGCGGCGCCGGTTTACGCCTGTACACTTCCGACATGAATTGCGTCCACGCCGGCGCTGCGAGCCGGCCGCCCTGCGCGTCGCTCATGATCTTCTGCGGGCGGTCGAAGCCCATCCACACTCCGGCAACGAGATCCGCCGTGTAGCCGATGAACCAGACATTCGTCCCATCGTTCGTCGTTCCCGTCTTGCCCCCGGCGGGAAGATGAAAGCCCGCACCCCAGACGCTGCCGGACGCGGTGCCGCGGCGGATCACATCCTTCATCATGTCCACCATGATCCACGACTCTTCCGGCGAAAGAACCTGGCTCCGCGCGGGCGTCTGCTGCCACAGCACTTCCTGCCGCGCGTTCTCCACCCGGAGGATCGCGTTCGGCGTTGGCCTGATGCCCTGGTTGGCGAACGCCGAGTAGGCGGAGACCATCTCCATCGGGTAGACGTCCGCGGCGCCGATGTGGATTGACGGGAATGGGGGGATTGGCGTGGTGATTCCGAAGTTGCGCGCTTCGTTGATCACCGTCTGCTCGCCCAGCTCCATTCCCACGCGAATCGCGACAATGTTGCGCGACTCGTACAGCCCGCGCCGCATCGGCATCTCACCAAGGAACTTTCCGTCGTAATTCTTTGGCGCCCAGTCCTTTCCCGCCCCGCCACCAAGCGGCACGACAAGCGGCGAATCGTTCACGATGTACGAAGCGGGGCGTCCGTTCTGAACCGCGGCCGCATAGACGATCGGCTTGAATGCGGAGCCCGGCTGGCGCAGAGCCTGGGTGGCGCGGTTGAACTTCGAGTCGTAGAAATCCCGCCCGCCGACCATCGCGCGGATGGCGCCGTTGCGCGGATCTTCGGCGATGAACGCGCCCTGAAGGTATGGCGAATTCTCGCCCGCTTCCGTTCCGGCGAGACTCCGCGCGACGTACTGCTCGTAGCTCTCGTGATCGAAGCGTCCGTAACGGCTGGCCTCGATGAGGCGAAGCTGCCGCTCGAGAGCGCGCTCGGCAGCCGACTGCATGTCGAGATCGAGTGTCGTGTAGACCCTGAGGCCCTGCTCGTAGAGTTGCTTGCCGAATTGGTCGTCGAGCTGCTGGCGGATCCACTCGACGAAATACGGCGCGACGTCGCCGGCTTCCTCCTTGTTGGCCAGCTGCAGCGGGAAAGCCCGGGCGACGCTGGCGTCGGCTTCGCTTATCGCCCCGTTCTCGCGCATCAGCTCGATTACAGTGTTGCGGCGCTGAATGGCGCGGTCAGGGTGCTTGCGCGGGTTGTACCGCTCGGGCGCTTTCGGAAGGGCGGCAAGAGTCGCTGCTTCGGCGATGTTGAGGTCGCGCACCGATTTGCCGAAGTACCGTTGCGACGCCACTTCGACGCCGAACGCGCCGTTCCCCAGCGAGATCTGGTTCAGGTACAGCTCGAGAATCTTTTTCTTGTCGTACTTGGCCTCGATGGCCCGCGCGACCTTTGCCTCGCGGAGCTTGCGCACGAGGGTCTTTTCGCGCGTCAGACGCTCGGGAAAAACGTTCCGGGCGAGCTGCATCGTTATCGTCGAGAATCCCTGGTCCCACTCCCGGGCAAGGATGTCGCGCGCAAGAGCGCCGAAAACGCGGCGCCAGTCCACGCCGGCATGCGAGTAAAACCGCTTGTCCTCGGTGATGACGAACGCCTGCTGGACGGTCTGCGGGATCTCGTCGAGCTTGACGAGCGTTCGCCGCTCATTGCCGAGCTCGGCGATGAACCGGCCGTCCACCGCGTAAAGCTTGGACGTCTGGCGCGGCATATAGTCGTTGAGCGCTTCGACGGGGGGACACTGACCGCCGCGGCAGACCAGCGCCCAGGAGCCAAACGCGACCCCGAAGAGCGATGCGACGACGAATGTGAGAGCCAACAGCAGCGCACGGACCAGTGTCGGGTGGCGGCGCCTGAATGAATCTTTTCTCGATGCCATCGGGGGAGAAAGCTAATCGCCGCACCGTGACACCGCCTCACCGCTTCCCTATTTTGCGGCATGGGCGAACAACTCGCGGTTCTCGATGAGCTTGGCTGGCGCGGGCTCGTGCACCAGCACACCGATGGCCTGGCGAAAGCGCTCGCGACGTCGTCGGTCTCGGCCTACTGCGGCTTCGACCCGACGGCCCCGAGCATGCACGTCGGCAGCCTCATCCCGGTGATGGGGCTGATGCACCTCCAACGCGGGGGGCACCGGCCGTTCATCGTGGTCGGCGGCGGAACGGGACTCATCGGCGATCCCAGCGGAAAAACGACGGAGCGCCAGCTCAATTCCGCCGAGACGGTGGCGGCGCACACAGCCGCGCTCCGCGCTCAGCTGGAACATTTCCTCGACTTCTCCGGCACCAACGCGGCGCAGATGCGCAACAACGCCGACTGGCTCGTGCCGCTCCGCGCAGTGGATTTCATGCGCGACGTCGGCAAGCATTTCACCATCAACTACATGCTCGCCAAGGAATCGGTGCATGCGCGCATCGAATCCGGAATCTCGTACACGGAATTTTCCTACATGCTGCTGCAGGCGTACGACTATCGCGAGCTGTTCTTGCGCGAAGGAGTGACGCTGCAGGTGGGCGGCAGCGACCAGTGGGGCAACATCACAGCCGGGCTCGAGCTCATCCGCCGCACCGAAGGCGGCGAGGCACACGCGTTGACTTTTCCGCTCGTGACAACCGCCAGCGGCAGCAAGTTCGGCAAGACGGAATCCGGCAGCGTGTGGCTCGACGCAGACCGGACGTCGCCGTATCAGTTCTACCAGTTCTGGATCAACATCGACGACCGGGACGTGTGCCGGTACCTGAAGTATTTCACGCTGCTGTCACGGGCCGGGATCGACGAACTGGAGAAGGAAGTCGAGGAGAACCCGGCGAGCCGCGAAGCGCAGCAGACGCTGGCGCGGGACGTGACGACGCGCGTGCACGGGCCCGAAGCCGCCCGCGTTGCGGAGGATGTCTCGCGACTGATCTTCGGGAAGGGCGATCCAGCGTCGCTCTCGCCTGCCGCACTGGCGGCGCTGAGCCGCGAAGTTCCGTTCGTCGAAATGCCTCGCGACACCACGCTTGCGGATGCTCTCGTCGTGCTGAAGCTCGCCGCGTCAAAAAGCGCCGCGCGCCGTCTGATCGAGCAGGGCGGCGTGTCGGTCAACGCCCGCCGCGCTACGAGCGCCGCCGACTCACTCGGCGAACCGCTCACGGGGGGATACTACCTGATCAAGAAAGGGGCTCGCGATTTTGGGCTCATCCGGATAGGAACTACATAACAACTTTGCCACAGAAACACAGAAGGCCACCGGGCGCTGCGAACAGTTCGACCTTAGAAAAGAGTCCCTTTCTTTTGTATTTAAACAGCGACTACAACTGCGGCACGACCTATCGCCAGCAGTTGTAGTTCCCAAAAACATTTCCCGCAGTTTTCTGTGTTTCTGTGTTTCTGTGGCAGGTTGTGTGTTTCTTGTGGCAGTCTTGATCAGATGGTATCCCGCGGAGCTTTCCGCTGCTGCTTTGGGTCGAGAGCGTCCCGCAGAGCGTCGCCCAGCAGATTGAAGCCGAGCACGGCCATGCCGATGGCTAAGCCCGGGAAGACCGAGGTCCACGGAGCGCGCCGAAGCTGATCGAGGTCGCGGCCATCGGCAATCATCGAGCCCCAGCTCGGGGTTGGCGGCGGCACGCCCAGTCCAAGGAACGACAGCGCCGCTTCGGCCATGATCGCTCCAGCGACGCCGAGCGTTGCGGCGATCACCACCGGAGCGATGACATTCGGCAGCACGTGCTGCACCATTATGCGCCAATCGCGCGCGCCCAGGGCACGAATTGCCTGCACGTACTCGAGCTGCCGCACCACCAGCACCTGGCCGCGCACCAGGCGCGCTATTCCGGCCCAGCCGACGACGCCGATTGTGGCAAAGACAACACCCATCGACGGCTGAAAGGCAGCGACCATCGCGATGAGCAGGAGCAGCGTCGGAAAGGCCAGCGTGACGTCCGCGAGCCGCATCACGATCTCGTCCACCCAGCGCCCGTAGTAACCGGCCAGCAGCCCCATCGTGACACCGAGCGTGAGAGCAATTCCCTGCGAGATGAGGCCGACAGTGAGCGACACGCGCGCACCATACACGAGCCGCGACCAGATGTCGCGGCCCTGGAGATCGGTGCCCAGCCAGTGCCCTGCAGAGGGACGCTGCAGGAGATGCGTCAGGTCGATCCGCAGCGGATCCTGGGTCGTGATCAGCGGCGCGGCGACAGCCGCCAGCGTCATGATGACCACCACCGCCAGTCCAAAACGGGCGCGGTTGTCCCCAAACAGCCTGCCTCGTTGCGCCTTATCGAGCATTTCTCTCCATGTCAGTCATCGTCTCGCGCTGTGGGGTCTCGCAGCTCCGGCGGCGTATCCGGCGGCTGCCGCTTCCACCTTCGATGATGCCAGAAGTACTGCTCGGGAAAACGCCGCACCCACTTCTCGAGCATCTCGGTAAAGCGCACGACGATCGCGTCAACGTCAGCCTCACGGTTTCCGGTGCGCTCCGCCTCCACCGGCTCGATGATAATCCGGTATTTGCCGTTCGGCAGGCGCAAGCCGTCAACAAACAGCACCGGGGCATTGAATCGCAAGGCGAATACCGCGGCGCCGCGCGGCGTCTTGGCAGGGCGGCCGAAGAAGGTCACGTAGGTGGATGCCAGCCCGAGCACGCCCTGGTCGGCAACGAACCCGACGGCCTTTCCTTCCCGAAGAGCGCGCGGCGTTCGCTTCACGGCCTCCGAATCGTGGACGACGGTCATGCCCAGCGCAGTGCGAATGCCATTGATGTAGTCGTCGAACAGCTCGTTCGCCATTCCGCGGACAATCACGTCGAACGGCACGCCGCGAGCCACGATGTATGCCGCGAGCAGCTCCCAGTTTCCATGGTGGCCGGCAACAACGACGATTCCTTTTCCTGCGGCCTTCGCCCGCTCGACGTGCTCCCATCCCTCCACGCGCTCGACGAGATCCAGCACACCGTCTTTGCCGAGACCGGGAAGGAGGGCCATCTCGATTGCCGTCCGGCCGAGATGCTCCCAGCAGGCGCGCGCAATGCGCTGCACCTCCGCGTCTGTCTTCTCGGGAAACGCCGCGGCGATCTGCTTCTCCACTACGTCCCGCCTGATGCGCAGCGGACGATAGCCCGCGGCCCCAATCCGGGCGCCGATACGGCACGCATTCTCCCAGCTCAACAAGCCAAGGGCGCGGATCACTCCGCGCAGCGAATAGAATTCCGCGCGCTGCGCCAGGGTTGGCCTCATCGCGCCAGCGCTCCCTTTTCGACTACCGCATTGGTGAACTCACGAGTGTCGCGGGCAACGCGATCCCAGTTGTAATGAGTCTCCACGACCAGGCGCGCAGCGCGGCCCATCGCGCTGCGCCGCGTATCGTCGCGCAGCAGCGACGCGATTGCCGCCACGATTGCGGCGCCATCGGCAGGAGGAACCACTATTCCAGTCTCGCCGTCGCGCACGGCCGAGCGCACGCCGCCCGAGTCCCCGGCCACCGACGGCACTCCCGACGCTCCTGCCTCGACGAACGAGATTCCAAATCCTTCCGCGTTTATCTCCCGGTCGACGCGAGAAAGGCCCAAGTACAATGTCGACGTCGCATATGCTTCCGGCAGCTCCTCTTCGCTCAGGAGTCCCGCGAAGATCACCCGATCGGCTACTCCGAGCTCACCCGCGAGTTTCCTCAGGCGCTCTGCATCGTGACCCTCGCCAACCATCACATAGCGAAGATCGGGAAACTCGCCGGCCAGCGCCGCCAGGGCACGGATTGTCTCGTCCTGACCCTTGTGGGGAACAAGGCGAGCTACCGTCAGAAGGAGCGGCGCTCTGCCCACGCCCCAACGCGCGCGGAGCGCTCCCGTATCGCGCGACCGGTTGAATGCGTCGGGGTCGGTTCCCAGATCGAACGTGCCGATCGGTGGAACTCTCTCGATGCCGGCTGAGGTCATCACGTCCCTTGCGAGCTCCGCCGACCAGGCCGAGATGGCGACGATGCCGGCGGCGCCGCCCATGATCCGGCGCGTGCCCGCGCGCCTGAAAGCGCTTGCGGCCGCTTTCTTCTTTTCGCGCAACAGATCGCCGCCATACACATAGAGCAGATAAGGTACGCCAAGACGCCAGTGCGCCAGCATCACGGCGTATCCAACCGGCCGGATGTTGCCGCAATGGATGACATCCACCTGCCGACGACCGCGACGGCTCAGCCACGCTCCCCACCGCAGCTGGTTGGCGAAACGATTGGCCTTGTCGAACGAAAATGGCTGGCGATGGATTGGGTAGCTCTCCCCGGCATCGAAGAGCCCGCCATCGTCGGCAGCGACCGTCGAAACTTCCATCGTCGTCGATTGTCCGTCGCCAAAGCGGCGGCAGAGCTCCACGTGGCGGCGCGACATTCCCCCGCCGATTGGCGGGTAGTCCTGCGTGACGAAGATGTGATTCACTCTGGCGGAAGCGGATTGATCCACTCGCGATCCTGAAGCAGGAACGGGATCCGCTGGTCGTATGTGTGGTTGGTGCGCACGAACGCTTCGCCCTGCGCGCGGATTGTCTGCCGCTCCACGGCGTTGACGATAAAATGCAGGCATCGGTTGATGCACGACTCGATGTCATCGTACCAGGCGCAATGCACGCCGTCGAGGAGCATGTCCGCCAGACCCGGCGAATACTGGCCGAGGAGAAAACCGCCGGCCAGCATCACCATCCATGTCCGATCCGACGTGTAGCCGGTGCCACCAAATGCCCGCTCCGGATTGATGCCGAGCACGATCTTGCTGCTCGAGCACACTGCGGCGAACTCAGCGCCCTCGACGGCGCGGCCGCCCCAGGCGATTTTGCTGCGCCACGGCTCCCAGCCGAGACCCCACACCCTGACGTCGAGGCGCTCGGCGAGCGCCACCAGATATTTTGCGCGCTCCGGATCGTAACCCGTGCCGATGAAGGTCACGTCGGCACTGAATCGCGGATTGAACGCAACCGGATGGATGCCTGCGTCGCCGGCAGCGGGCAGATACTTTGCGCGCAGTCCGTTGGCGCGCCATTCCGCTTCGAACCCCGTGACGAAGAAGCTCCGCGCCAGCATTCCGATCGTTGCGATGTGCGCGATGTCGGGACGGTCCAGGTCCGCGTGCCACTGCGGATCGTGATACCACATGGCATTCGGAACGCCGCCGATTATTTCAGCGACTGTCTCCGGATCGAGAGCGAGGCACTTCGAGAGAAAAACAAAATCGGGACGAAACTTCGTTGCGTGCCGGCGCGCCCAGCGCTGCGTCAGGCGCCGGCCGACGAGACGCTTGGTGCGGCGGTCATCGATGAGAAGCGTCTTGTGACCCGCGCGTCGAAACGCGCGCTCCACAGCCGCCTCCATTCGCCACCGGTTGCCACTGCCGATCATAAGGATGCGCACGTCAGTCGCGCTCGCCGAGGGCCCAGAGCCGGGCGTATTTCGCCATGACGCTCGCCGCCGCGAGGCACGCGAGAACAGCTCCGGCGGCGCCATCCAGCCAGCCACCACGCAACAGGTACATGCTGATGAATCTGGCCGGCGGACGGATGACGACTGACAGTGCGCCGGTGCGCTGTCCACGCTCGTGCCTGTCCTCCGCCCACCACCGGCTGTACCGGTCGAACTTCGTGAAGTAGTCGTCGAGCGACGCGTAGGGCCGATGCTCGAGCGATTTCTTCAGCTCGCCGGGCTCGCCACGCGTTTCGACATGCTCGTGGACGCGGTCGGCATTGTATCGCAGCGTCCGTCTGAACAGTCGAACCGGGCGGTCGCTGCCCCATCCGCCATGCCGAATCTCTCTCCCGAGAAAAAAGTTCCGGCGCGGCACCCGGTAGGCGTCGCCCGCCGCCGAGCCGGCAATCAGCGCGCGAATCTCCTCGCCGAGGGCCGGCGACGCCCGCTCGTCGGCATCCACCACCAGCACCCAGTCGCATGTCGCGCGCTCGATGGCGGCATTCCTCTGCGCGCCGATGGTAACGAATGGATGCGACATCACTGTCGCCCCGGCGGCGGCCGCGCGCTCGACGGTGCCGTCGGACGAATCGTTCTCGACGACGATCACCTCGCGCGCCCAGCGCGCGCTCTCGACACAGTCCCCGATATTGGCGGCTTCGTCGCGGGCCGCGATGATGACCGAGACCTGGACGGGCTCGGCCGAGCTCAACCCTCCGGCTGGCCCTATCGTCTGCTGCGTCCGCCGGCAGCGTTCGCCGCCTTCTCGAATCCGTCCACCATCTCCTGCTCCGGAAACTCGCGCGCCACCCGCTGGCGGCCGGCGGCACCGATCGCCGCGCGCTGCTCCTCGTTCGTGAGAAGACTCACGACGGCCGACGCTGTCGTCGCGGCGTCATCGGGTGGAATCAGCGTTCCGGTGATCATGTTTGCCACATAGGCCTCGGCAATCGTGCCCTCCGCGGCAATCACCGGAACGCCGAGCGCC
The DNA here is from genome assembly GCA_036513055.1 of Gemmatimonadaceae bacterium. Lineage (GTDB taxonomy): Bacteria > Gemmatimonadota > Gemmatimonadetes > Gemmatimonadales > Gemmatimonadaceae > UBA4720. Next base: position 3,588 of record DATBZT010000006.1, on the reverse strand, counting down.
ATCAGGTCGAGAATGCCGTACGCGGCCGTGTCGGCCTCGGCCACCACCCAGCCGAGCTCGGCGTCGCGCATCAGCAACAGGTGATCGTCGCGCTCGCCGAGGAAGCTCACCAGGTCGAGAACGCCGAGCGCTGCCGCCTGCATTCGCAGCTCCTCGCTGTCCGAGCCCGCTCCAAAGATCATGAGGCGCAGGTAAGGATGGCGCGGCGACAGCATCGACACAGTCCTGATTGCGGTGGCGGCGCGGCCGCGCGACGTCGGATCGTAAACGCAGATGATGTATCTGATGCCAAGCCCATCGGCATTTTCAGACACCGGGACTCCCGTGCGCTCGGGATACCGTGACGTGTCCACACCGAGCATCGCGACTGTTGGCGTTCCCGCCCTGCGCGGAAGTTTTGCCGCCTTGACGTCGTTCTCGTCGGCGAAGAGATACGTCGTCCTCGTGAGCCACGCCGCGAATTTCCCGGCAAAGCGCATTTCCAGAACGCAGCCAGCCGGAGTTCTGCGGACAATCGCCCCGCGACGCCCAACCCAGCACGCCACAGCCGCGATCAGATGCTCGCGATCTGTTGTCACGAAGACAACATCAGTGTCCCATTGCCGGAACAGCTTGCGGAGCCGCGAGGCAGCGCCAAACCACCACCCGCTGCACTCGTACTGAATGATCTCGAACGGCGCGACGTCGCGCGTGCCCGCCGGGTCCGCGCCCTGCCTGGAAGCGGTTGTGGCAATGCGCGAGACGGACTGCTCGACGCTGCTGTCGGGCTCGACGACAAACCGTACCGTGTGGCCGCGGCCAGCGAGCGCGCGCGCAGCTACGGCGAACGCCCGTGCCGTCCCCGACCATTCCCGGCTGCAGTGCAGAAACAGGATGTGCACGCTAGGCCGTGGACGAAGCCAATGAGTTGTCCACCTGAGGAACGCTCCCGAATTGCATTGAATAGAGGCGATGGTACGCGCCATGTGCGGCCAGCAGGGCTGCATGGGTGCCGCGTTCCACGATCTCGCCCCGGTCGAGGAACAGAATCTGGTCGGCAGGGACGATGGTGGACAGCCGATGGGCAATCACGAACACGGTTCTCCCCCTCAGCAGCCGGTCCACCGCCTCCTGCACAAGGCGCTCCGATTCGGTGTCCAGAGCCGACGTCGCCTCGTCCAGGATCAGAATGGGAGGATCACAGAGCAAGGCCCGTGCAATCGCCAGCCGCTGGCGCTGCCCGCCCGATAAACGCGTGCCTCGCTCGCCCAGCATTGTCTGGTAGCCGAGGGGCAGCTCGGTGATGAAGGTGTGGGCGTTTGCGGCCTGTGCTGCCGCCTCCACCTGGGCGTCGGTGAACCTCTCCGCCGATCCATATGCGATGTTGTTCCGCACAGTGTCGTTGAACAACACGGTGTCCTGGCTCACGATTCCGGTGAGCGAGCGGAGCGCGGGCAGACGAATCGTGCTCGTGTCCACGCCGTCGAGCAGGATCTGCCCCGAGGTCACCTGGTTGAAGCGCGGAATCAGGTCCACCAGCGTGGACTTGCCCGCCCCGCTGGGCCCGACGAGAGCCGTGACAGCGCCTTTTTTCGTCACGAAGCTCACGTGCGACAGGACAGGGTTTCCGTCGTACGCAAACGTCACGTCGCGAAATTCTATCTCCCGCTCGAAAGCCGCCCGGTCCAGCGTTCCGGTGTCCGTCTGATCCTCCGACGGCGAGTCAAGGATCTCGAACAGCCGCTCGGCCGCGGCGAGTGACGACTGAGCCGTGGTGGGCATCTGGGAGAGCTGCTTCAACGGCTGGAGGAGTCTCAGTGCGTAAAGGAGGAACGCAATCAGGTCCGCGCCCGACATTGCTTTGTCGACGAGCACCTCGCGCGCTCCAATCCACAGCAGCAGCACTGCCATGCCGGTTCCGACGATCTCGGTCACCGGCGGCGCGAGGAACGACAGTCGGGTCAGCCGGACGGTGCTCGTCGCGTAGCGGTCGCTCGCTTCGCGGAACCGTCCTTCCTCGTATGCTTCCGCGCCGAACGATTTCACGAGACGGATGCCGCTCACGGTTTCCTGGACCACGCTCGTCATTTCGCCGTGCTGATTGCCGCGCCGCCGGTTTCCTTTTCGCAGCCGCGTGAGCAACGGCTGCAGCGCCAGACCAAGGATGGGCAGGAGAATCAGCGCGACGAGCGTCATCTTCCACGAGATGAGAAAGAGAAACGCGATGTAGCTCACCACCAGCGCTCCGCTCTGCAGCGACTGCGTCACCAGCTGCGTCAGGATGAGCCGGGTCTCGGCGGTGTCCATGATCACGCGGGACAGGATCTGTCCCGTTTTGGTGCGGGTGAAATACGACAGCGGGAGATGAGCGAGGTGGTCGTACAGCGCGTTCCGGATGTCGCGCGTGACGTACTCCTGGAGACTCGCGCCGAGCTGCCCCGCGATCCACACCAGAAAGTTCTTTGCGAGCACCACCACGAGCACGATGAAGATCACGTTGCGGAGCGATCCCATCTTGTCCGTCGGGTCGAGCAGGACACCCACGGTTGCGCGAAGCAGCCCTGCCAGTCCGCCGGCCTTGAGGCTTATCGGCGGCTGATCGAAGAGCGTGTTGAGAAACGGGATGAGGAGCGCGAGAGAGAACGCATCGAGCACCGCCGCCCCGATATTTCCGGCAATGGCGCCCGCCATGCGCCACCCGTGCGGCCGTACGAACGGTATCAGCCGGCGATAAACCGACATCTAGACCTTTGGCGTCAGCAGCGCGAGCGGGAGAATGACCTCTTCGGGCGTCACTCCTCCGTGAAGGAACGACCCGCGGTAGCGGCTCTGGTACTCGCGCAGTTTCGTCGGGTAGACGAAAAAGCAGTCGTTGGTCGCGAGCAGCGTGTTGGCGCCGCTCCCGCGCCGCGGAAGTCGCAGGTCATCCTCGTTCGTGAAGAGGAGCGCCTGCTCGGGCCGCTCCGCCCTCAGATCCTCGCCGAACTTGTACCGCAGATTCGACGTCGCATCGCGCTTGGCAAAGACCGTCGCCGGCGTGTTGCAGTGAATCGACCCGTGATCGGTGGTGAGCAGCACGGAAATCTTCCGCCGCGACGCCTCGCGCAGCACGCTGAGCAGCGCCGACCGCTGAAACCACTGGCGGGTGATCTGCCGCAGCGCGATCTCGTCGCGGGCCACTTCGTACAGGATCTGCGACTCGCTGCGCCCATGAGTCAGCAGGTCGACGAAGTTGAAGACAAAGGCGCTGACCCCCTCGTTGCCGATGGCAGTGCCGATGTGGCGCTCGAGCTCGTCAGAATTGGCGGCGGTGGAAATCTTCTGGTAGCGCACGGGAGTGGGGCCGCACAGCTCGGTGAGATGATGCTCGAGCAGGTCCTTTTCGTGGGCGTTGAGTGACTCGTCCTCGCGGTCGGAGTTCCCCCACCAGTCCGGCAGCCGCGCGGCGATCTCGCCGGGGAAGAGCCCGCTGAACAGGGCATTCCGGGAGTACGGTGTGGCGGTTGGGAGGACCGCGAAGTAGTGAGTGGTCTCCACCTCGAAGAACGGCGCGAGCAACGGCTCGAGAACGCGCCACTGGTCGAGGCGCAGACAGTCGACGACGATGAA
>DATBZT010000005.1:0-4882 GCA_036513055.1 Gemmatimonadaceae bacterium | reverse complement strand
CCTCCTCGTAGATAGGCACGACGATCGCCATCGAGTGGCGCTTCGCGACCTCCTGCATCAGTCGCGTCGTCGGACCATCCGGGATGTGCTCGACCGCGTCGTACCACTTCGTATTCTGCTCGGCGCAGAAATACGGGCCGGCTATTGGCTGCGTGCTAAACCGGAACGGTTTTGGTTGCGGCTCGTAGCCATGCGCCGCTCATCGCCACTGGCAGGTAGTCTTCAGTGATTTTTCTTGTGGACACTACCGCTGGAGCACCACGATCCCGGTAAGGACCGCAATGACTTGTCCGATGATGACATCGCCCGGGTAGTGCACCCCGAGAAACACCCGCGACATCCCGACGCCGACAGCGAGCACAACGAGTGGCACCGCGAGTGACGGGTAGGCACTCGCGTAGATGAACGCGACCGACATCGCCGCTGCGGCGTGTCCCGAAGGGAACGAAAAGCGATCAGGCTCGACGACGAGCGCCGTTGAGTCGGCGCCGAGCGACGGGCGTGGTCGTCCGACTGTGCGCTTGATGACCTGGACGATCAGGTGTGCCAACACGAGCGTGGCGAGCGCATGTCGTCCTATGTCCGCCGCCGCACCACCCATTAGCAGCGGCAGCGTTGCCGCGAGAATGGTGCAGGTAGCTCCACCCGCGTTCGTGAGAATTGTCCAAAAGACGCGTGCAAGACGCGACGAATCGGCGAGCGCACATCGGTGGAACAGCGTGCGATCGCGCGCGCCCAGATTGGATAGCAGTATCGTCGTGCTGATCATAGTCAGCTCGGGTTCAGAGGTCGCGGATTGAAATCGGGTGTACCATCCGCACCCAATCATACCATTCGCATGTCATCGTTAGACAACGAAGCGATCCCGACTCTGTAACGATGTCTCCGGAGCCCGTAAGTGCCGATGCTGTCATCGTTTATGCAGATCAATACACAGTCGTGACGAAGAGCGGACAGACTGGTTACGATCCGCAACTACCTTGTGTTTAGCCCTTCATGGACTTCCGCGTCTGCCGTCAAAAAAAGGTCTGGCACCAGGTGTCGTCTATTGCACCGATACTTATCCGCCCCAGGTCAACGGAGTTTCCGTCGTCACGGCGCTCGCCGTAGCGGGTCTGCGGGCACGTGGGTGGAGAGTCGCGGTGATCGCGCCCAGCTACCCGAGCAACCCGCCGTGGCGCGTGAAACAATTCGTCAACGATTTCGGAGATCCCGACCTGCGTGTGGAGCTGCCGAGCGCGGCGTTCCCGCCTTATCCGGACATTCGCCTCGCGGCCCCGGCATACTGGCGCATCGCCCGAACCGTGAAAGAGTTTCGGCCCGACCTGGTGCACTGCGCCACCGAGTTCATGATCGGACGCCTTGGCCAGGTCGCGGCGCGCCGCGCCGGAATCCCTCTGGTTTCATCCTACCATACGGATTTCAGTCGGTATACAGAGGCGTACGGGGCTCCGTGGCTCAAGAGCACTGTCTCCAATTACATCGCCCGCTTCCACGGACGCGCATTGCGCACGTACACGCCATCACAGATGGCGCGCGCGGACCTGCTCGCGCTTGGACTTCGGGACGTCGAGGTGTGGGGACGCACAGTCGACACGCGAATCTTTCACCCGTCCCGATGCGATCCCATGCTCCGTCTTCTGAATGGAATGGAGCGCAAATTCGTCGTGCTTCACGTCGGACGCCTCGCGGCCGAAAAGGGAGTGGAGCGGATTCTGGACGCGTTCCGAATCGCGCGCGGGCTACTCCCCGCGGGAAGCTTGCATCTCGTCATCGCTGGCGGAGGACCCGCGGAGCCCGCGCTGCGCCGTGCCGCACCGCCAGACGTCACCTTTCTCGGCGTTCTGGATCACAGGGACGAGTTGCCTCCACTCTACGCGAGCGCCGATGCGTTCGTGCTCACATCGCTGACAGAGACCCTCGGCCTCGTCGTTCTCGAGGCGATGGCCAGCGGACTGCCTGTGATCGCCACTCCCGCGGGCGGAGTCGCCGACCACCTGCGGCACGAAGAGAACGGGCTCGCTTACCCGGCGGGGGACGTCACCGAGATGGCGCATGCAATCGTGCGCCTCTGCATGAATCGCGACCTGCGTGACGACCTCGCGCGCGGCGCGCGGCGCACCGCCGAAGGATTGGACTGGGAAGGAGAGCTCGACAGGCTCGATGCCAGCTACCACGAGGTATGCGCTCTTCACGCCGGGCGTGCACATCGCAAAGGCGCGGGCGTTCGACAAGTAAGCTCGGTCCCTCGGTCAGCCTGAGTTTCGGGGCTAACCAAACCGAACTGCAAACTGAAGTTCAATGCTCAGAGTTTACACAACCCGCTGTAAGTCTCCGGCCTGCGGTCCCGGTAGAACTGCCAGACGTTCCGAACCTCGCGAATCTTGTCGAGGTCGAGCTCCGCTGTGATCAGCTCGTCCTTGTCGCGCGATGCCTGCGCCAGAAACTGGCCGCGCGGATCGCAGAAATAGCTCTGGCCGTAGAATTCGCCGATGTTCCACGGCTTCTCGAAGCCGACGCGATTGATCGCGCCAACGAAGTATGCGTTCGCCACCGCGTGCGCTGGCTGCTCCAGCTTCCACAGATACTCCGAGAGTCCGGCGACGGTTGCCGACGGATTGAACACGATCTCGGCGCCGTTCAGCCCCAGCTCACGCGCACCTTCGGGAAAATGCCTGTCGTAGCAGATATAGACGCCGATGTCGGCGTACTGAGTCTTGAACACCGGGTATCCGAGATTGCCGGGCTTGAAATAGAACTTCTCCCAGAATCCCGGCGGGCAGTGGGGGATGTGGCTCTTCCTGTATTTCCCGAGATACTTTCCGTCGGCGTCGATCACGGCCGCCGTATTGTAGTACACGCCGGTTTCGTCTTCCTCGTAGATCGGCGCGACAATCACCATCGAGTGCCGCTTCGCGACCTCCTGCATCAGGCGCGTCGTCGGCCCATCAGGAATCCGTTCCACCGCGTCATACCACTTGATGTTCTGCTCGGCGCAAAAATACGGGCCGGTGAAAATCTCCTGCATGCAGACGATCTGCACGCCCTCCTTCCCCGCCTGATTCAGGAATTTCAGGTGTTTCTCGATGTTGGCTTCGCGGATCTTCTCCAGCGGCTCGTCTGTCGAGCACGCATGCGATGCCTGGATGAGACCACATTTGACGAGACGGGCCATCCCGCTATCTCCCTATGATTATTGAGAAGTCGACTTGTCAGTAACGATCTGACGTCGCATCAGCAGCCAGTAAATCAGAAAACTGAGGCCGAACGTAACGAACCAGGCGTATGAATAGAGTTGATCGAAAAAGTCAGGGTGCGCAACTCTGCCCCCGGGTGTGACGGCGGCACGCACAAATCCCGGAATAACGGGAAGAACCGAGAGAACGAGCGCCACCACCGCGCGCGGATTCACCCCGCCCCAATAACTGTAGCGCCCGTTCATGCGGAACAGGTCATCTACATCGAGACGCTGTTTCCTCAGCAGCCAATAGTCACAGATCAGAATTCCACCGAGCGCTCCCATGAGGCTCGAGTATCCTATCAGCCACGTGAAGATGTACGCACTCGCGCCCGCGTAGAGCTTCCACGGCATCATGAGAATCCCGATGATCGCTGTGATGATTCCGCCGGTCACGAAGCTGATCCGCTTTGGGCTCAGGTGCGAAAAGTCATTCGCGGGCGAGACTACATTGGCCGCCATGTTGGTGTGGAGCTGCGCCGCGAGCACGATCAGAGCCGCAAAGATTATCAGTACCGGCCCGCCAATCATCGTAACGAGGACCACCGGATCCCAAACCGCCTTTCCGAAGATCACGATCGTCGCGCTCGTCACGGCCACTCCGATGAAAGCGAACGTCGTCATCGTCGTCGGCAGTCCGAGCGCCTGTCCAGTGACCTGTGATCGCTGACTCCTGGCGTAGCGTGTGAAGTCCGGAATATTGAGACTCAGCGTAGCCCAATACCCGACGTTCGCCGTAAGAGCGGGCGGGAAAAGCCTCCAGAATGAAACCTTCGGATCCTTGCCTTGCAGGCGCTGCGATTCAGTCAGAATGTGACCCAATCCTCCACCGTGACGAATTCCCCACAGCAGCAGCAGGATTCCCCCCGAGAGGAGAAAGGGCGCCGCATAACTCCCCAGCATCTTGATCCCCTCAATTCCTCTGGCGATGATCGCGACCTGGATCAGCCAGAACAGAGCGAACGCCAGAGCCACGCCGCCCGTAACTGTGCTCCAGCGCGGCCAGGCGGCAACGAAAAGCGTGTTGAGGGCCAAGGCGCCGATCCATGTCTGAATGCCGAACCACCCACACGCGACGACGGCGCGGAGCATCGCCGGAATGTTTGCGCCGCGCACTCCGAAGCTTGCTCGGCACATCACCGGGAAAGAGATCCCGTATTTGGTTCCGGCGTGCGCGTTGAGGACCATCGGGATCAGCACGATGACATTGCCGAGGAGAATCGTCATCAACGCTTGCCACCAGTTCATTCCTTCCTGCATCAGGCCCGAAGCGAGCGTGTAGGTTGTGATCACCACACTCATCCCGATCCACAGGGCGGCGATGTTGTACGTGGACCAAGTGCGACGAGACAGCGGAGTCGGCGCGAGATCCTTGTTCCAGAGGGGACTTGCCTGGATGTCTTCTGGCACGGACACGGCCTCGGGCGCGTACGTAGCGCCCGCGGCTGTCGTTGTCACGATGCCAGGCCTGCGGTCTTGCGCGGTAGCCACTTCCCGCGGCCTTCCGTTCCGACGACCTGGTAATCATCGACGATCACATCGCCCCGGGAGAGCGTCGTGCGGGCGAAGCCGGCGAGATCCCATCCCTCGTACGGCGACCAGTCGGCATTCGTCTCCATCGACTCGGGATCGACCTTGTGCGTT
>DATBZT010000004.1:0-5605 GCA_036513055.1 Gemmatimonadaceae bacterium | reverse complement strand
GACGCCTTTCTTTCCGGCAAGCAGTGCGGCGATCAGGTCGGCGGGAAAAGGCCGGAACATCGTGAGATTGAGCACGCCGACCTTGAGCCCGCGCGTCGCGCGCAGGTGGTCGGCCACCGCCTCGGCGTTCGAAACGACCGAACCCTGGCCGACGATTACCCATTCCGCATCGTCTGTCCGGTAACCCGACGCGCGTTCGTAGCGGCGCCCGGTGAGCGCCGCGTATTCATCGAACGCGCGGTCGGTCAGATCGGCGATGTGATCGAAGTAGAAGGGACGCTGTGCCGCCACGCCCTGGGCGTAGCTGTCCTGGTTCTGCACCACGCCGAGCATTGCCGGATAGTCGAGATCGAACGACTCGGGAATGCGGCGACGCCTGTCGCCGAATACCAGCCGCTGCGCCGGCGTCGGCGACTCGATCACGTCAGCCGGGTCGCCCAGAAACGTCTTGATGAGGTCGCGCTCGGGAAGTCGCAGCGACTCGATGACGTGACTCGTGAGGAATCCGTCCTGCGCGATGATGCCGGGGTTGAGCGAAAGCTCGGCGACACGATGCGTAATGAGGTTGAGATCGGCGCACTCCTGCACGTCTTTCGCAAAGAGCTGGAAGAACCCGGTGTCGTCCACCGCGTGATAATCGTCGTGGCCGGCGTGCACGTTGAGCGCGTGTTTGGTCAGCGCTCGCGCCGCAACGTTGAGCACATACGTCAGTCGCTTGCCGACTGCGGCGTAGAGCGACTCGTGCATGTAGACGATCCCCTGTCCGCTCGAGAAGTTCGTCGCGCGCAATCCGGACATGGACATGCCGGCGGTGACTGCGGCGGCGGCATGTTCTCCTTCGGGTTCGAAGAAGAGCAGTCGCCGGCCGTTCACATTGCGTTTCCCTTCGGCCACCGCCACCGCCCATCCTTCGCCCATCTGCGTTGACGGCGTGATGGGATAAGCGCCGGCGGCTTCACTCGCCGCCGTCTCCATGGCCACTACGGCGCTGCCGCCGTCGAGTGCCTGCAGCACACCGGGATATGTCGGGCCCGCCGGCGCGGCCTTCGGTTTGGAACCTGTCCAGAGCTTCATTGCGAAATACTCCCTTCCATCGTGGGCACACCCGCGAACTGCGCGCCCGTGAGCCACACAATCGCTCCGGTCGGGCACCGCTCAACGGCGCGCGGTTCGGCCCACGCGATCTTGTCATAGTTCAGCACGGCTACTCCACTGGCGACACTGATCAATCCCTCTATGGCGTCCTGCACGCACTTGCCGCATGCCGTGCATGCAACCTTGCACTGCTCGAGGACCTCGTCGCCGCCAATCAGGTTCTTGCATTGTACGAGCAGTCCCGCATTCACGGGCCGCAATTCAAAGAGCAATTTGGGGCACGCTTCGACGCAGTCGCCGCAAGCCGTGCACTTGTCGATGTCCACCACCGGGAGACCTGTTTCGCTCATGTGGATCGCGTCGAAGTCGCAGACGCGCTCACAGTCGGCGAGTCCGAGGCATCCCCACGCGCAGCTCTTCCCTCCCCCCGCGACGGCAGCGGCCGCAGCGCACGTCGGGAGCCCGCGATACTCGGCTTGATAGCCGGCGACGTCGGTCCCGCCCGCGCAGAGCAGCCGCGCAACATTCTTCACCGCTTCGCCGACGTCGACGCCGAGGTAGCTGGCGATCTGCCCGCGGGCGGCTTCGCCCGAAACCGTGCATTGCGCCGGCGTCACTTGCCCGGCCACGGCTTGTTCGGCAAAAGCGCGGCAACCTGGAAGCCCGCACGCTCCGCAATTCGCATTGGGCAGCATCTGAGAGACAATGTCGATCCGCGGATCTTCCCACACCCAGAACCGCTTGTTGGCGATGGCGATGAACACGCCAAACACCAACCCGACACCGCCAAGAATCAGCGCTGCGTTGAGAATCACGCCTTGTCCCCCTGAAATCCGGCCTGTCCGATCAGCCAGGCTGTGAGGCGATCAGTGGGATTGGCCTTGCCGTCACCGGTGGCGAGTACGCCATCTGTAATCGCCGAAAGAACGGGCGGCTCCATCAGCGCTCTCAGGTGAGCCAGGTCTTCACGCTGCTGCCAGGAGCTGCGGAGACCGAGTGATTTTCGGGGGATTGCATCGGGCATGTGAGTGACATGGAGCCGCTGCCACATCCCCCCTCTCGTCCGGGGGTCATGAACGAATCGGGCCCCCGGCCCCTTCATGACGGCAATGACGGCAGGCGCATCGAGCTCGGTCAGCCCCCCGACAATTTTTGCATCGTCGGTTTGAGCTACGAACACTCCGGGTGAGACGAGGCGCGCAAGGGGCGCCGGCGCGCACGGCTCCTCAACCACAAGAACGAGGCAAACGCGGCCATCGATGAACGGAGCAAGCTCGAAGGGGTCGAGGTCACGACCGTCCAGCTGGACCACGAGCGGCGGTGCGAGCTTCCGCTCGCCGACGGTCCATTTTTCAAATGGGTATTCCGGCAGTGGCGCGTCGCGCTGCGCCTGATCGTAAGTGCGGCGCCGAACCAGCTCCACTGTGGCCGAAGCCGAGAACGCCGCGCCGATGGTTTGCATTCGAGCGCCAATCGCGTATGCGGCCGATCCTCCGCGCGGCACCTCCACAACGAACTGCTGATCCCCGGCATTGAACAGAAACTCGAGCGCCTCGATGGCATGCCGGAGCGCCCCGCGACTGACTGCGTCAAGCGGTCCTGCGCCGGATGAAATCATCGCAAAGCGATCGGGATCTATGCGACCCGCGGCAAAGTCACCCAGCGCGGTGCGGGTCTGACCCGGTCCGGAGTCGGCCGCCAGGATGTTTCTGGCTCGCTCGAGCGTTCCGGCCACCGCATGGCGAAACGCCACGATATGCGGGCCGACAGCGGAAAGCGCCGCTGCAACGCGCTCGTCAGACGGCATAGTGGTCCAGCTCCGCATTCAGGAGGGCAATCTTCTCGCTTGTGGTGACAACCGGCGGCCGCCGGAGCAGATCGTAGCGTGCTCGGGCTTCGTTCCTGTAGAAGAGTCCCAGCCGGATGTGATCGCCGTCTTCGGCGAGGCGCCTAGCGGCATCGAGATCCGACGGATCGTGTGCAACGCGATTCTTGTAGATCTTGTCCAGCTCCGGCGCAACCACTCCATCGTCGTGAACGAGCAGGTCGATCATTGCCGGATTCCTTACCGCTTCCTCGTAGATGCCCTGCGTGAACATCGGGCACCGCTGGAGAATCCGGACAAAGGCAAGTCCCGGGTGACGGTAGGCCGCCCGAAGCGTTGCATACAGATGCGCCGGCACCCACTCCGCTGTCTGCGCGACGAACGACACATTCGTGGTGCCGAGTGTCGTGGACAGAGGGTTGAGCGGCGGGAGAAAGCTCCCGAATGGCTGAGTGTTCGTCTTGTATCCCTGAGGGGTTGTCGGCGAGGTCTGCTTCTTCGTCAGCCCGTAGATGCTGTTGTCGAGCAGCATTACCACCATGCGGATGTTGTAGCGAATGGCGTGAATCCAGTGAGCGGCGCCAATGGAGCAGCAGTCGCCATCTCCCATCACCACGAACACCTCGAGGTCGGGACGATGGAGCTTCACGCCCGTGGCAACGGGAAGCGCGCGCCCGTGCAGGCCATGGAAACCGTACGTCTTGAGGTAGTGAGGAAAACGGCTGGAGCAGCCGATTCCCGACACGAACACCGTCTGCTCAGGCTTGAGCTGCTCTGACACGAGAAGCTTTTCAACGGAAGTGAGCACTGAGTGGTCTCCGCAGCCGGGGCACCATCGGGCGATGGCTCCCTCGTAGTCGTCGAGAGCGAACTCACGATCATCGTTGTCGAGCAGCGGCAGCATCGCACAGCTTGCAGTCATGACTTGTCTCCTTGGAGCGTTGCCACGGCGTCGCGTATTGCCCCGTAAATGAAGCCCGGGCGCAGCGGCTCTCCCGGAACGCGCGTCCAGCAGTCCACGTCGCAGAGAGTCTGCGCCCGAAGAAGCATCGAGAGCTGGCCTCGTCTCCTGTTCTCTTCAGTGATGTAGGGGTCTCCGGGGGGATCGCTGTAGTTGATCTCCACCGTCATCACTTTGCGGAACCGCGAGAAGATTTCCTTGAGGCCCGGCTGCAGCGGCGACAGGAATGTCAGGTGTGCCGATGAGGCGCGAATGCCTTCCGCGCGCGCTCTGTCGATCGCTTCCTCGATGGCGCCTTTGGTGCTGCCCCAGCCGACGATGAGAAGGTCGCCGTCCTGGTCGCCATGGATCGCAGGCGGAAGCAGTGTTTGCTGGAGGACTGCAATCTTGCGGCTTCGCATCGTCGTCGAGTGCTGATGAACGCCGGCGTCGTATGCGACTTTGCTCCCTTCGTCGTGGGAAAGCCCGGTAACGGTGTGCATTCCGCCCGGCTGCCCGGGAATCGCGCGAGTCGATGTGCCCATGCGGGGGTCCCATTCGTAGGGGCGCTGCCCTTCCTTCACTGGCCCGAGATCGGGCTCTGGAGCAAACCACTCGCTTTTCAGCTGCGGCCGCGGGAATGGCTGAACGCCCGTGGAGAGATTGGCGTCGGAGAGAATGAACACCACCGTGCGAAACGTTTCGGCGATCTGGCGGGCGGTGACCACTGAATGAAAGCATTCCTCGATTGTCGCGGGTGCAATCACGACACGTGGCGCGTCGCCGGTCTGCGCGAACAGCGCCGCGAGGAGATCGGACTGCTCCACTTTCGTCGGCAGGCCGGTGCTCGGACCGCCGCGCTGCACGTCTATCACGACAAGCGGAATCTCGGTCATGACAGCCAACCCGATGAATTCCGTCTTGAGCGCGAGGCCCGGGCCGGACGTGATGGTGAACGCGACCTTCCCGGCGTACGACGCGCCGATTGCCACTCCCACGGCCGCTATCTCGTCCTCCGCCTGATGCAGAATGCCGCCGAACTTCGTGAAGACCTCGGCCAGGTAGTGAGAGACCGACGTGGCGGGCGTGATCGGATACATCGCGCAAAGCTCCATGCCTGACGCCAGGGCACCCATTCCCAGTGCTTCGTTGCCGTTCATCACGACAAGAGCTTCGGCGGGAGGATTAGTGGGAACTTCGATCCTGAAATCGAGGTTTGCCGCAGCCCATTCGACGCCCAGTCGCATGAGCGCGACGTTCCGCAGGTACACCTCCTCTGATTTCTTGCGGAAAGCGTACGCGATCTGCTCTTCGATTCGCTCGAGGCTGCGGCTGTAGATGTGAGCCAGCATCCCCAGGACGAACATGTTCTTCCCTTTCTTCGGATTCTCGTCGATGGTGAGGCAGAGCTCCTCCATCGGGACTTCGATTATCCGGTACGACTGCGCGGAGAGCTCGGCGAGTGCCTTCTCCCAGGCGGCGCGGATGTCCTGATTCGAGTTGGTGGCCCAGGAGTTCTCGAGCAGAACGATGGCGTCGGCGGCCAGGGCACCAAGCCGGTGGCGGCCGAGCAGGACCTGCTCGTTGAAGGCAACTACGACGTTTGTGTCGTCACCCCAGTTCGTGACGGGCCCGGTTCCGATGCGAATGCGGTTTCCGCTGGCGCCCTCGGCCGTTCGGGGGGGCGGCTGGATCTCGGCGGGGATGATTTCCACTGTCCAGACCCCGTTGCCCATCTTGGCGGA
>DATBZT010000003.1:0-5370 GCA_036513055.1 Gemmatimonadaceae bacterium | reverse complement strand
ACCTCGGGCATCATTTCGCGTCCCATAGCGTCGGCGAAGATCGCCCCCATGAGCATTGCGGCAGCCGTCCTCGGCTCGAATTTTCCAGTGACCCTCCCCTGCCGCTTCAGCGCGGCGAGGTAGTGACATAGATCGTTCGACGCCCGTCTAGGGACATCGCTGGCGCACTCGCCCATTTCCGGTCGCTCCTCGATCTCACTCATCGTCTTACGGATAATCGAGCTCCGAAGTCTCAAATGCTGCATTAACGACTCGCTCCACACCGTCAGCTCCCGCTCGGGGTCGGACGGGATGTCCGGCAGGACCGCAAGGCCAGCCGATTGCGTCAGGTGTTGCATTGCAGCGCGAATCAGCACTTCCTTTGACCCGAACTGGCGGAAGATCGTGATCTCGTTTACCCCCGCGGCGTCCGCGATGCGACGGGTGGTAGAGCCACGGAAGCCATGCTGCGCGAAGACTCCGGCAGCGGCGGCGAGGATTGCGTCTCGGTGATTCATGGCCAGGGAAATCAAAAATAGCGATCGAGAAAATGCAAGTATCCACTTACTTACACAGTCGTTTCCACAATTCGATGCCCGAGAAATAGCGTTGGCCGCTACTGCTGAGCTTGAATCCGCATTTGATGCCGCGATAACACAGACGCGGAAGTGCATCAAGGCCGGAATGAAGGCGGTCGGCAGAGAGCCGGCGGGCCCTTATCTCGAAAAACTGGAGGAAGAGCTCAAGCTTGAGCGTGCCCGGGCGGTAAAGCGCGGAGCCGTCGACCGGGAATGGTTTCAGAAGACTGTGCGCGGGCTCGTCGAGTGGGTGCCCGAAACCGAGCTGACGCTCATCGCCGCACTCGGCGGCATTGCTCGGGCTACGCCGTCGGGCCTTGCTTAGTATCGCCTCGCATCCTGCCAAAGCGCGTCGCTTAGTCGTCGATCATGTGCCGGAAAATGAGCGGGTCCAGGAGCGAGAACGCTACGGTTCCAGGCGTCCAACTGGTACCTTCATCTTCCTGCGACTGCGTCCCTTTCACTCACCTCGACCCAAGATGCGCATGAGCGACATGGGTGGAATGCAAGAATGAAACAAGACCATGAGTAGGACGCTGCGACTAGGCCTCGCGCTCGCGGTGCTCTTGTGTCCGGCGCGTGCGTGGGCACACGCTCAATTGAAGCGTAGTGAGCCAGCCGCGGGGTCCCGGATCACCGGCTCACCCGAAATGATCCGGCTCTGGTTCTCCGAGCGCCCAGAGATTTCTCTGACCGTCATTTCGATGAGGGACGCGAATGGAAAAGAGTTCGTGCTGGCCGCGCCTGAGAACGATCGAGGCGATCCGCTCACAGTTTTAGTTCGTGTTTCCCAGCCGCTCCCGCCCGGACGATACACGGTCGCGTGGCGGACAGCGGCGTCCGACGGGCATCCTACGCACGGTACTTTCAGCTTCGTCGTTTTGCCAACAGCAGCCCTGCCATCAAACGGGCCCGTGCCCCCGGTTGGTGCGGCTATGGACACGATTGCGTCTGGAAATGCCACAACGGTCTTATCGACGAGCGGCGAGAATGGGGAAGGAGCCGATGCGGCTTCGTCTGTGAGTAATTCCCTTGCCCGCACCCTTTCGTTTGTCGGTCTCCTTGTCCTCATCGGTGCGACTGCATTTCGAACGCTCGTCCTCCCGCGGGCACGTGGAATCGGCGTGGACCTGAGTGCAAAGATGGAACGGCGCGCAGCTATCCTTGGGCTCGTCGCGAGTGTGTTCGTGATTCTAAGCGCATTCGCAAGAATTTTTCTGGAGTCGGAGTTGATGAGTACGATGCCGGGTATGCAGACCATGAGCATGACGGACATGGCTATGCATACACGGTGGGGATTTGCCCTCCGGCTCGAACTCGGGGCGGCTCTCGTGGCCCTTGTGTCTCTGGCTCTCGCGGTGCGGCGTCTTCGTGGTGCCTGGCTGGCCGCAAGCATCTCGGCGATTGTGCTGGCCGTAACACCTGCGCTTGCCGGACATGCAGCAGCAAGTCCAAGGTTCACGTCTTTGATGATCGCCAGCGATTTTCTTCACGTCATCGGTGCATCGAGCTGGCTTGGAAGTCTCTTTGCCGTAATGGTGGTTGGCGTCCCACTCGCTTTCGCCCACGACGGCGTCGAACGGTGGTCATCCGTTGCATCGCTTGTGAATTCTTTTTCGCCTATAGCGTTAGCCTCGGCTGCGGTCGTTGTTGTTAGTGGACTCATCGCATCCTGGGTGCACCTGGAGCATCTCTCTGCGCTCTGGCAAACAGCTTATGGACAAACTCTGATGATCAAGCTCGCGCTGGTCGCCACTACTCTGATGATCGGTGCCTACAACTTCAGAAAAGTTCAGCCACAGCTCGTGAACGAGGAAGGATTCGCCCGCCTTCGGCGTTCGGCCAGCCTCGAGCTCCTGGTGGGATTTCTGATAATTGTCGTTACGGGCTTTCTCACGGGCATCGAGCCTTGATCGCTCGGCGCCTCCGAATCACAATCTGCTTCGCATTGTGACGAACAGTGCCCTCGGCTGCCCGGGCGAAACGATATGCCCGGCCACTAATTCCGGATACGCGCGGTCAAGCATGTTTCTCACACCCAGATCGAGTTCCACAGCGCCGAGGCGCGCCGTCCCACTCAAGTGCATCAACCCATATCCTCCCAGGAGAACGCCCGGCTCATCGAAGGGTGAATACCTTCCTATCCAGTTGCCGGCGACGCGAACGCCCCACTTCGCATCGATCGGCGCCAGAGTGTAGGCAGCCGCCCCGACGTATGACGCAGTGTTATATACGCGCAGGCCGTTCAGAATAAGCGGTCCCGTGTCGCCGGCCACGGTCAGAGAGCGATAGCGCGCATCGAGAAATGCCCAATCCGCTGTGAGTGCTCCATTAGTTGCGACCGGCGCTCGCAGCTCGAGTTCCAATCCGCGGCGGCGACTCGAGCCACCGTTGGACGCATTGCCGTTAAGCGGATTGAAAGTTTGTTCGTTGCTGACGTCCATCTGAAAAACATCCACGGAAGCGCTGATTTGTTCTCGATCGAGCTTGAGTCCGCCCTCATACGACCAAGCTGTGACAGGAGCCAAGGTCGGGTCGGAGATGACACCGTCCGTGGACCGGAAGCCGCGGGAGGCATTGACGTATGCGCCGAGCCACGGCGTGAGTTTCAGGAGGCTGCCCAATTTCGGCGACAAGACGCCATGCGATGCGGTGAGGAGGCTACCCTGCTGACTCGGATCGGTGGGCGTCGAACGAGTGTTGATCTCGTCATAACGCGCGCCGATGTCAGCACGCAACCGACTGGTCAGATCAAGGTGTGATTGCACGAAAATCGCACCGGAAAGCTGACTGGCATCCACGAGCAAGGCAGCGGAGTCGCGAACACGTGCCGTCGTGAAATAGTTTTGGTAGCCGGATTTGTCCCACCGGCCCTCACCACCCAGAGTGAATTCGCCTCGAGAATAGACTCGAGTCAGTGCGGTTGTAAGCCCGTAACCGTGGCGCGCATCCTCCTCTTCGGTCTGACTTCCGCTTCCCTCAAACCGACCTCCGGCCGGCGGAATTGTCAGAAAGAGCTGCCAGCGGCTCTGCGTTGCGTAGAGAGTGGTTCTCCAAAGCGCATTTCCGCGCACCACCCTAAGACTCGTGCGCTCCTGAGCACGCCGCTTGTACCCACCGTCGCTGGGGTTAGAAACGACGTCATATTCATGGCGCGTAAATTCGTCTTCGCTGAGGAATCCTGCGGAGGTCCAGCGCGAGCCGTAAAGCTCGAGACCTCCATCGAGCGTGATTCCCGGCGCGATGTCGCGCACGAGCCGCGCGTGACCCTGGCCGAGGTCAGAGCGAGCGTGCGGGCGAAAGCCGTTTTCGTGGAGAAAACGCGCCCCGAGGACTCCGCCTCCCTTCTCGGCCGCGTCAAACCCTCCAAGTGCCATCAGATCGGCTCGCCCAAAAGATCCGCCAGAAGCGGTAATCTCAGTCCCCCGCATTCGCTCTAGAGTCCGGACGTTCACCACACCAGCTAACGCGAAATTCCCATACAACGCCGATGTCGGACCCCTGATGACATCGAACTCACTCACGCCGCCGGGAAATAAGACATCGAAATCGTTGTAGCCCTCGGAGTGGCCGTTCACAGGCTCGTTGACCGGCACACCGTCGATCCAGAGCGCCAGGTCAGTAGAGTGATCGGAGCTGAATCCGCGGAGCGACGCATTGGACGCGAAGCCGGGTCCCTGACCCTGCTCATGAACTTCCAGGCCCGCTGTTTGGCGGAGAAGGTCGTAGGCGTCGTGAGCGGGCGTTTGCTTGATGGTCGTCGCGTCAATCCGCGTCGATCTGAATGGTGCTGCTCGCTCAGCCGGGGCGGCGGTGACAGTAACGGTGCCAAGTCGGCGGACGCGAGCGGAATCCGTTGCGGATAAACGGGTCGTATCCGGACGAGTTGGGATTTGGGTCGTATCCGGACGAGTTGGGATTTGAGTCGTATCCGGACGAGTTGGGATTTGCGCCGTGATCAAATGTGGACTGGCAACGCCAAGCATCACGTACAGCAAACAGGCTGGAATCGCTCCGCCTCGCAGAGCAAAAAAGAGCGCCATCGTATCTCTCCACTGATGTGATTGGATTCATCGCCGAGGGCGATGAATCAGCCGTGATCAGACGAAGAGACGAGGCGGGGGTCCTGTTGCGAAAGGAAGATGCCGGACGCCGCTGAGGACGCGAACTTGAGGATCACTTGCTTGCACCAATGTGCAAGTGCCCACCGCCGCCGTGAGCGTGACCAGATCGAAGAGTGCCAAGTGTTGCGGCAGGTTTCCGCATCCACCCGCGCAGTCGCAACCGTGTGTGTCTGCGGATTTCGAGCCATGGTGGTGTGGAGCACCGGAGGAACGCGTGGCACCCGCCGGCATGCTCATCGATGCGTGTGTCGCACCCACACCATGCATCGGGCACGGCGGCACAACAAGGAAAAAACCGCTGTTGGACATCAAACAGAGTCCGATCAGCGGAGTCAGCACTCGTCCAGCCACGGAGCGACGCATCATAAGCGAAAAGTAAGATTGGGCATGAGGTGCGTCCAGACCTCGCGCGGTCACCTGCCTGGAGCCGGGAACGGGCGCTGTCAGCATCAACCACCGAAACGCGTAAAGGAGCGCAGGGGGCCGAACTCCAGGATTGACATAACAAGTTATCTTGATATATTGGGCTCATGGCCGTAGCAGTCCACTCCCGAACTGAACGCGCGATCGAGCTCTTTCACGCCCTCTCCGACGAGACCAGGCTCGAGATCATCGAGCTGCTCCGGAAAGGAGAGCGGTGCGTCTGCGAGCTGACCGACACGCTGGATGCCGCCCAGTCGCGACTGTCG
>DATBZT010000002.1:0-2224 GCA_036513055.1 Gemmatimonadaceae bacterium | reverse complement strand
TCCAGTCGAGGCCGAACGGTTGGGGAAGATCGGATCGCCCGCCCATGTCCCGCGCAGCTCGCTTCGCCACAGAACCCGCGTGTTGCCGAGCGGGGAGACATCGAGTCCCAGAGAGGCCATGGTTGCCTTGAATCCGCCCGGGAATGCCGTGACGACGATGACCTGATCCGGATCCTGATACCGTTCGGCGCGCCCCGAGATTCCAACAACCGGTGTCACTTGCAGCTTTCCGATGAGGCCAGCTGACCACCACGACGAGCTCCCGGTCACCGCCTGCTGCTGCGTACCGTAGTCGAAATTGCCTTGCAGTGTGAAGGCCGGCGTCAGACCACTCTTGAATCCCACTCCATTGAAGACGCGAAGGCGGCTTGACGACGCCTCGTTGCCTACGAAGTTGTAGTAGGAGAACGTCGTGCTCGAGCTTCGTGCGTAGTCGAGCCGCGCACCTACAGCTTTGTCGTGATTGTTCTCCGAGATGTTCTGCCAGCCGTTCACAACGGTGAAGAGCGCGGACAGCTTCGGCGTAGCCTGCCACGTCAGCTTGACGCCACTCTCATAGTATGGCGTGAAATCGGCGCTCAAGGAGCGCGTGTACGTCAGATTGTCGCGAGAGATGAAGCTTTCCACACCGATGTGCGAGAGGAAGATTCCTCCGTCCACCCACAGCGATGGGCTGATCTGATATCCGGCCACTGCTTCCTGAATGAAGCGCGAGAGACTTGGGCCGCTGACTGCTCCAATAGCCGGCTCTCCGGCGTAATTCGATTGCACCGATGTCCCGGCCTGGAGCGCGAGCCGGCCCCGTACACGCGGACCGCTGACTTTGACCTCAACCCAGGCAAGATTCACGTTGAATTCGTTGTGTCGTACCGCCTGGGTGGTAAACGGCCGGTCGAAATTCACGGGGCGGCCAAAATCATAGGCGTAATAGTTGTCGACGAAGCCGCCGAAAGCGACGGTGACCGCCGTGTCAGGCGTCGCGTGAGCGCCCGCAGAGTCGCTCGCCGCTGGAGTGGCGGCAGACGGTCCTGGCGTTTGAGCGGAGGCTACGCCTACGGCAAATGCCAACGGCAGCGTCGGAATGATATTAAATAACGTCGTATTCTTCATGGAATTATTGATTTGCAAAGTGCGCGCTACTTGCGCGCGGAAGCTCGACGAGGAAACGCATTATCGAGCGCGAGGTTCAGCGCGAGGACATTCACCCTGGGCTCGCCGAGAAAACCGAATTGGCGGGACTCGACGTAGTGGAGCGCGAGCTCGCGTACTTGCGAGCTGTCGGCTCCGCGTGCAGCCGCCACGCGAGCTACCTGGAACAGGGCGTTGGCGGGAGAGATATGGGGATCAAGGCCCGAGGCTGACGAGGTTGCCATATCCGTCGGGATACTTCCCTTCGGTACACCGGCACTCTCCGCCTGGGCGATCGCGCCGGCGATGAGCGTGTCCGCCAGCTTTCTGTCCGTGGGTCCTTTGTTGGTTCCGCCCGATGCAGTCGCATCGTAGCCGTCGCCCGCTGCCGATGGACGCGGGTGAAAGTACCACGGCTGGGAGAACTGTTGCCCTATCAGTCTGCTGCCGATTACCCGTCCGTTGACCGTCACCAGCGAGCCACTCGCCTGATTCG
Organism: Gemmatimonadaceae bacterium; assembly: GCA_036513055.1. Lineage (GTDB taxonomy): Bacteria > Gemmatimonadota > Gemmatimonadetes > Gemmatimonadales > Gemmatimonadaceae > UBA4720. Next base: position 600 of record DATBZT010000002.1, on the reverse strand, counting down.
GGAACACCACCCTCGCGACTGCCGTCACGATGCCAGGATACACCAGTCCGGTAACGACGATGAAGACAAGGGTGAGCAGAATTGCTGGCCGAAGCTGTTTGCGTATCATGACATTTCCTGTCGCTATACAGCGCGAACGAGAACGAGGATGACATCGATGAGCTTGATGCCGATGAACGGCACAATGAGGCCGCCGATTCCGTAGACAATCAGGTTCCGGCGCAGAATGATCCCGGCTGGAGCCGGACGGTACTTCACTCCGCGCAGCGCCAGAGGAATCAGAGCGATGATGATCAGCGCGTTGAAGATCACGCTAGCCAGAATCGCGGACTGAGGCGAGTGAAGGCGCATCAGGTTGAGCGCGCCAAGGGCGGGATAGGTGGCGAGGAAGAGCGCGGGGATGATGGCGAAGTACTTGGCGACATCGTTCGCGATCGAAAATGTCGTCAGTGATCCGCGCGTCATCAACAGCTGCTTCCCGATCTCCACGATCTCGATCAGCTTGGTCGGATTCGAGTCGAGGTCCACCATGTTGCCTGCTTCGCGTGCCGCCTGCGTGCCGCTATTCATCGCTACTCCCACATCGGCCTGAGCGAGCGC
>DATBZT010000001.1:0-2029 GCA_036513055.1 Gemmatimonadaceae bacterium | reverse complement strand
AGCGCTTCATGTCGCCGGTTCCGAGTGTGCAGATCACGCGCAGCGTGCCTGATGCGGTGGAAGCCGCGCTCAGTCGCGCTCTCGCTCGATCGGCGGTTGATCGCTATCGAACCGGCGCCGACTTTGTCGATGCGCTGCGTGCGATCATTCGAACTGGAGAAGGTACTGCGGTTACCACACCGACCGAGGTGAAAGCGTCCAGCGCTCCAAAGGCGATCGCCGTGCTCCCGCTTGCGAACATGAGCGCCGACCCCGAGAACGAGTATTTCAGCGACGGCATGACGGAAGAGATCATCAACGCGCTCGCCAAGGTGCCGGGAGTGCATGTGGCCTCACGCTCGTCGTCGTTCGCTTTCAAGGGCAAGAAAGATGTGGACGTGCGACAGGTGGGGGAGCGACTCGGCGTGACGTCGGTGCTGGAAGGCAGCGTTCGGAAGATCGGCAACCGCATTCGCATCGCGGCGCAGCTGGTGAATGTGGAAAACGGGTATCAGCTATGGTCTGAGACGTACGATCGCCAGCTCGAGGACGTCTTCGCTGTGCAGGACGAGATATCGAGGTCGATCGTCGAGGCGCTGAAGGTGCGATTAGGTAGCGCGAGTGCACCGGTGGTGGTGCCGACGAAGAACCTTGAAGCCTACACCACGTATCTGAAGGGCCGCTATCACTTCGACAAGGCCAGCGAGCAAAGTCTTCGAAAGGCGCTCGACTTGTTTCAGCACGCCCTGCTCCAGGATCCGGGATTCGCGCGGGCGTATGCGGGGATAGCCGACGTCTGGTGCGGTCTCGCGGACGACTGGGTTGCACCGGACGACGCTTATCCGCAGGCAAAGGCGGCGGCAGAGCGGGCGTTGCAGCGCGACCCCGACCTTGCCGACGCGATGATCTCGGTGGGCAAGGTGCTGTGCTGGCACGAGTGGGCGTTTGCCGAAGGAGTGGAACGTCTGGATCGCGCGGTTGAGCTCAGTCCAAACAACTCCGAGGCGCAATGGGTCCTTGGGACTGCGTTGCCGCTGGTTGGCCGAATGCGCGAGGGTGTCGAGGCCGTCAGGCGGGCGGTTGAGCTGGACCCGTTGCGTGTGGAGTACGCTGGGTGGCTGACTCGCTTCCTGCTGTACGACAAGGACTATGAAGGCGCGATCGCGGCGGGGAAGGAGCTGCTGGAGGTCGACGAGGAGTATGGGCGCGGCTTCGTGTGGATGGGGTCGGCTTATCTCGCACTGGGGGATCCGACAGCTGCGCTCGACTGGTTCCAGCGAGGGCAGGCCCTCAAACGTGCAGTGCGTTCGTACGATGTGATGATCGTGCTGGCGCTCGCCGCTCTGGACAGACGCGAGGAAGCCGAAGAGATCATGACCCGGCTCGAGAACGAGTCCAGGCAGCAGTATGTCCGTTCCGAGTACCTCGCCATGGGGCACGCGGCGCTCGGCAACATGGATAGCGCGTTCGAGTCGCTGGAGCGGGCGTACCAGGCGCGGTCGGCCGGCCTTATCTATCTTCACCTCGACCCGGGCTACGACCCGTTGCGTGCGGATCCCCGGTACGCGGACATTCTGGCGCGGATAGGCGTACGGTAGCTTACGCCTGCTCGCGCGCGATTGTCTCGCTTTCAGGACGCTCCGGCGTGCCGCTCCAGCTCGCGATAACCGATGTCCCGCCGCATCTGCTTTCCGCTGAAGCTCACGCGCTCGGCATATTCGCGTGAGCACGCCGCCGCTTCGTCGAGAGTCGGGGCGACTCCTGTAACGGCAAGGACCCTGCCGCCTGCCGTCACGAGCTCGCCCGTATCCGCGTTTCGCTTTGTGCCGGCGTGAAATACGTGAATGCCGACGGGAGGGGCCGGCATGCGAATGGAATCGCCAATTCGGGGCGCGTCGGGGTATCCGGACGCGGCCAGCACAGTTGTCACCGAATGCGCGTTGCTCCACTCGACGGGGCCCGCATCCCGAATGGAATCTCCGCCGGCCATCAGGCTCATCAGCTCGAACAGCGAGCTTTTCATGAGGGGAATGATCGCCTGTGTCTTGGG